>CAKOLB010000001.1 GCA_934096125.1 uncultured Bacilli bacterium
TCAAAACGTATCAAAAAAGTACATATTCGTACCAAAAACGGACTGAAAATGACTTGACTCTATCTTGTCAAGTAGTAAAATATGCAAGAACTATGAAGAAATCTTGCATATTTTTTGTGACACAAATTGAGCAAAGAATGACATAAATTGGACATGAAATGAGCTTGACTTGTGTTTGTCAATAGTTATAATAGTGTATGATATGAAAAAATTATGTAGAGAGGAACTATGTGTTCTTCTTTTTTTATTTTGAAAGAAGGTGGTATAAAAATTAAAAACTAGAGGAAGCACATTTTTTTAATGGTTTATGATAAAGTGGTCACTTTTATTAAAAAGAGTAGCCACTTTTTTTGTTGGTATTAAAGGAATATTTATATATGAGTAGCCGCTTACTACTTAAAAAGTAGTCATTTTTGCAAGTGCAAAAATAGTAATGACACCACTATATTTACTTTATTTTATAAGGTATATATAAGTTTATGGTGTTATTCTCCTTATGCCCATTAAAAATATGCAGTATTTTTTACTTAAAAAACAGCTTAAAAAAAGATTGATAACACTTATTTAGAAGATAAAAATATATCTTTAAAGGCAAAAGGATTATTAACTTTAATGTTATCTTTACCTGATGTATGGAATTTTAATATTAATGGGTTAAGGCTTTTATGTAAAGAAAGTAGGTTAGCTATTACTAATGCATTAAAAGAATTAGAAGAAAATAGATATTTAATTATTGAAAAAGGTCATTCTAAAGATGGTAAGTTTTTATATAACTATATTGTTTATGAAAAACAATATACCCAAAAAGTACACACTGAACAACCATATATGGATAATTAGATAATATTAATAACTAAAAGATTAATAAAGTAAAACAAAGATAAAATAGATAAAACCAAAAATTAAATTTTTTTTATAAAAAAACTCTTGCAAAATTCATTTTTTTAAGTGATAAATATTAAAACTAAATTTTAATTTATTGATGTCTAATTTATGAAATGTGAGACTTTGATATTAATCTTAATCAGTTATTAGTATAAAAAAATATTGTCCCTTAAAATGACTTAAATTAGAAATGAAGGAGTGTGTTTAATATGTATTTAAAAAATACAAGTAATGAAGTAAAAGAATTAGTGTTAAAAATAAATCAACTTGATAAAGAAAATAAACTAAAATTTATTGATTATATTTTTAACTTATGGGATAAAAATCAAATTAATAGTTTGAATGAAGTTAATCCTAATTTACTTGATGATAGTATTGATATAGAAATATTTAATCCAAGCAGTATTGATTAACCTTATTTAGTAATTGATATTAAAGAGTATTGGAACTATAATTATAATCTTTATCGTCTTTATCCAAAAGAATATAAAAAGATGATACGAATATTTGAAAGATTGTCATTTAAAGAAAAGAAAGATGTACTTATAGAATTATTTTTGATATTAGAACATGATGAATTATTACCTGATATTATTGATGGCTATGAAATAACTAGAAGAGTTATAGAATATTAATTATTAAAAACTAAATTGTTATTTGAAAACTTAATTTATTTCAAATGATGATTTAGTCTAATTTTGTCCTTTGAGGTATTTAAGTTTTCAAATTTTTTGTAGAACTTAAGTACCTTAAGTTCTTTTTTAGTTTTTATAAAAATAAACTTAAAAGAAAGGACAAAGTATATGGAAAACATAAATAAAGTTCCATCTAAAATAATAGAAATAGAAACAAGTATAAAATTACTTGAATATTTAAAAAGAAAAAGTGCTATAGATGATGGAATGTATAACTTTTGTATTAATAAATTTTTGAATAAAATTGAAATAGAAAAAAGTAAAATTAATGAAGAATATATAAATGATTTAAATAATTATAAAATTTTAACTTAGAAGGTGTGATTATGGACTTATATACAGTTAGGAATAATATTATGAAAGGTGTTCTGCTACAAGAATTAAATTTGAATGTATGTTTTTATGCAAGAGTATCTACTGATAAAGATGAGCAATTACATTCTTTACAAAGTCAAATATCTTTCTTTAATGATTATATTAGTAAAGTTCCTAACTGGTGCTTTATAGGTTCATATATCGATGAAGGTATTAGTGGTACACAAGTTAAAAAACGTGAAGAATTTTTAAGAATGATTGAAGATGCTAAAAGGCATAAATTTGATTTGATATTAACTAAAGAAATATCAAGATTTTCAAGAAGTACTTTAGATAGTATTATGTATACTCAAGAATTACTCGCAAATGGTGTTGGCGTATATTTCTTAAATGATAATATTAATACAATACTTCCTGATTCTGAACTTAGGCTTACAATGATGTCTTCAATTGCTCAAGATGAAGTTAGAAGACTTTCTGAAAGAGTTTCGTTTGGTATGAAAAGGAGTATTGATAATGGTGTGGTACTAGGATGCTCTAATATTTATGGTTATGTAAAAGATAAAGGAAAACTAGTTATAGATGAAGAACAAGCAGAAATGATTAAGATAATATTTGATAGATATGCTAATACAACTGATGGATTATCTAAAGTATCAAGATATTTATATAATTTAGGTTATAAAAGTAGAACAGGAAAAAGAATAGATACTACAATACTTACAAGAATTATAGAAAATCCTAAATATAAAGGATACTATTGTGGACATAAATCAAAGGTATTAGACTATCGAACTAAACAAAAGAAAAGATTAAATGAATCTGATTGGATTGTTTATAAGGACTATGATAATGTTCCACCAATAGTATCTGAAGAACTATGGGAACGGGCAAATACTAAATTAAAACAAAGACAAGATAGTTTTACAAATCGTGCAGTTAATAAAACGATATTTCAAAATAGATATACTTACTCAGGAAAAATATATTGTGGTTGCCATAATTTAACTTATCATAGATCAAGTGCTGGTAAAAGAAAAAACAATCCCGTATGGGAATGTCAAGTATATCGGAAAGAAAGTTTAAAAGGATGTTCTAATCCTAGAGTATTTGAACTTGAACTTGATGAAGTATTTAAAGCTATGCTTAATAAATTATTTAAAAGAAGAAATAATATATTTGATGAGATATTAAATGAGTGTAAGAATTATTTAGAAACAAATAATAATGAAATAGAAATAAAAAGTTTAGAATCTAAAATAATAGTTTTAAATAATAAAAAAGATAAATTACTAGAACTTGTTATGGAAGAATACTTATCTAAAGATGATTATAAGAAACAAATAGATTTAATAAATGAAGATTTAACTATTTATCAAATAAAAATAAATGAATTAAAAAACAATAAGGAAGATAAAAATTATATAGAAAATAAAATTGAGAAACTTAGAAATGCCTTAGAGAAGTGTTTAGAAGATGATAAATGTTATAGTGATGTATTTAATGAATTAATAGATAAAATAATAGTTCACAAGCAAAGTGATAGAGGGATTAAATTAGATATTTTTATTAAGACAGGAGAAAGTACAAATACACTTTCTGATAATTTAGGTAAAAAGTTTCATTTATTAGACCCCGTTACAACAAGTAAGAGCGGTGAGTAGTATTATTAATGGTGGAAATTTATATAAACCATATCTTGTTAAAAATTATTTAGAACCAGAGACAAATGCTTTAATAAAATCTACTAGTAAACAGTTAGAAAGAAAAGTTATAAGTTCTGAAACGTCTAAGCTCGTTAGATATGCTTTAGAAAGTGTTGTTGCTAAAGGCTCAGGCCACAATGCTTACATTGAAAACTATCGCATTGGTGGAAAGACTGGAACAGCTCAAACGGTTGAAAATGGCAAATACTCAAGTAGCAACTATATTTTATCTTTTATTGGTTTTATGCCAGCAGATGACCCTAAAATTGTAGTTTATGTAGCAGTTGACAGTCCGCAAAATGTCGTGCAGTATGGTGGAACAGTTGCCGCCCCAATTGCTCGTAATATCTTCCAAAGTGCGATTAATATTTTAAATATTCCCCAAAGTACCGAAGGAATAGCTAAAGAATATACTTGGATGGACCAAAAATATGTTGTTCTGCCAGACGTTACCAATATGTCTTTAAAAGAAGCACAGCAAACTTTAAAAGGCTTTAAAATAGAGTATAGTGGCACTGGCGATACCGTAGTATACCAAAATCCCCAAGCAGGAACATATGTTAAAGAAAATGGAAGCGTGATACTTATGCTTAATTAATGTCAAAAGTTGTCAAAATTACTTTAAATAATAAAATATTTAGATAAATTATAGTATAATAAAAAATATATAAGAAAGGCGAGGGTAATATGTTGATTTTAGCTAAAGCATCCATGGCTTTAATGTTAGGTTTTGTCCTATCTTTAATCACTGGACTTTTTGTAATCCCTTTATTTAAAAAATTACATTTTGGTCAGTCTGTTAGTAAACTTATTTCTAAAAGACACTTAAAAAAGGAGGGTACTCCAACAATGGGCGGGGTAATATTTATATTACCAGTCATAATCTCTTTAATTCTTCTTTATCTAAAGGGAAGTATATCGATTAGTTATAATCTTATCATAGTGGTATTTGTCTTTTTAGCTTATGCGTTTCTCGGTTTTATCGATGATTATTTAAAAATCAAAAAACATAACAATGACGGTTTAAGCTTGGTTACAAAATTTTTAATTCAAATGATTATAGCCCTTGTCTTCTTCTATCTTTTTATGAAAGGGGGAGGAAGACCAATACTAAGTATTACTTTCCTAAATATAAATATTAACTTAGGTTGGATGTTTGGTCTCTTTATCCTTTTCTTACTAGTTGGAACTACTAATGCAGTAAATATTACTGATGGATTAGATGGCCTTGCAGGTGGCCTTAGTGCGATAGCCTTTTTTGCTTATGGTGTTATCAGTTGGAATGCTGGATGGCTAGAAGGCTACCAAGAAATTGCAATCTTTTGCTTTTTATTAACCGGAGCAATTGTGGGTTTCCTTGTTTTCAATACTCATCCAGCCAGGATATTTATGGGAGACCTTGGTTCCCTTGCTTTAGGAGGAGCTCTTGCTAGTGTTGCAATTGTCTCTCGCCATGAAATATCTCTTGCAATTATCGGTGGAGTATTTGTTATAGAAACTTTATCTAGTATGATACAAATTATAGCTATCAGATATTTTAACAAAAAAGTATTTTTAAAAGCACCTCTTCATCATCATTTTGAAGAACTAGGTTGGGAAGAACAAGATATTATCAAAATGTTTTGGGTAGTTGGTTTCGTCCTTGCCATGGCGGCGATAACCTATGGTGTATGGCTTTAAATAAAGAAAAATAGTCTAATGGCTATTTTTTTTCATAAAATTTATACTGAGGTGGCATATGCAAAATAGAAATGGTAAAGCCTTATTTATAAGTGTTGTCTTTTTAGTTATATTTGGAATTGTTATGATTTATTCAGCCAGCTCAATTTGGGCAGAATATAAATTTAATGACCCATTTAAATTCGTTAAAGCTCAAAGTCTCTTTTTTATCCTCGGTATTTTTATCTTATTATTTTTAAGGAAAATTAACCCTAATATATATTATGAAAAAGCTAACTTAATTCTTTTAATCTGTTTTATTCTTCTTATTCTTGTTTTAATACCTGGGGTAGGGAAGGTGCGAAACGGAAGCAGAAGCTGGTTTGGGGTAGGGGGACTAGGTATTCAACCTAGTGAATTTGCTAAACTCGGATTAACTATGTTTGTTTCAAAATATCTAGCCAATAACTCACGAATCATCAAAGACATCAAGAAAGGAGTTTTTCCCATTCTTCTTATTTTAATAGTCTTTTTCTTTCTTATCATGTTAGAGCCAGATTTTGGAACTGCTATGGTTATTATGTTATCCTTAATAATTCTTCTTTTTATTTCTGGCGTAAAACTTTCTTTCTTTGTCAAGATAGGTATTTTAGGATTGCTGGGAATAACTACTCTTATCGCAGTTGCCCCTTATCGCCTAGCAAGAATAGTCTCTTTTTTAAATCCTTGGGTTGACCCCTTAGGAAGTGGTTATCAAATAATTCAATCTCTATATGCTATTGGTCCAGGTGGCCTTTTAGGTCAAGGTTTTGGTATGAGTCGCCAAAAACAGTTTTATTTACCCGAACCGCAAACCGATTTTATCTTTTCTATAATATCTGAAGAATTTGGTTTCCTAGGCATTTTAATAGTATCTTCTTTCTTCATTTTTATGTTTTATAATATTGTAAAAATAGCATTGAACTCTCAAAATTTATTTACCAAATATTTAGCATTTGGTCTTGGTTTTAGTATTATCATCCAAGCTTTACTAAATATCAGTGTGGTAATTGGACTAATTCCTGTGACAGGAATAACGCTTCCTTTCCTAAGTTATGGGGGCTCAAGCCTTCTTGTTAGCTTGATAAGTATTGGCATAATTTTAAGTATTGATAGGCAAAATAAAATTAAAAAATAATGCCTAAAATTCAAAAGTGGGTGCAAAAAGGTGCAAAATAGCTTAAAATGTGGTGTTATTTAACTAGAGGTGGAATAATGAAAAGGAAAATATATAACGATATAATCAATTGAAAAAACAGTAGCGAATTTAAACCCCTAATGGTTCTTGGCGTCAGACAATGTGGAAAAACTTACATTATTGATAAATTTTGTCAGAAAGAGTTTAAATATTATAAAAAAATTAATTTGTTTGAAGACACTGAGGTAGTAAAACTATTTAAAGAAAATGGTTCATCTGAAAAAAATATAACGACCTAAAACTTCTCTTAGATTTTGATTTTGATAAAGAGGACAGCATTTTATTTATTGACAAAATTTAAGAACGTGAAGAACTGATTTCAGAATTAAAATTTTTTTAACGAACAACATAGTAGTGCTAGGATAATGTGTGCAGGTTCACTTCTAGGTGTTAAACTTTTTTAGACTAAAAAAGCCATTTCCAGTTGGAAAAGTATCGAGATTATATATGTACCTAGTGGACTTTGAAGAATTTTTAAAGGCATTTAATCAAGATGCATTAATTGATAAAATAAAAGAGTGTTTTATCAAAAATGAAGCTATGGGACCTATCCATGAAAAAGCAATAGATTACTATCGAAAATATTTATTATCAGGTGGAATGCCATATAGTATAACAGCTCTTTTAAAATGTGAAAATGATTACTACAATTACAATTTAAGTATCTTAAACGATATTATTGAAGATTACAAAAATGACGTGAACCATCATGTCACAAATCAAACAGAAACATTAAAGATTAGAAAAATATATAGTTCGTTATCTTCACAATTGCAAAATGTTTCTAAAAAATTTCAATATTCTGGAATTGAAGCTAATGCTAAATCTCGGGATTTTTCTTCCCCTTTAGACTGGCTCATTGAAAGTGATATGGTTCAAGTATGCAAGTGACTATGGTTTTGCAGCTAGTCCAAAATATAGGAACTTGCCAGGCTATAAAGATGAGGGAGAAGACATTCGAAAAGGAATAAAGGAAAACTGGCTATATACTGGTAATTATGAATGGACTATTTCCCAGCTTTCGAGCTATGCGTATTTAGTGTTCTTTGTGAGTGCGACTGGGTGTGTGCGCAACGAACTTGCGCCGGTTGCACATGTGGTCCGGCCTGTGTTTAATTTAGTTAGTTCCGTAACTTATGCATCAGGTACAGGAACAAAATCAAACCCAATTCGAATACAAATATAAAAAAGTTATAAGCAAAATAAATAATTGCCTATAACTTTTTTTGCAGTGAGACCGAAGTCTCACCATTTATCTAACCAAGAAGAATTTATCTTCTTGATATTACTATAATATGCAAATTTTAAAATAATATACAAAAAATTTAAAACATGCCAAAAACCGACAAGAAAAAGCAAATAAATATGTTTAAATAACTTCCCGAAAGGAGTGATAATTTGGGAGCAAAAGAAAATTTTATACTTATCCAGCATATATTAAAGAGGCATTTTTAATATGTATAGCTGAAAGCAAATACCAAGATTTGTTTATAGTTAAAACTGCTTCTTCTCTAGAGCTTTATTTTCCAAAGACTAAAAAGGATGTTTGTTTGGTCTTAAAAGAAATGTTAAAAAACTTTAAAGACGTAAAGTACACCATCATCGGTTACCGTTTTAAAAGAAATTGTGGAAGCTTTCAAATTTTAGGTGAATATCAAAATCACAGTTGGTATCTAACCGTTTATATCGAAGTAGCCCAAAATTATTTAATTAATGGAGAACTTAAAGAGTATAAACTTACAACACGCCGAAAAAAAATTTATTTAAAGATAGTATCACCAGAAGAATTAAGTGCCATTTATCTAATTAAAATATTAAAAAAAGAAAATATACCCAAAAATTTATACGAAGTCTATAACCTTATTATAAATAGGGCTGTAAATATAGATGAGCTAAAAAGTATTTTAGAAACATTTGAAAGCTCTGATTATATCTATAAAACTTTTCAAAAAATACTTACTAGCCGAAAGATAAAGCGCAAGTGGCAAGCCTATGCTACAACCAATTTATGTTTAAACTATGACTATAAACAGATACTTAAAACAATAATTAATTTACTATATGAAGAAAGGATGATTAAATGAAAAAACTAATTTTATTAAGCTTATTAACACTAGCCTTTATTAGCAGTGCTAAAGCTTATAGTGAGCAGATAAATTTTAAAGGTGGAGCAGTAATTGATGGAATGTTTATTAAAAAGGTAAGTGAAAGTCAAGAAGAAGCGAAAAAAGCCCAGTTTATCATTGATGATGCGGGAGATTACGTCTACTGCCTTGAACCCTTTGCAAAGGTAAAAAAAGGAGCAAGCTATGAAGTATACGATGATGAGATACCAAGTGCTTTGAATATTGGTCAAAAAAATTGGGAGAAAATAAACTTAATTGCATATTATGGCTATGAATATGTAGATGAAAACTACAACCACACTGACCCCAAATGGTATTACATAACTCAAATGCTTATGTGGCGGGAAATTGAGCCAAACGCAGGCTTTTATTTCACAGACACTTTTGATGGTAATATTAATAATGAACTATATCAAAATGAAATAAATGAAATATACACTCTTGTTAATAATCATTTTTTAGTGCCAAACTTTAACTTTGATAGTTATATCATCGGCGATACTATAACCATTACTGATACTAATCATGTACTTAGTGGCTTTAAGTCAAGTGACAATGTGAGCATTGACCAAGATAATTTAAGTCTAAAAGTAACAAATGAAAATATGGAATTTTCTTTAGACAAAATTCTAAAGCCCACAAAAGCTTTGGTCTACATGTGCCCAGATAGCCAAAATATCATCAAAGGAAAAATGACCATCCCAGTTCATGCTAAGTATGAGCTAAAAGCAAGTCTTCCCACTGGCTCGATAAATATTAAGAAATACGGAGAGCTATTTAAAAATGAAAATCAATCATTTTCTTATGAATATAAGGCTCTAAGTGGAGTAGAAATAACTTTGCTTGATGAAAACCAAAATGTTTTAGCTACCAAAATAACATCTTTAGATGGTTTAGTAACATTTCAAGATTTGCCCTCCGGTAAATACTATATTAAGGAAAGTAAAACTGTAAATGGTTATGTGCTTGATGCCAAAGTCTATGAAGTATCTTTACTCCTTGGCAAGGACAACCGAGTAATTGATGAAAACCTAGAACTTTATAATGACCTTGAGAAAAAGACCCTTATCATATCGAAAAAGGATGAGAAAACAGGACTGCCCATTAAAGATGTGGAGTTTACCGTTTACGATGAATTAAATAATGTAATATTTATCGGTAAAACTGACGAAGCAGGAAAGATAATTATAAAGAATCTGTCCAAAGGAAAATATCACTTTGAGGAAACAAAAGCTGCTCCAGGGTATATTGAAAATAAAGATAGTCATGACGTCTTTTTAGATAATGATACCACTGCTTTAATCTTCAATATTCCAAATACGGGATTAACAAATGTTAATACTATTTTATTTTCCAAAAAGTTTGATTATTAAAATAGACAAGCCTCTTTATTTTATGTATAATAACTAAAGAGGTTTTTTATATGTTACGAAGTGAAGTAGATAGAAATAAATTAAGTCCAATGATGGCTCAGTACATGACCATTAAAGACGAGTACCCAGAAGAATTAGTTTTCTATCGTTTAGGGGATTTTTATGAAATGTTTTTTGACGATGCCTTAATTGCATCAAGAGAGCTGGAGCTCACGCTAACTGGCCGAGTTGCTGGTCTTGAAGAAAAGGTGCCAATGTGTGGGGTTCCTCATGTTAGCGTTAAAACTTATATCCAAAAACTTGTAAATAAAGGATATAAGGTTGCTATTTGTGAGCAATTAGAAGACCCTAAAACCACCAAAGGAATGGTTAAAAGAGGAATAACTGAGGTTATTAGTAAAGGAACAATTGCCGATAATGATTTGTTAAACGATAAAGACTCATCATATATCGCCAGCATCTTATTTTTCGAAGATGCAACGCTTCTTACCATACTAGATATTTCTACATCTTACTTAGGTTCTATGTGGCTTAGCAAAAACAAAGATGATATCATAAGTGAAATTTTAAGATTAAACATTAAAGAAATACTTCTTTTAGATAATTTACAAACCGAGTTTATTAATCTTATCAAAAACAGTTATGGTATTGAAGTAACTATCAGTAGTGAGTTTCTTTGGGATAAGTATGAAGCACTTTTAGAAAAAATCAAAGATGCCCGCATTAAAAGTGGTGTAGCTCATTTATTTTACTACTTAAATAATAGACAACTTAAAGACTTAAGTTATATAAATAGTATTGAATATTTAAATAGAGATGATTATTTAAAGATGAATGTTCATACAATTCGTAACCTTGAACTAGTAGAAACATTAAGACTCAAAGAGCGAACCTATTCTCTTTTATGGCTATTAGATAAATGTAAGACAGCGATGGGAAGTAGAAAATTAAAAGAATGGCTAATTAAACCTTTAAAAGATATAAATAAAATAAACGAAAGATATGAAAAAATAGAGAAGTTAAATAATGAATTTATTCTAAAAGAAGAATTAAAAAATGCCTTATACGAAGTATATGATATTGAGCGTCTAGCAGGAAAAGTAATTAATGGTTCTCTTAATGCAAGAGATTTAATCCAGCTTAAAACTAGTTTAAGTGTTTTACCAGATATTAAAAGAATTTTAGAAAAACTTGGGTTTAGTGAAAAAATAGACGAGCACCAAAAGGTTTATGACTTACTTGATAAATCTATTGTTGAAGACCCACCCATTGGTATTCGTGATGGTCATATTATAAAAGAGGGATACAGCGAAAAATTAGATGAACTTAAAAACATTAGAAGTAGTGGTAAAGACTTTGTTGCTAAGTTTGAAGCCAAGATGAAAGAAGAAACTGGCATTAAAAATTTAAAGATTGGCTTTAATAAAGTATTTGGTTATTATATCGAAGTTCCAAATGGCAGCAAGCACTTAGTTAAAGATGAATATAACTTTGAAAGAAAGCAAACCTTAACTAACTGTGAAAGATATATTTCTCCAACGCTAAAAGAAAAAGAAAGTATGATTTTAAATGCGGAAGAAAATATCGTTGACTTAGAATATGCATTATTTTGTGATATTAGGGAAAAAATTAAAAAGGAAGTAAATGCTTTAAATGATACTGCTGATACCTTAAGTAGTATTGATGCCATATTATCTTTATCTATATGTAGTGAAGAATACAATCTAGTTCGACCTGTTTTAACTCATGAGCACAAACTAGAAGTAATTGGAGGAAGGCATCCTGTTGTAGAAGCGGTAAGTGGCAAGGAATATGTTGCAAATGATTGTTTTTTTACAAGTGATGTTGATACACTTCTTATCACTGGGCCTAATATGAGTGGTAAGTCAACTTATATGCGGCAAATGGCCATTATTGTTATCATGGCTCAAATGGGTTCTTTCGTCCCAGCTACAAGTGCTACTCTTGGCATAGTTGATAAAATCTTTACCAGAATTGGGGCAAGTGATGATTTGGTAAGTGGAGAGTCAACCTTTATGGTCGAAATGAAAGAAGCCAAAGATGCGATAGTAAATGCTACTTCTAACAGTTTAATTTTATTTGATGAACTTGGAAGAGGGACAGCAACTTATGATGGAATGAGCCTTGCCCAAGCCATACTTGAGTATATTAGTGAAAATATTCATGCTTATACGATGTTTTCCACTCACTATCATGAGTTAACTAGACTGGATAAAAAATTTCATAACATCAAAAACATTCATGTTAGTGCCATTGAAAATGGAAATGAAATAACATTTCTTCATAAAATTAAAAATGGTTCTGTGGATAAAAGTTATGGTATTCATGTGGCAAGGCTTTCCAAAATGCCAGAAAAACTTCTAGATAGAGCCGAAGACATCTTAAAAGAGTATGAAAATACCCAAAATAAAAAAATGCCTGCTAAAAAAATCCAACTTGCCATGGACTTTGAGCCGGAAGAAGAAAATAAAAATTGGATAAAGGAAGAAATTGGTAAAATTGATGTTCTAAACACTTCCCCAATGGAAGCTTTAAATATTTTATTTTCTATTAAACAAAGAATTAAAAAGGAGAAATAAAAAGTGAAAACAAACGAAGTTATTAAATTTTTTCAAAAGTATTTTTTTAAGTTTAAGAAAAGATTATTTGTTGGAGTCTTATGTCTTCTTATCTCATCTTTACTTACTTTAGCTTATGGTTATCTAATAGGTTTATCCCTAGATAAAATAAGCACAGGGGCTTACAAAACAGCAGTCTTTCTTTTACTGCTAAATTTTTTAATCGATTTTATTAATACTTTATTTCTTGAAAAAAGAGGTAAAATTTATGTGGAAAGAGTTAGCAATGATGTAATGGAGACTATTGGTTATTCGGTGTATGAAAAGGTAAGTCATCTTCCAGCACGGGCTTTTGAAGAAAAAAGCAGTGGAGAATTTATCAATAGAGTTACCGGAGATGCCAGCACTATATCAGGAACATTTAAAAGCTCTCTTCGAGTTATAATATCCTTACTTACAAGTCTAGTAGTCTTTATCTATGTCTTATTTGTATCCCCTTTAATTGCTCTAGAAATTATTTTATACATCGTTATTTTCGCCTTTATTTCTAAAAAGTACTTACCAAATATTAAAAAAAGTGAAGAAGAAATAACTAAAAACAAAGATGCTCTTATTGCCAGTGTTTCCGAAAATATTAGAGCTACTAGAGAAATAAGAGCCCTTGGCATTCGCAAAAGTACTAATGAAAATATCAAAAATACCATTCGAAATGTCTTCTTCAAGATGAATAAACAAATGATTAATGAAAAAGATTATTATGCCATGGTCGCAGTATTAAGCACCGCCTTTGAAGCAATAGTCTTTGCAAGCATAGCTATTCTAATTTGTCTTGATAAAGCTACATTTGCTTTTCTAGGAACAATGACATATTATATCTATAGATTTATGAATACCGTTGACCTTTTCACAGATTTATCTAATTCCTATTCTAAGATGCTTGTATCAATTCAAAGAATTACGGAAATACTAGATAACAAGCTTTATAAAGACCAAAAATATGGAATAGTAGCTAAAACTAATATAAATGGTAATATTTCTTTTAAGAATGTTAGTTTTCATTATAGTGATAAAGAACCAAATATCTTTAATGATTTAAGTTTTGATATTAAAACTGGAGAAAAAATTGCTATCGTTGGTAAAAGTGGCCAAGGTAAAAGTTCTATATTCAATTTACTCCTTCGCTATTTTGAGCCCCAAAGTGGAGTGATTTTAATCGATGATATTCCTATCAATGACTTTACAGAAGAAGCATTCAATGAAAATATTGCAATCATAAGACAAGAACCATTTATTTTTAACAAAACAATTTTAGAAAATTTAAAAATAGTAAATCCATATTTATCTTTAAGAAAAATAAGAAAAGCTTGCCAAATAGCCCAAATTGATGAATACATTATGAGCTTGCCAGAAAAATATGACACCATGCTAGGTGAGGGGGGAATAAACCTATCTGGCGGTCAAAAACAAAGACTTGCAATAGCTAGAGCTCTTCTTAAAAATAGCAAAATTCTTTTATTTGATGAAGCTACAAGTGCTCTTGATAACGAAAGTCAAGCCAAGATAAAACTCGCAATCGATGCTTTAGTAAAAGATCATACCATTATCATGGTAGCTCATAGATTATCGACAATTGTTGATGCTGATTTAATCTATGTTGTTGATGGTGGTAAAATAATAGCCAGTGGTAAACATCAAAAGCTGATGAAATCATGTGATATATACAAAGAACTATACAAGCAAGAAGAACAAAAATAACAGTCCAATATTTAAGAACTGTTATTTTTTCTTCATAATTATATCTATATTATTAATTCTTGCTAAAGCCAAAAATTGGCTCTTTAAATTTCTTTTTGAAGTCCATAATAACTATAGAAAGGTGATAAAGTTATGAAAAAAATAAAATTGATACTTATGGCATTATTACTTATGCCTTTTAATATTTTAGCTTATTCTGACTATGTAATTCCTGGCGGTGAAACTCTTGGAATTGAAGTTACAAGTGATGGAATAATGGTTATTGGTTTTTATGAAATAAATGGTAAATATAATAAGGGAACGCCCGCAATTAAAGTAGGTGATTACATAACCCATATTAATAATACTAAAATAAATAGTATAGATGATTTAACTAAAATAGTTGAAGAAAATATTGATAAAGGCTATGTAAACATCACGTTAAAAAGTGGTGGCAAAGAAAAGGTTAGCAAATTAAATCTTATCAAAGATGATGGGATCTATAAAACTGGATTATATGTTAAAAATAATATCACAGGAATTGGAACACTTTCCTATATCGACCCAGAAACAAAGATTTTTGGTGCCTTAGGACACGAAATAATGGAAAGTAATACTAGCAGTATTGTTGAAATTAAAAGTGGAAGTATTTTTCGAAACTATATAACAGGTATTGAGAAAAGTACTGTTGGTAAAGCCGGAAGTAAAAATGCTAAATTTTACTATGGAACAAAATATGGTACTATAAATAAAAATACGAGTGTCGGAATTTATGGCACTTATGAAACAAATCTTTTAGATAAAGAGAAGCTAAAGGTGGGAACAAGTAAAGATGTTAAAGTAGGAAAAGCAAAAATTGCAACTGTTTTAGAGGGAGAAAAGCTAGAATCTTTTGATATTGAAATTAAATCAGTAGATGAAACTGCAAAACTTAAAAATATAACCTTTACTATAGAAGATAGCACTCTTTTAGAAAAAGCTGGTGGGGTAGTGCAAGGTATGAGTGGTTCGCCAATTATTCAAAATGGTTTTTTAGTTGGAGCAGTAACTCATGTAATCGTTGATAACCCCGTCTCCGGCTATGGAATATTTATAACAACTATGCTAAAAGAAGGAGAAAAGTAGATTAGCTTTTCTTTTTTTCTTATCTATTATATAATTAAGCCAGGATGGTGAAAAAAGATGGATATATGTTATAAAATGGGAGACGTAGGTTTTAATGTCAGGGTAGCGGCTTTTATTACTTACCAAGATAAAATATTAATTAGTAAGCGTAAGGATAAAGATTATTATAGTTTGCCAGGAGGAAAAATTGCCTTAGAAGAAACGAGTAAAGAGGCTTTGCAAAGAGAACTTCAAGAAGAACTTGGAATAAATATTTCTCTAGAAGAGATGAACCTTGTGCGTATAGTTGAAAACTTCTATTCGTTTGAGGGAAGAAAATTTCATGAATATCTCTTCATCTATAAAATAGAGCTTGATGATAATGATTATGCAGAAAAGTTAATTAATTTTGAAAATCAAGATATGAAAATGAAATGGGTTTTAGAAGAAGAGTTTGTTCTCCTTAATATTATGCCTGGGATAATTAAAGGTATAACTGACAATACCTTTCGGCATCTTATCATCAAAAAATAAATGGGTTTTTAAGCCCATTTTTATAATGTTTCAATTTCTTCTATATTAGTTTCTAAAACCGTAGCATTATCTTCCTTATCACTACCACCATCATTATCACCCTTACCAATAAAGGCATTTTTAATCTCTATATCATCTTCTCCAATATCATCTTTAACATCAATTACTCGAAGTATCTCTTCAATACTTGTAAATCCAGCGACTACTTTTTCTAGTCCATCTTTCAAAAGAGAAGTAACATCAGCTTTATCATAAACTAGATGTCTAAGTTCCTTTTTCCGAACATTATTAGTAATAGCATCTCTTATATCTTGGTTAATTTCCAAGACTTCATGTAAAGCAATACGGCCTGTATAACCATTGATGCATTCGCTACAGCCTTCAGGAGCATAAACTTCATTGACAGTTTGGCCAAGAACTTTTTGAAATAATACTTTTTCATAATTGTTGGTCTCTCGCACCTTCCTGCATTTTGGACAAAGTCTTTTAACTAGTCTTTGCGATATAATACCTGATAAAGCACTTCCTAAAAGATATCTTTCAACTTCCATATCTAGTAGTCTTTCGATGGTATTTAAGGAGTTGTTAGTGTGGATAGTTGATAAAACAAGGTGACCTGTAATTGAAGCCCTAACGGCAATTCTCGCGGTCTCATCATCTCTTATTTCTCCAATCATGATAATATCTGGGTCTTGTCTTAGTATACTTCTTAAAGTACTTCCAAAGGTAAGTCCGATATCACTCATTACTTGAACTTGATTAATGCCGGCGATTTTCATTTCCACGGGGTCTTCAACTGTTATAATGTTCCGAGAAACAGTATTTAAAATTTGCAGCATACTATAAACAGTAGTTGATTTACCAGAACCAGTAGCTCCAGCTACCAAGATAATTCCATTAGGTATTTTGATTAAGTTTTTAATCTTTTCCAGATTTTTCTCAGATAACCCTAAACTTTCTAAGCCGCTTTGTGACATGCTGTAGTTCAAAATTCGGATAACTATTTTTTCGCCATCGACAATAGGAAGTGATGATACCCGCAAATCTAGATTAACGGCATCAGCTAAGTTTTTAATTGCTCCATCTTGGGGAAGTCGTGACTCTGTAATGTTCATCCCTGAAATAATTTTAATTCTTGTAAGTAAATTCTTTTTGACATAATTAGGAACAGTAGCATATTCTAAAAGTTCACCATCAACTCTTATTCTAACATTTAAAGCTTCTTCAGTTGGGTCAAAATGAATATCCGATGCTTTTTTATTTATCGCATCAATAATCATTTCGTTAACAATATCTACAACAGGTTTATTTTCATAGTCAAAATCTCTAAACATTGCTACCACACCATCCCTTATTCTTTTATATTATACACTATATCATCTAAATTAACAATTGGAAAATCTTAAAAAAGCAAAGCGAACAAACTTTTGTTATTTTTGTATTTACATTCCCAAGGGTTTTTGATAGAATGATTTTAAGAACACAAGGTGGTGATTGGAAGATGAAAATAGGAATTGATATTGATAACACCATTACTTTTACCACCCTTAAAGCAAATGAAATATTAAAAGAGGATAGGTCTTTTTCACATGTAAGTGATTATCAAAAGCTATCTCGCCCTGAGCGTTTAAGGTTTTTCCAAAAACACTTAGATACTCTTATTAATAATTGTCCTTTGGATAAAGATGCCAAAACAGTTATAAACACTTGGCATGATAAGGGGGATAAAATTTATTTTATTACCGCAAGAGGTATGGATGGGCAGTTGAGGTCACCTTATCTAACCAGTCTTTATTTTTTGAAAAATGAAATTTGTTTTGATGAAATAATATTTATGCAAGAAAATAAAAATGATATTATTAAGAAGTATGATTTAGATTTTTATATTGATGATAAAGAAAAAGTGTTAGATGAAATAAAAACGTCAAAAACGCATCTTATTAGGCTTGCAGAAAGTGGCTCAAGTAAGCACAATTTAGCTTCATCTTGGCAAGAGATAGAAATCTTAGTAGAAAGTGGGGGATTATAATGGAAGATGAATTATTAACGGTCAGTAAAAGTCCTGAGGATGTGTTTGATAAAAACATCAGGCCAGAGTACTTAAGCGAGTATGTTGGGCAGGAACAGATTAAATCTAATTTGAAAGTTTTTATAGAAGCTGCGAAAATGCGTGATGAGTCATTAGACCATGTTCTTTTGTATGGCCCGCCTGGTCTTGGAAAAACTACTCTTGCTCATATTATTGCCAATGAACTAGGAAGTAATATTAAAACTGCAACCGGCCCATCGATTGAGAAAAGTGGCGATTTAGCAGCAATATTATCGACGTTAGAGCCAGGTGATGTCTTATTTATCGATGAAATTCACCGGATGCCATCTTTTGTTGAGGAAATATTATATTCTGCAATGGAAGACTTTACGATTAATGTTGTCATTGGGGCTGAGGGAAAAAGTCGCAGCATTAAAATCGACTTGCCACCCTTTACTTTAGTGGGGGCAACAACTAGAGCTGGAGATTTATCAGGGCCTTTGCGTGACCGTTTTGGTATTATTAATAAATTAGAGTATTACACTGATGACGAGCTTGCTTCCATTATCAAAAGAACAAGTAGTGTTTTAAATATGGAAATTAGTTTAGATGCTTCGATGGAGCTAGCAAGAAGAAGCCGGAAAACGCCACGTATTGCCAATAGACTTTTTAAAAGAGTACGCGACTTTGCCCTAGTCGAGGGAAGTGGCCAAATAGATTTAGATATTACCTTAAAATCTTTAGAGAGATTAAACGTTGATAAATATGGCTTAGATAATATCGATAAAGAATATTTGGAAGCTTTGATAACTAAGTTTAATGGAGGGCCGGTTGGAGCTAATACTATTTCAACAGCTATTGGTGAAGAGATAACCACAATTGAAGATGTTGTAGAGCCATTTTTGCTTCAAGAGGGATTTGTTAAAAGAACAAGAAGTGGTAGAGTTGCAACGGAAAAAGCTTATGACCATTTAGGTATTGACCATAATGCATCACTATTCGGAGGTTTTTTATGATATTAGATGGAAAAAAATTAAGAGATGAATTATTAACAAATTTAAAAGATAGAATAAAGAAATATGATTTACAAATAAAACTTGCTATTATCGAAGTCGGAGAAGATGAAGCTAGTAAAATATATATTCGCAATAAAGAAAGATACTGTGCTTTGGTAGGAATAAAGACAGTTAAATATCAGTTGCCAGAAGATGCAACAGAAGAAAAGTTAATTAGTTTAATTACTAGTTTAAACGCTGATAAAAGTATAACAGGGATTATTTTGCAAAGTCCAATTCCATCTCATTTAGATTTTGATAAGTTAAGTAATTTAATAGATAGCCATAAAGATGTTGATGGTTTTACGAAAGATAATGTTTATAATCTTTATTTAAATAGAGAAACTATTCTGCCTTGTACGGTGAAAGGAATAATTAAACTTTTGGAGCATTATAAGATTGATGTAGCGGGGAAAGACATAGCTATCGTCGGCCGGGGAAATATTGTTGGTAAACCATTATCACTTGCTCTAGCAAATAAAAAAGCAACAGTAAGTATGCTTCACTCGGCAACAAAAGATTTAGCCATGTATACGAAAAATGCCGATATCGTTATTGCTGCTTGTGGAAGCCCTCATATCATTAAAGAAAATATGATTAAAGATGAGGCCGTAGTTATCGATGTTGGAGTATCAAGGGTTGATGGCAAGATTACCGGTGATGTCGATTATGAAAGTGTTATAAATAAAGCAAGTTTTATTACCCCCAATCCTGGAGGTGTTGGGCCCATGACCGTGGCAATGATTATAGATAATTTAGTAGAAATGAAAGAAAGAGAGGATAAAAATAATGGATAAAGTATTAGAAAATGCTCTAATTAAGGAAAGAGAAAGACAAGAAAATAACATTGAGTTAATTGCTAGTGAAAACTATGTATCAAATGAAATTTTAAAACTTCAAGGAAGTATTTTAACTAACAAATATGCTGAAGGATATCCAGGAAAAAGATATTATGGTGGATGCGAGTATATCGATATTTTTGAAAGAGAAGCTATTAAAAATGCTTGTGAGTTATTTCATGCTTCTTATGCAAACGTTCAACCGCATTCAGGCTCTAGTGCTAATATGGCCGTTTATCGTAGTTTGCTTAATCCTGGCGATAAAATTATGGGGATGAACCTTTCAAATGGCGGTCATTTAACTCATGGTCATAAGATGTCATTTAGTGGCAAGGATTATGTTGTTTGTCAATATGATGTCGATATAAAAACGGAAATGATTGATTATGAAAATTTACGAAAGCTTGTTTTAGAAGAAAAACCTAAACTAGTTATCGCTGGAGCATCTGCGTACTCTCGCATTATCGATTTTGCTAAATTTCGGGAAATATGCGATGAAGTAGGAGCATACCTAATGGTTGACATGGCTCATATTGCTGGTCTAGTTGCGGCTGGTCTTCATCCCTCACCAGTGCCATATGCTGATGTCGTAACAACAACAACTCACAAAACTTTAAGAGGCCCAAGAGGTGGCTTAATTCTAACCAATAATGAAGAAATAGCCAAAAAGATAGATAAAACTGTTTTCCCAGGAATACAAGGTGGTCCACTAATGCATGTTATTGCTGCCAAAGCTGAGTGTTTTTATGAAGCGTTGCAACCTGAATTTACGGTATATATGGAAAACGTTTTAAAAAATATCAAAGCTCTTGCTGAAACCTTAGCAAATCGTGGCTTTCGCATTATCTCTGGCGGAACTGATAACCATTTAATTTTAGTTGATGTTAAAAGTGCAAGTGGTTTAACTGGAAAAGAAGCCCAAGATATCCTAGATAAAATATGTATCACTACAAATAAAAATACTATTCCAGGTGATACTGAAAGTCCAATGGTAACAAGTGGCTTAAGATTAGGGTCACCAGCGATGACAACTAGAGGACTAGGTGAAGATGATTTCCGAAAAATTGGTGAAATTATCGCTGATGCTCTTTTAAACAGCAAGGATGATGAGGTTTTAAATAATCTAAAAGAAGAGGTCTTAAAAATAACAAGTAAGTACCCATTATGGTATTAGAGGTAAGAATATGTCGAAGTGGGATAAAAAGTATATTGAGTTATGTCAAGAAATATTAAAAAATGGGATGAGAGTTGAAAATCGCACAGGAATTGATACGATTAAAATTCCGGCTTATCATTTAATTTTTGATTTGCAAGAAGAGTTTCCATGCCTTACAACTAAGCAGCTGTATTTTCGGCAAGCCATTCTCGAAATGCTTTGGATTTATCAAGCTCAAAGTAATGATGTTAGATGGCTACAAGAGCGAAATGTTCACATTTGGGACCAGTGGGAAATTGATGAAAATGGTCTTTGGAAAGCTACTCAAAACGTTTTAAAAGATGGGAAAATGGTAAAAGAAAATATAGTTAAAAAGTTCCCAAAAGAGTATGCCCATACAATTGGAACAGCCTATGGGTTTATTGTTAAAAAATATAAACTTATTGATAAACTAATTAGCACTCTTAAAAGCAATAAAACTGATAGAAGGCTAGTTCTATCCCTTTGGCAAGATGAGTTTTTAGATACTGCTGTTTTACCAAGCTGTGTTTGGTCAACAGAGTGGGATGTAACAGGTGATTATTTAAATCTTTGGGTTCACCAAAGAAGTTGCGATGTTCCTTTAGGTCTTCCATTTAATGTTACGCAGTACTCAGTTTTACTAATGTTAGTTGCAAGTGTTACAGGTTTAAAACCAGGGACTATCAACTATAGTATTAAAGATGCCCATATTTATGTCAATCAAATTGATGGTATCAAAGAGCAGATAAATAGGTATTTAGAAAATGGCGATTATGAAGCTCCAGATATATGGATAAATCCTGAGGTAAAGAACTTTATGGATTTTGATAATTCTGAAAAACTAAATGATATCAAGATAACTAGGTATAGACATATGGGACCAATTAAGTTCCCTTTAGCACAGTAGGTAATTATGATTAGTATGATTGTAGCCATGGGGCAAAATCGGGAAATTGGGAAAAACAATGAGCTTCTTTGGCATATAAAAGATGATTTACAAAATTTTCGAAAAGTTACATTAAATAAAAAAATAGTGATGGGAGCAAATACTTATTATTCACTTCCAAAAAAACTTGATAAAAGAACTTATATAGTTTTATCTAGAAAAATAAAAAAGATAGATGATGGAATAGTTTTTAATGATGATAAAAAACTTCTAAAGTATTTAAATGAGCTTGATGAAGAGGTAGTAGTAATTGGGGGAGCAAGTATTTATAAACTGTTTTTGCCATATGCCAAAAAGTTATATATAACTTATATATTAGATACCAAGTCTGCGGATGCTTTTTTCCCAAGCTTTTCCGAAAAAGATTTTACAAAGAAAAAAATAAAAGAAACAAATGAATATATAATGGTAGAGTATGAAAGGATAAATAATAATGAGAGGTAAATTAATAGTAATCGAGGGAACCGATTGTTCCGGCAAAGAAACACAAGTTAAAAGAACTGTTCAAAAATTTTTGGAAAACGGAGAAATGATTTATAATTACTCTTTTCCAAATTATAATTCTCCTACTGGCAAAATTGTTGGTGGCCCGTACCTTGGCAAGTCTTACATCTGTGAAAGTTGGTTTCAAGAAGGTGCCCCAAGTGTTGACCCTCTAACCGCAAGTGCTTATTACGCTGCTGACCGTCGGTATAATGTTGGTATAATTAATAAACATCTAGAAAATGGGGAAAATGTTTTGCTAGATAGATATGTGGAGTCCAATATGGCTCATCAAGGAGGCAAGATTGAGGATAAAAATGAAAGAGAAAAAATGTATCAAAAGCTAGATGAACTAGAGTTTGGAATAATGGAACTTCCCCGTCCTGATGCAGTTATATTTCTTTATATGCCAAGCGATTATGCCGCTATCCTTAAGAAAAATAGAAAAGAAACCCCTGATGGTCATGAAAGAGATTTAAAGCACTTAAAAAATGCCGAAAATGCCTATCTTGAACTAACGGAAAAATATAGTTATATTAAGATAAACTGTGTCAAAGATGATGTAATTAGAACTATTGATGATATAAATGATGAACTAGTTACGAAAATAAAAGAAGTGATTGCAAAATAGCCAATTATTGGCTGTTTTTTAAATTAAAGTGTGTTAAAATAGGAAAGCAAGGAGGCTAAATATGAATATTGAAGAATATAACTATGACTTACCAGAAAATTTTATTGCACAAACTCCACTTGAAAATAGAAGTTCATCAAAACTTTTACTTTTAGATAAAAAAACTGGAGCTTTAAAAGAAGATATCTTTTTAAATTTGAAAAAATATTTAAAAAAGGGAGATGTTTTAGTACTTAATGATACCAAAGTCATGCCCGCTAGAATTATTGGAACTAAAGAAGAAACTGGAGCAGTAATAGAGCTTTTACTTTTAGAAAATAAAACTGGTGATATCTGGAAGTGTTTATCTAAACCATTTAAAAGATTAAAAGAGGGAACTGTTATTACCTTTGGGATGGGTAAGCTTAAGGCTAAAGTAATCAAAAAAGAAGAAGAGGGAATAGTAATAGTTGAGTTTCTTTATGATGGTATTTTTATGGAAGTATTAGATGAACTTGGAACTATGCCACTACCTCCATATATTCATGAAAAACTATCTGACCAAAGTAGATACCAAACTGTTTATGCGAAAGAAGTAGGTTCAGCAGCAGCTCCAACCGCCGGACTTCACTTTACAAAAGAGCTTTTAAAAGACCTTGAAAAGCACGGCATAGAGCTTGAGTATGTGACTCTCCATGTTGGTCTTGGAACATTTCGCCCAGTAGAAGTGCAAGATATAAAGAAACATCATATGCATGAAGAACGCTATGCTTTAAGTAAGGAAGTGGCAAATCGCCTTAACAAAGCTAAAAATGAGGGAAGAAAAATATATGCTGTTGGCACGACTAGTACTAGAGTTTTAGAAACCGTTATGAAAAAACATCATAACTTTGTTGAAGATACAGGTGTAACAGATATCTTTATCTATCCAGGTTTTACCTTTCAAGCAATCGATGGTTTAATTACGAATTTCCATTTACCTAAAAGCACTCTTTTGATGCTGGTCTCTGCTCTTTCAAGTAAAGAAAATATTTTAAATGCTTACGAGTATGCTAAAAAACATGATTTTCGTTTTTTCTCTTTTGGTGATGCTATGTTCATTAAAACTTGGGAAGATGAAAACTAAAATAAGGAGGTGAAAATTTATGGAAAACACTGAGTTAATAAGTAGTTATATATCTATTTTACAAAGTCAAAATATATGCGAAGAGAGCATAAATAAAAATATTCGTTATTTAAATGTCTTTTTAAACGAATATCTTCTTATGTATAAAAAAGCTTCTATTAAAGATAGTTCACTGCATCTATTTTTCTTCTTTTCCTATTATCTTCCTCGTAAGTACTTCCCTCTAACTAAAAACCTAATTAGTGATTATATAAATATTCTATCGAAATTTTATGCTTTTCTTTTTTCTAAAAATATTATAGATGAAGAAAAGTTTATGAAAGTGCAAGCGAATTTTGAAGAAAATAAAGAAAAATTTTTGCAAATTCCAGAAAATTATCTAAATCACTTAGACAAAAACTTTTATTTAAAAAGAATACTTTAAATTTATAGCCTTTTAGTGGCTTTTTCTTAGGTATTCAATCTACATATTTTATTGTTTGTAAATTAATGGTTCGCTTATAGTGAACTTTATAGGGACGTTAGTATCACATGATAGCAAAATGCATACATATGAAAGTATAAATTGGGAATAATAAATATTATAATGGATTGTAGTGGTGATAACAATGAATAATGTGATAATTACGTTAAGAACAAATGAAGAATTAAAAAAAGAGTTAGATAAACTAGCGCTTGAAGAAAATCGCAGTTTAAACAATCTAATTGTAACCATTTTGATGGAGCATATTGATAATCGCAAAGAGAAAGAAAATTGTGATAAAAACAGATAGCCAAGGTTATTAATTAGAAAGAAATAATGATGTTTACAAAAAATTTAAACATCATTATTTTTTTGTCTATAAGTTTTGCTCATTTATTGACGTCCCTTTGCAAAAGATGATAATATAAGTATTAATAAGGAGGCACTTTATGATAATTTTTGAAGATGAAAAAACAAAACTTCGAAAAAAGCTTGAAAATTATGCTTACATAAAGTGCTTCTTCTTTAATAAAACAATAGAAAATATGGTCGTTGACCTAGTGGATTTTCGTGATAATGAAGATTATATTGAAAAAATTGTTTATTTAGATGAATCTGATAATGAAAAATCTAACTATAGTTTTATTAAAAAGGAGCTTAGAGTAAGGTTTACAAAAGAAAGTAATAATGCCATCGAAAGTAATATTTATAATATTTCTGCACTTCTTCATGAATTTGCCCATGTTGAGCAGTTTAAAGTATGTGTGAACTTAGCAAAGAATGTAGATATTAAAAAAATAATATTAGAGGAGTCTTTGGCGACATCTTTATTTTTCGAAAACTATAATAAAATTATCAATGGAGAGAAAAACATTAGTTTATTAGAACGAGGAAAAATAAATACCGATTATGCCCATTATTTAAAAAGACATGATATAGAAAGTGTGTTATATAATAAAAAGCCTTCGGAGAGAATGGCTAACATTGCCAGCTACACAGAAGTTATTGATATTTTAAAGGCCAGTAAAAGGCACGCGTTAAACTCCTTTGTTTCTAGCTATGAAGAAAAGTTAGAAAAAGTGTTGTTAAGTGGGTATGATCCAAACAATTTAGAAAATACTTCTCCAACATTTGATTTTTATGATTCTCTTCTTAACTTAGTTACTGAGAAACAAGATGAAATTTTTCTTCATAAAAATATTTTAAAATCTTTAGAAAAAAATCTCCCAGCTTTAGAAAGGTTGTATCTTGGCCTCACTCTAACTGAGCCGGAATATGACAATCTCCTAGTGCGAAAAAAACATCAAACTAACTTGCTTTTCTAGGCAAAACTTAAGCTATATTATAGCAAAAAATAGCATTTTAGAATTAATGTTAAATATAGATTTATAGGTACAAAATTTGGAAAGGAGTAGTATAATAGTAAATCAAAAAAAGAAGAAAGTGTCTATGACAAAATAATATACCCAAAGATATTAACTAAAAAACATACTGTTTTTTACAGCTGTGTATGCATTGAAAATGAATATCCAGCAAAAATGAAAGGATGAAATTTAAAATGAAAGTATTAAGTATAAAAGAACCTTTTGCTACACTAATTGCAAATGGTGATAAATTAATAGAAACTAGAAGTTGGAAAACAAACTATCGAGGAGAAATATTTATTCATGCAAGCGGAAAAAAACTTGCCAAAGAATATTTAACTAATGCATATGTTATTTCATTAATTAATAATTTACCTATGAATTTTGGAAATATAATTTGTAAAGCTAATTTAGTGGATTGTGTATATATGGATGATAATTTTTTAAAAAAAATAAAACTAAATATTAAAGAATATAATTTAGGACTATATGAAAAAGGCAGATATGCGTGGATTTTTGAAGAAATTGAACCTATTTATCCAATACCCGCAAAAGGAAAATTAAATATTTGGAATTTTGAAGGAGAATATGAATTAATAAATAAAAACAGATTGTAAAAAATATAATTTATAATATACACTAATTTGTAGAAAGAAAACTTAGTTCATAACTTGTTTGTGATTTGCTTCAAACGAAGTTATCTTACGAGTCAATGTTGATATCGTGAGTTTTAACAGCTTTTCCATCTATACTTAGATGTAATTCGTCATCGTTTATTATTTCTTTTATCCATGAAATGAAAATAATTATAAATTTTTTTTGGAGTCAATTAAGGAAAAGACTCTAGAGAAAGTATCACGAGATGGAGTACCATTTTTTTAATCGAGTAATTGTGTGAAATAACCTTCATGAACTTCTAAGAAATCTGCCATATTTTCAAAATCTGTATATATACATAAAATTCCATAAATGCTCGTAATTAAAATGCTTCTTAACTCATGCTTTTTACCACATATCATGGGGATTTTCTAAAATTTCAAATTGTTTATATAATGTATTCATATTTATGGCTACCTTTATTATAAGAATACATTATTTTTTTTATTAATCTATAATTCTATCATAAAATTAATTATTTTTTATGCAATTGCCATCAAACTAACTTGCTTTTCTAGGCAAAAACTTAAAGTTATGGTATGATTAAAAAGAAGGAAGTGGATTTATGATAACAAAACCAAAAGGCACATACGACTTAATTAATAAAGATGCCCAAATGTATAAATATATCGAGGGAACAATCGAAGAATTTATGTCCGTTTATAATTATGATTTTATTCGGACCCCGGTTTTTGAAAGTACTGAGCTTTTCCACCGTAGTGTTGGTGATGAAACAGATATTGTTAGCAAAGAAACATATGATTTTAAGGACCGTGGCGATAGAAATATTACTTTAAGACCTGAAGGGACTGCTGGTATTGTTCGTAGTTATATTGAAAATAAGCTTTACGGTAACAAAAACGATGCTGTTAAACTTTGGTATTTGGAAACGATGTATCGTTATGAAAGACCCGGCGCTGGTCGAAACAGAGAATTTACTCAATTTGGAATCGAAACTTTTGGTTCTAATGAAGTTATGATTGATGCAGAAGTCATTAGCATTGGTTACAATTTATTAAATGTTTTAGGCTTGTCAGATATCGTTGTTTCCATTAACAGCCTTGGTGATAAAGAAAGTAGGGAAAGATATACTAAGGCTTTAGTAGATTATTTAAAGCCATATGAAAGTGACCTTTGCTCTGACTGCCAAAGAAGAATTAAGACCAATCCTCTTCGAGTACTTGACTGCAAGGTTGATGCTGATAAAGATTACTTTGCAAAAATACCTAAGATAAGTGACTATTTAAGTGAAGAAAGTACTAATAGGTTTTCTAGTTTATTAAATCTTTTAAGACTTTTAGATATCGATTATGAAATAGATGACAAGTTAGTTCGTGGGCTAGACTACTATAGCGAAAACGTTTGGGAATATAAAAATGCATCTGGCACAACTCTTGGCGGTGGTGGCCGGTATAATTCACTTGTTGAAACGCTTGGAGGCCCAAGTACTCCTGGAATAGGTTTTGCTCTTGGCCTTGACCGAATTATTATTGATTTAGAAAAAGAGTTAGATGCAAGTAAATTTACCAAAAAAATTGATGTTTATATCATGTGCCTGAGTGAAGAAGAAAAACTTAAAGCTACAATGATTGCCCAAGATTTACGTTTAAATGGCATCATAACAGAAGTAAATAATAATAACTTAAGTTTAAAGTCTATGTTTAAAGTTGCTGATAGCTTAAATGCTTCATTTTTGTTAATATTAAAAAATGAAGACCTTCAAAAAGGCTTGATAACAATTAAAGATAATGTAACTAAAGAAGAAATTAAAATTGATGAAAGTGAGCTAGTTGATTATCTTCTAGGGAATATTTAAGGGAGAAATTATGGGAAATATTATAGCAGTTGTTGGAATGTGTGGCTCTGGCAAGTCTGTTGCTTGCGAGACTTTTGAAAATATGGGATACACCAAAATATATTTTGGCTCTGTAACCATGGATGAGCTTAAAAAGCAAAATCTAGAAGTGACTAGTGAAAATGAAAAAATGGTTAGAGAGCAAATTCGCAGAATTCACGGAATGGGAGCTTATGCTAAGCTTTTGCTTCCTAAAATAGAAAAGCTATCACAAAAGGGAAATATCATTTTAGATGGCTTGTATTCTTGGGAAGAACTAGAAATTTTAAAAAATGAATATCCAAATCTAAAACTTGTTGCAATTGTAACTGATAAAGATATAAGATATGCAAGACTTGAAGAAAGAGTGACAAGAAAACTAACTAAAGAAGAGGCCCAAGCTCGAGATATAGCTGAAATTGAAAATATCAATAAAGCTGGACCAATTGCTTATGCCGATTACTTTTTAATAAATAATGGTTCTAAAGAAGAGCTTACGAAAAAAATTAAAGATATGTTTAGTTAAATCTCTCAAAGTCTGTTGACAAAAGGGGAAGAATTGGAGTAAAATTAAAGAAATCAACTCATGAGGAGAAAAGTATTTTAGTAGATATATCAAGAGAGGGCTATTATGGTGGAAATGTCTATATAAAAACTAAAAGAAATAACAACTTCTAAAAACATGAGACGCAGAGAAACTGTGATAACAACTAAGAGCTTAGAAAGTAAGGTGGCACCGCGGGGTTTATCTCGCCCTTACGCATCTAAGCTCTTTTTTATAAAGAAAGGATATGAGAATATGAAAAAATATGACAATAATAGCTTTCGCATAACAAATGTTGGCGAAAAAGTAACTGTTTACGGTTGGGTAAATAAAAGAAGAGATATGGGAGGAGTTATCTTTGTTGACCTTCGTGATAGATCAGGGCTTTTGCAAGTAGTATTTAACCGTGGTTTTCTAAAACAAGAATTTGCCTTAGCAGAAAGTCTTAAAAATGAATGTTGCATCAAAGTAACTGGGAAAATTATCAAAAGAGAAGATGATATGATTAATCCTAAACTAGCAACAGGGGAAGTAGAGCTTATGGCTGAAGATTTAGAGATTTTATCTACTTGTGATGTTTTACCATTTAATGTTTATGAGGATGACAATATTAATGAAAATGTTGCATTGAAATATCGTTACTTAGATTTAAGAAGAGAAAGTCTTAAAAATAATATTATTTTAAGACACAAAGTTATTACTAGTGCTCGAGACTACTTAAACAAACTAGGATTTTTGGAAATTGAAACTCCAATTCTATGCAAAAGTACTCCAGAAGGTGCCAGAGACTATCTTGTTCCATCAAGAGTTAGTAAGGGTTCGTTTTATGCATTACCTCAGTCTCCGCAGATATTTAAACAACTTTTAATGTGCGGTGGCTTTGAAAAGTATTACCAAATAGCCAGAAGTTTTAGAGATGAAGATTTAAGAAGCGACCGTCAACCAGAATTTACTCAAATCGATATGGAAATGAGTTTCGCTGAAGAAGAAGATGTTTGGAATGTTTGCGAAGGTATGGTAAAAGCAATCGTTAAAGATGTTAAGAACATTGACTTGCCAGACTTCCCAAGAATAACTTATAAAGAAGCGATGGAAAATTATGGTTCTGACAAACCCGATACTCGTTTTGATATGAAACTTCTTGATTTAACAGAAATACTGAAAGACACAAGCATGAATGTCTTTAGACAAAATATTGAAAATGGTGGCATTGCCAAATGTTTAATCGTTAAAAATAATGCTGATAAATATTCAAGAAGCGATATTGATCATTTAATTGACTTTACTAAAATATATGGCGCTAAAGGAATGGCTTGGCTTAAGTATGATGATGACAAGTTTAATGGAGTAATTGCTAAAAACTTAGAAGATGACAAACTTGATATTATCAAAAATACTTACAATGTTGAAAACAACGACTTAATCTTAATCGTCGCTGATAAACCAAAAATTGTTTATGCTGCTTTAGGAGCTTTAAGACTTAAAATAGCTAAGAGACTAGATTTAATTCCTAAAGACAAATTGAACTTCCTATGGGTTACTGATTTTCCTTTCTTTGAATATAGTGAAACTGAAAAAAGATGGAAAGCTGAGCACAACCCATTTACCATGGTTAAAGACATCAATACTTTAAGTTCTCCAGAAAAATGCATTTCTCGAAGCTATGACTTAGTAGTAAACGGTTATGAACTAGCAAGCGGAGGAGTAAGAAATCATAAATCTGAAGACTTAGCTAAAGTATTCAAAGCTTTAAGCATTAGTGAAAAAGAAGCTGAAGAAAGATTTGGATTTGTTCTTGAAGCCTTTAAATACGGAGTGCCTCCTCATGCTGGAATAGCTCCTGGTGTTGAAAGACTTATCATGGTTTTAGCTGGAACAGATGATATCAAAGATGTTATAGCCTTTCCAAAAACTCAAAGCGCTGCTGACTTAATGGACGGAGCACCAAGTACGGTTAGTGAAAAACAATTAAATGAGTTAGGCATCCAAATAATTAAGGAGGAAAAATAAATGAAGTTTACCGAAGAATTAGTCGATAGTCTTGCCGATAAGTTATTAATTGGACTAAATGCAGAAGAAAATGCCATGGTCCTAAAAGAATTTAGTGTTGTGGATGCTAATATGGAGATAATTGCTAATATCCCAGGCATTGAAAAAGTTGAGCCAATGACTCATGCTTTAGATGATTTTGTTTTTGAACTTCGGGAAGATATTAAGAAAGAAAGTATCTCAATTGAAGAAGCTCTTCAAAACTGCAAAAGATATGACGGTAGAGAAATTGAAGTACCAAAGGTGGTGGAATAATGAACTATGGAATAGAAAAATTACATGAAATGCTTATAAATAAAGAAGTTACAAGTGATGATTTAGTCAAAGAAGCTTTAGAAAAATCTCATGAAGCTCAAAAGCTTTGCAACTGCTTTGTTACTATTTTAGATGATGCTAAAAAAGAAGAAGTTACAGATGACCTTTTATCAGGCATCCCTTTTGGAATTAAAGATAATTATTCAACCAAAGGAATTTTGTCAACGGGAAGTTCTAACACTTTAAAAGATTATGTTCCTTTCTTCGATGCAACGGCAGTTAAGAACTTAAAAAAACATGGAGCAGTACCTGTTAATAAAACAGCTTTAGATGAATTTGGAATGGGAGGAACTGGAACAACTGCTCATACAGGTGTAATTCGTAACCCATGGGACATTGAAAGAATGTGCGCCGGCTCATCAAGTGGTAGTGCTGCAGCTGTTGCTTACGGAGTATACCCTTATGCTCTTGGTAGTGATACTGGTGATTCTATTCGTAAACCTGCTGCTTTTTGTGGTATCACTGGATACAAACCTACTTATGGAATGATTTCTCGTTATGGTTTATTTCCTTTTGCATCAAGTCTTGACCACTGTGGCGTTTTAACACGAAGTGTTGCCGATGCTGCTATTGTTGTCGATGCCATGAAAGGAATTGATGAAAACGACCAAACAAGCTGGGACTCCAGTCACATTAATTTATATAAATCTTTAAATGGCGATATCAAAGGGAAGAAACTTTTCTATATCAAGGAAATTGCCAATATCGAAAACTATCCAAATGCTAGCCATGAACTTCAAAAGCACTTGGAAATATTTAAAGAAACTATCAAAAAACTTGAAGAAAAAGGTGCAACAGTAGAAGAAGTATCTATTGATTTAAAACTTCTTAAAGCAGTGCCATCCGTTTATGTTTCTTTATCTTGTGCTGAAGCTACTAGTAACATGTCTAACTTAACTGGAATTATCTTTGGCCCACGTGGTGAGGGCGATAAAATTATGGACATGATGAAAGACCATAGAACTAAAGGTTTTTCTCCGCTAATTAAAAGAAGATTTGTTATTGGTTCTTATATCTTGCAAAAAGAAAACCAAGAAAGATATTTCTTAAATGCCGCTAGAGTACGTAGATTAATAGTTGATAAATTCAAAAGCTTATTTAAAGAGTACGATGCTTATATTCTTCCTGTTTCAACTGGTGTTGCTCCTTATATCGATGGCTCAAAAGATGAACTAACTGATGATGATACTGCTATTTTGGAAGAACATTTACAAATTGGTAACTTCGGCGGTTTCCCATCAATTACAATTCCTTGTGGTTTTATTGGAGACCTTCCTGTTGGAGTAAATATCACTGGAAACTGTTATGAAGATGAAAAAGTATTAAATATTGCTTATGCCTTAGAAAGTACTATGAACTATAAAAATATGATTGCAGGAGGTAGACATGAATAAATATAAAGCTGTTATTGGTCTAGAAATGCACTGTGAATTAAAAAGTAATTCCAAAGTTTTTTCTAGCGCTGAGAACTCATACAATGAACTTGCTAACGCTAATATCTGGCCAGTTGATTTAGCTTTTCCAGGAACATTGCCTGTTGCAAATAAAGAGTGCGTTCGAAAAGCTCTTCTTATGAGTATGGTTTTAAATTGTAAAGTTCCTGAGTATATGTATTTTGACCGTAAGAATTATTATTACCCAGATTTACCAAAAGGTTTTCAAATCACTCAAATGCATGACCCAGTAGGAACAAACGGAAAACTAATCATTGAAATGGATGGTTATGATAAAGAAGTCTTAATTCATGACATTCACTTAGAAGAAGATGCCGCTTCTCTAGACCATTACTATGATACTTCTTTAATTGATTACAATAGAGCAGGAGTACCACTTCTAGAACTAGTTACCGAACCTTGCCTAAGTAATGCCGAAGAAGCTGTTGCTTTCCTTGAAACAATGCGCCGTATATATAAATACTGTGATGTATCTGAAGCTGATACTAAAAAGGGACAAATCAGATGTGATGTTAATGTTTCCATCATGGAAGAGGGATCAGCGGAACTTGGAACTAAGGTAGAAATTAAAAACATTAACTCTTTTGGTAACGTTTATGATGCTATTAACTATGAAATAGAAAGACAAAGTAAGTTAAAAAGCGAAGGACGTTATGATGAAGTAGTTCAAGAAACCAGAAGATTTGATGAAGAAAGTGGCACAACTATCCATATGCGTAGTAAAGTTGATGCTATCGACTACAAGTATTTTGTTGAACCAAACATTCCAAAATACAAAATAAGTCCTGCTTGGCTGGAAGAGATAAAAAAAGATATTCCAATCTTACCTCGAGAAAGAAAGCTAAAATATATTAATGAATACGGTTTAAGTGCATATGATGCCAATATCATCATTAAAGAAAAAGATTATGCTGATTACTTTGAAAAATGTTTAGAGCTTGGTATGGATAAAAAACAAGCAGCCAACTGGTTAACTGTGCAAATTATCGCTTATCTAAATAAATACGAAGTATCATTAAAAGACTTTTACTTAACTCCAGAATATTTAATGCAAATAATTAAAGAACTTGATAAAGGTACTATATCTAGTAAGCAAGCTAAAGAAATATTCTTCAAATCTTTAGAAGAAAACAAAGAACCTAAAAACTTTATTAGTAAAGAAAATGCCCAAATATCTTCCAAAGAAGTACTTGAAGAAATAATTAACAAAGTTATTCAAAATAACCCTAAACAAGTTGAAGAATATCGAGGTGGTAAAGATAATATCTTTGACTACTTTGTAGGTCAAGTTATGAAAGAAACAAGAGGAAAAGCTAACCCAGTTATGACTAAGGAAATACTTAAAGAAAAACTTAAATAGAGACTTAAAACTTCTCTATTTTTTTATGATTTAAAAAGTTTTATTCTTTTCTTTATATTCTTTAATAGCTTTTTTTATCAAATATTCTATTTCTTTATTAACACTTCGCAAGTGATCTTCGGCCATTATTTTTATTTGTATTAACAAGTATTAATTCATCTACACTTTTTAAAATTCCTCTTTCTTCATATATATCAATTTGATATAAAATTTTTTATACTAAATTTTGAAAAACAAAAAAACAACTTGAAAATGTTGCTTTTCTTAATTTTTAAAAGATGCATCTAAATAATATATAGCTCTATCATCTTCCTTTTCATAGTTAGCTTCAAAATCGGTTAAACAGTTTGGTATTTCTCTTTCATCATTATGTAAGTCTAAACTAACCTTATCAAAGGTATACCAGTAATTACTTAAAGCTTCTAAAGAGTAGGCAAATAGCCCTTTATTATCTGTCTTTAAAATGATATGTTTATTTTTCTTAAATATTTTATCATAAAGTTTTAAATAACTAGGATGGGTAAAACGGTTCTTTTCGTCCCTTTTTTTCGGCCATGGTTCAGAAAACGTTAGATATATGGTGGTAACTTCTTTTCCAAAAACTTGGTCAAGCATTCTAGCATCCATATTTATAAGACGTAAGTTTTTTAAGGTTTCACTTTTTAATTTCTCGCAGGCTGCAACCATTTGAGAAGCATAAAGTTCAATTCCAATAAAGTTGATATTTGGATATTTCTTTGCCATTTCAATAATAAATCTTCCTCTTCCCATACCAAGCTCAATTGCAATTGGATTTTTATTAGCAAATAAATCATGCCATTTATTTTTATACCTTTTTGGGTCATTAATAAAGTAAGGACTTTTGCTAATTATTTCATCTGCATTTTTTATTACATTGTACTTCATAATTTCCTTCCCTTCGTTACCAGCATTATAACACGAACCAAAGCCTTAAAACAACACCAATATTGATTGTCATGACTTTAAAACTATGATAAGATAAATGTGACTAATGAGGTGATATTATGTTTGTCGATGAACTAGTATTAAAATTAAAAGCTGGAGATGGAGGAAGCGGATGTACTTCCTTTCGCCGAGAAAAATATGTTCCTATGGGAGGGCCAGATGGTGGAAATGGCGGTCGTGGTGCTAGTATTGTTTTTGTAACAGATAAAGGGCTAAAGACTTTGATTGATTTAAGCTACAAAAAAATAGTTAAAGCTCCAAAAGGGGAAAATGGCAAAGGCTCAAACAAATATGGTAAAAATGCCGAAGATTTAATAATTAAAGTGCCAATGGGAACTACTATATATAATAAGGAAACAAATGAAGTACTTGCCGATTTAATCGAAGAGGATGAAAAGTTTATTGTTGCTCGTGGTGGTCGAGGGGGCCGTGGAAATAAAGCTTTTGCAACTCATGATTATCCGGCACCAAAGTTCAGTGAAAATGGAGAACCTGGGGAAGAGGTTGAAGTTCGTCTTGAACTAAAGATGCTAGCTGATGTTGGACTTGTTGGCATGCCAAGTGTAGGAAAATCAACTCTTTTATCAGTAATTTCCGCATCCAAGCCCAAAATTGCCGCTTATCACTTTACAACTCTAAACCCAAATCTTGGGGTTATCAACTTAAAAAATGGTCACAAATTCGTTATGGCAGACCTACCTGGTCTTATTAAAGGTGCTAAAGATGGAACCGGTCTTGGTATTGAATTTTTACGTCATGCGATGCGAACTAAAGTCTTAGCTCACGTAATAGATATGGGAGCAAGCGAAGGGAGAAATCCGATAGAAGACTATGAAATAATTAGAAGTGAAATAGTAAGTTATAACCGCGTTTTAAAGGAAAAAACAGAAGTTGTTATTGCTACTAAAATGGATTTACCGGCAGCCCAAGATAACTTAAAAAAATTTCAAGCAAAATATAAAGACTTACAAATTTTTCCAATTAGTTGTTATGAAAACTCTGGCATTGAAGAGATGTTAAATGGCTTATATAACGCTATTGAAAATGCCCCTGATGTACCTTTATATCCTGAAGAAACATTCAAAGTCTATAATTTTGTTGACATGAAAGGCTATAATATTACGAAAGATGGCGATGTATGGGTTGTAAGTGGCAAAGAAATAGAAACTCTTTTAAAAATGACAAAGTTTAATGAAAGTGAAGGCGTTTTAAGATTTGCTCGAAAATTTAAAGGTATGGGTATTGAAGATGAACTAGAAAAACTAGGAGCTAAACCTGGTGATGACGTTCAAATATTAGATTATATGTTTACATTTAAAGGTTAGGAGGCATTATGTATAATTATTTTTGTGGTAAAGTAACAGAACTTGGTAATAACTATATATGTTTAGAAGTTCAAAATATTGGTTATAATATCTTTGTATCAAATCCATATAGTTTTGAAATTGGAAAAGAATACAAAATATATGTATATAACAAAATTAGTGAAGATGAATATAGCTTATATGGCTTTAAAGAAAAAATTGAGTATAGCTTATTTATTAGATTGATAAGTGTTAAAGGCCTAGGACCGAAGCTTGCCCTTCCTATTTTAGCAACTGGCTCTATTAATGGTATTATTGATGCTATCGATAGAGAAAATATTCTTTATTTAACGAAGTTTCCTAAAATAGGGGAAAAGCTTGCTAAACAGATAATATTAGATTTAAAAGGCAAAATAGATATTGAGCTTAGCGATGAAGAGCAAAAAGATACAACAGAAGACTTAATAGAAACTTTAGAAGCCCTTGGCTACAAAAAAGCTGAGATAAAGAAAGTAATTGGCCAAGTTGATAAGCAAGCTTCCTTAGAATCTCAAGTAAAAGAAGCCTTAAAACTAATGCTAAGCTAAGGAGGACTTATGAATAATAAAGGATTTACACTAGTTGAAATACTTGCGGTACTTATGATTACTATTATTATTACTAGTATTTCTTTCGCGGGAATTGGCGTTTTAAACAAAAATATTCATCAAAATATGTATGAGGAAACTGTAGCATTAATTGAAACTAGTGCCATAAGATATGGAGAAGACCATCAAAATAAGTTAAATACATCCTGCACAGTTGATGGAAGTGCGCAAAACAAATGTGGTAGTATCACTGTGCAAACTCTTATTGATGCTGGCTACATTAGTACAAAGAAGAAAAATGATGCCGGAGAAGCAGTTTTAATTGATGAACGAAAAAAAGAGGAAGATGAAAATTATTACCTAAATTCTAAAACTGTTTATATTTATTTAGAAAATGATATCGTCTATAGCAAATATGTAGAATAATAATCATTTAGTTTCATATATTGTTGTAGGAGGCTTACATATGAAACTAAATATTCCCTTTCAAAAGGACGTTAAATTTACAACCCCAGTTGCAGATATTTTAAGTATTTCTCTAGAACATGATTACACAGTCAACGATAAAGAAATACTTGGTAATTTTACCATTTTCGGAGATTATAAAACCCATGAGGTAAGTGTGGATAAAAAAAGATTTGAGTTTGTTTTACCCTTTAGTGTTAATATCGAGGATAGAATTGATAAAGATAGCATCGATTTAGAAATTGATAATTTTACTTATTCTTTAAAAAAGGATGATACTTTATCTGTTAATATTGATTACATTATCACTGGCGAAGAAAAAAATATTATTTTTGAAAAACCAGAAGAAACAAGTTTGGAAGATATTATTACCGAGATAGATAGAGAGGAAAATGAAAAAGAAAATACACCGGCAGATACAAAAGAAGAAAACCAAGAAGAAAGAGAAGTTTTGGAAGAGACTAAAGAAAATATTATCACGGAATTAAAAGATGAAGAAGAATCTTTTGTAACTTATCATGTCCATGTTGTAAAAGAAGTGGATACTGTGGAAAGCATTTGCCACAAATACAATATTACACAAATGCTTCTAGGCTCTTATAATGACTTAAATTCTTTTAAGCCGGGCGAAAAACTGATTATTCCTGAGGAAGATGAATAAAAGTATTGAAGTATTAAAATCGATATATAAACCATATAGATATACAATCAAAGGCAAAAGTACTATTTTGGAAACAACAAGTGGCCAGTTTGTTATCAAAGAAAAGAAAAAGGATATCAAAAGTCTTTATGCTTACCTTTCAAGTCGCGGATTTACAAGCTTTCCTAAACTAGTTGATGCTTCTAGAAAAGATGTTTATGTCTATGAATATATTTCTGATTTTCCTATCCCTAAAGAACAAAAATGTAATGATTTAGTGACATTATTAGCTAGTCTTCATAATAAGACTAGTTATTTTAAAGAAGTAAGTATTGATAAGTATAAAGAAATATATGAAAATATATTAAATAACATAAATTATTTAAAAAATTATTTTGAAACGTACTTTGATAAATCTTTCTTAGAAGAATATCCAAAGCCATCTTCACTTGCGTTTATGCAAAATTTCACTAAAATTCGTAATAATTTAAACTTTGCTAAAAACGAGCTTGAAAGTTGGTTTAATATCGTGCAAGATGAAACTAAAATTAGAGTTGCCTTAGTGCATAATAACTTATGCTTAAATCATTATTTAAAGGATGAAGAGGAAGCTTTAATCAGCTGGGATAACTTTGTTACTGACACTCCAGTCTTAGATTTAGTTAAGCTTTACCAAAATGAGTGGGAAAACCTAGATTTTGCAGAAACTCTCCATACTTACATGTATCGCTTTCCACTTCTAGACTATGAAAAAAAACTTTTCTTCATTTTAATATCTCTTCCACCAAAGTTTGAAGAAAAAGAAACAGAATTTAAAACTAGTAGGGAAGTAAGTAAACTATTAGATTATGTATATAAAACCGAAAAATTAATAAGGCCATATTATACGGAGCATAAAGAAGAAGAATAAACTAATTTCAAGTAGTAAAACAAATATATTCCATCTAAATGGTAAAATCAAGGTAATAATAGCTTGATAAAATATCAGTATACCCAAAATGAATAAAATAATAACACTTAGTCCATTGTTAAATGGTCTTTTCATTCTTCTCACCAATATATTATATGATAAAGCTTGGGGTAGTGGTTGCTTTTCATATTTTTTTTTGATATCATTTAAACATAATAAAGGGATATGATGTTATGAATAAAAAGGGTTTTGCTTTCATTGAAACAGTGGTAACAATTGCTATTTTATGCACCTCGCTTATACTTATATATAACTCTTACAGTAGTTTTTTTACCGATGAAAATAATAGATTATATTATGATGACCCAGCATATATTTATAGAACTAGCCAGATTCGTACATTTTTAACCCAACACACCAGTATCAATATCTTAAAAAACATTGCCTTTGACTCTAGTTATATTGAAGCAATTGGGCCTAGTTATAGTGCTATATACAGTGAAGAAAATATTAGTGATGAGATAAATAAATCCTTCGAAAATATCTTTAATTCATTTGATGTAAGCGAGCTTTATGTCGTTGATACTAGTCTTTTTACAGAGGAAGATAGTGAAAAATATCAAAATTCTTTTTCGAATGTCCCTGATGATATCAAAAGGTATTTAAATACCTTAAGTGTGAAAAGTTCTGAATACATATTAGTAGCAGTTTATAAAGAAACTTATCAAAACTCGGAGTTTAACAAGTGTTTCGATGGTGATAATAATTGCCATACTTATTATGCTTATATTAGTTTGAGCTTGCAAGATGAAGAAGTGGCAGACCCTAAAAACTTTGCAGATTATCTCATTGAAGATGTTTATAAAGGTATTCAAGGTAATAATAACATATATTATCACAACGGAACCTTATCTGGAGATATTAAAGATTATTCTTATCGATATTCCGGTGCCGATGAGGAGGTAAATAATTATGTATGTTTTGGTTCAGATGAAAAGAAGTGTCCCGAAGATAATTTGTATAGAATACTAGGTGTGTTTGATAAAAGAGTAAAACTTATCAAAAGTAGCCCCGCAAAAAGTAATTTACTTGGAACAGATGGAGAATATCACAGTGGCAACAACTACCGGTATTCTTCTGAAATAATGGGAGAAGATATTAGTTGGTATGGTAACAACAATTGGGCAGAAAGCAAGCTAAATACTATTAACCTAAATACGAATTTTTTAAATAATATTGGCTCGACTTGGGCCAGTAAAATTGATACAAATACTTGGCTTACTGGTGGTAACAGGGATGAAAGAATAACTCAAGTAACCCCACTAGAATCTTATAATGCAGAAATGATATCTCCATGCGAAAGAAAAACATATACATCCAAAATAGGCCTTAGCTATGTAAACGATTTAAGTTACGCTATGGACCCAAAATATTGGACTTTGACTACGCTAAGTAATTATGATACATATAAAAAATATAATTGGTATAGTACATTTTATGCCCATTTTAGCATTACAAGTTATACATATGAATGTACAGAGGGAAATAGGACTTATCACTATACACCATCATTTGTATATATTATTTCTGATCATCCTTACTATGACCGAGCTATTGACGAAAAAATAATATATCCTGTTTTCTATCTTCTATCAAGTATCGAAAAAACTAAAGGTGATGGCACTAAAATAAATCCATATCGCATAAACTAAGGAGGTGATTTAATGAACAATAAAGGTTTTATGTCTGTAACAATGATTTATTCTTTTTTTCTCGTCTTTTTAATGATTTTACTTTTGATGATGAGTGAAAGTGTTAGCGAAAAAATATCTTTAAATAAAATAAAAAACAGTATCAAAAATGATGTGGCTGAAGTAACTTTATCAGAGTATATTCAAAATTTATACACAGGCACTCAAGGTGAGAATAATCTTTATTACCATGATGCCTCTTTAACCAATGGAGCAGAGGATAATTCTTATCGCTACTCAGGAGCTGATCCCGACAATTATGTATGTTTTGGAAGTGATGAAAGTCCGTGCCTCGAAGATAATTTATACCGTATAATTTATGTCAAGGAAGGTCAAGTGAAACTTATTAAAGCCACAGTTGCTAATAAGAATTTACTTGGAATGAATGGAGATTACACTTCAAATACGGTTTATAGATGGAATTACAAAGCAGACACAACAATAAATAAAGGTCAAGGTTCAAATGACTGGGGTACAAGTTTACTAAATAAAATAAATTTAAATACTAATTATATAGACAAAATTGGTGAAACTTGGGCAAGTAAAATAGCAACAACTGAGTGGCAAGTAGGTGGTACAGATTGGTCAAATGTTTCGATCGCGGGAATAAAAAATTTGTATTTAAAAGAAATGACAACAAATGCAAGTGCTACTTATAGTGCCAAAATAGGTTTAATGTATGCAAGTGACTACGGGTTTGCTACAAGTCAAAAATATTGGGGCTTACCAGGATATAAATATAATTCCAATGATATAAGAAAGGGGAAAAATGAAAACTGGCTATATACTGGTAATTATGAATGGACCATTACTCGGAATTCGAGTGATGCGTATGATGTGCTTCTTGTGTACTATACTGGGGAGATAAGTAACGCATTTGCATCATATTCGAATAATGTGGTCCGCCCTGTGTTCAATCTTCAATCTTCAGTAACTTATAAATCAGGTGATGGCACTAAAATAAATCCATATCGTATAAACTAGGGAGGTGAATTAATGAATAAGAAAGGAACATCAATATTAGAACTAATTATCAGTATTGCCTTAATATCTCTAACGCTTCTTTTTTTAGTAAGGCTAATTGTAGATATAAATAATAAAGAAACAAATAGTTCTTATACTAAAGAAAATAGCATTAATCGGGCAGAAATAATAAGAGCTATAGAAAGTGATATTACAAATAAAGAATTACAAGAGATAAAAGATTTAAGTACAGATGGTACGCTTGTCTTTAGCTTTATCTTTAGCGACAAAACAAAAAGCCTTTTAAGCAGTACCAAAGATACCTTGAGCTATACAAACTCTAGTGGCAAAAAACGTAAGTGGACTATCAAAGGAGGAACTATATATACTGATAAAGCATCTTGCATCATTAGCAAAGATAATAAGGATGCAGAAAAAAAGTTTTATACTTTAGTAATTAATATAGAGATAAATAATAAAAATGAAAAAAATACCCATGAAAACAATAATCCAATTGATGATATCACAATAAATTATCTTGGAAATAGTAACATCTTTCAAAGTAACATTACATGTCTAGGCTATAAGTGTTAAAACTAAAGCAATAATACTACCCAAAATTCTTCCCCTTAAAAAGTTTTTATAACTTAGGTTATACTCATCTAAAATGCATTTAACTTGAGTGTGAATTGATACCCCCCCAAATGAGATAAAGAGGATAGCCAGAAATTCACTTGGGGAACCATTAAGACTATTAAGCCCTTGGGTAAGCTCTAAAAATCCTTTAAACAAAGTAGCAATACTCTCTGGCATATTGAAAGTCGTTATACATATTTCACTAATTACAAAATAAAAAGTAATTGCCCCCAGAACCATTAAAGTTGTATTCATACTTGCTTTTATAGAAGAGGGAAGAGAAAAATCTAAAGTGGTAATATCCTTCGAGTTATATGAAAACTCCTTATAACTAAATAGATACATTATTAAATTACTAGCATAGTGAATAAGCATAAGTTTTATCGTTATAAACTTACTTCCAAATATTAAGTTTAATATAGAGTATAAAAAGAGGGGATTAGAAAAGTAAGTAAACTCCAGCATTTTATTAGCTTCCTTATTACTTACTTGCTTCTCTTTATAAAGCTTTCCTGTAATATAAGCACTCACCGGAGTTCCTCCAATTAGTGACATAACAAAAGTATATGTTGATTTTTTCTTAAAAAATTTAAAAAAGTTTAAATTAATAAGTAAATCTTCAATAATAATCATAATAAATAAAAAAGGAAAAACGCGGTAAAGCCATATTTCAAAAGCAGTATTTGAGGCATGAATTAAAGCGTTATAGTTTTTAAAAAGCAAAGCTGTAAAAATAATTATGATAATTAATATTATTTTTCTTTTCATATCTAGTTTCCTTTTTGATATAATTAAGTAGGTGAAATAAAATGATTAATAAAATATATGAAAAAATAAAAGAATTTATCAAATTAAATTATAAGTTTTTGCTCTTTTTGCTTTTTATCTGTTTTCTATTTACATATGAACTTCCCTATGTAGTTTATACTCCCGGGGGAATTGTTCCGCTGGAAAAAAGAATAAAAATTGATAATGAAAAAACAAGTGAAGGTTCCCTTAACATGAGTTATGTATCTCTTCGAAAAGGCACTATTCCTGTTGTATTACTATCATATGTTGTTCCCAACTGGGATTTAAAAAAGGAAAAGGACGTTGCAAGTTCTAATTCCTCAGTTGATGATTTACTTCGTCTCGAAAAAATATATATGCAAACATCCATAGATAACGCTACACTTGTAGCTTATCAAAAAGCCGGTAAAAATGTAGATATAAAATCTTCTAGTAATCATGTTGTATACATTGATAAGAAAAGTAATACAGACATTCAAAAGTATGATGTTTTAGTTTCAGCAGAAGAAGAAAAAATTGAGGATATTAACGACTTACGAAGTATTATAAATAAGCATCAAGCGGAAGATAATATCAAGATGCAAGTTCTAAGAAATGGGAAAAAACGTAATTGTACTGCGAAAATATATGATGATAATGGCACTTTAAAAATTGGCATAGCATTTATAACAACTTATGAGTATAATACAAACCCAAAGATTTCAATAAAAACTAAAAGTAGTGAGTCTGGTTCAAGTGGTGGCCTTATGTTAGCTCTTGCTATTTACAATAAGCTTAATGATGATAATATTACTAAAGGCTATAAAGTAGTAGGAACTGGAACGATAGAAAAAGATGGCAAAGTTGGTGCAATAGATGGTGTAAAGTATAAACTTCTTGGTGCTTCCAAAAATCATGGCGATATCTTCTTGTGTCCCAAGGAAAATTTAGAAGAAGCTAAAAAAGTAAAAGAAAAATATAATCTTTCCATTCCAGTCTTTGGAGTTTCCACCTTTGATGAAGCCCTAAGCATTCTTGAAAACTTTAAATAATGTCAAAAACTGTCAAAAAATCTTAAATTCATATCCAATAAATCTTTTCAAGCAATATAAAAAGTAGAAAGGATGTTGGATATGAATTTTTTTAAAAACAATAAAATAATATGCATAATTGGAATAGTACTTACTGTTATCATTATTTCTTTAAGTGTTTTCATATTTTATTTACTTAGTAGCTTTCATTCTTCCTCTCCAGTTGATGAGGATGATAATATTTTAGCTACCGAAGAAAAGGATGAAAGTGATGATGAAATGCTTTTTGTGGAGATAAAAGGAGAAGTTACATTCCCTGATGTTTATAGCATGCCTAAAGGAAGTATTATTAAAGACCTTATAACTAAAGCAGGGGGCATCAAAAGTACTGGAAGCACAAATAATATTAATATGAGTTTAGCATTAGAAAATGAAATGGTAGTAGTAGTATATTCACAAAAAGAGTTGAATAAAAGTGAGCAAAAGGCTGGTTCATCTAAAAAATGTCAGTCTAGTAATTATGATATTAGTTCTTGTCTTCAGAAAAAAGAAAGTATTATTACTTCTCCTTCTAGTAAAAGCAGTGCCGCAGAAAATACTCCAGTCAAAGAAGAAACGGAAGGTAAGGAGGAAACCGAAAATAAAATTATTAATATCAACATTGCAAGTGAAAAAGAGCTATCTACTTTACCTGGAATTGGCTCTGCTAAAGCAAAAGCAATTATTAGTTATCGCACTACTAATGGGTTTTTTCAAAGTATTGAAGATATAAAGAAAGTAAGTGGAATTGGTGATGCAACCTTCAATAAATTTAAAGACCGTATTACTGTCTAATAAAGCCTTAATCTTTTTATGTGTTTTTTGTCTTTGCTACTGCTTTGTTATGAATATATTTGTAAAGCCTAAACTAAAGTACTCCGAAAATACAACTAGCATTACGGGAAAAATTATTTCATATAAATTTACGGATGAACTGCTCACACTAGAAGTTAAAGGCAAGGAAAAGATTATTATTAAGTATTATTTTCATAGTACAAAGGATATTTCCAAATATAAAAAAATGATTAAGTATGGCCAGGAAATTTTAGTAAGAGGGAGCATTAGTGATATATCATCAAGTATTATACCAGGCACTTTTAATTATCAAAAGTATGCAAAGCATAAACATATTTATCATATTATGAAAGCAAGTAATGTTGAAATTTTAAAAAAAGAAAACCTTTTGTATAAGATGAAAAACTTTCTTTTGGATATAGCTAGCCAGAAAGAAAATAAAGATTACATTCTAGCTTTATGTTTGGGCATCAAAGATGGACTAGATTATAGCACCAAAAGTACTTTTCAGCAAAACGGTATAAGTCATTTACTCGCTGTATCTGGACTTCATATCGGTATAATTATCTTTTTAATAAACATCTTTACTAAAAAATCTATATACCGAATATCTATCCTTTTTCTTTTCTTATTTTTAACAAACTTTTCCTCTTCCTGCTTGCGTGCAGTACTATTTTTCACTCTATGTGAAATTAACCATAAATACAATCTAGGCTACAAAAGTATTTATTTGCTTATCATCACGGCTTTAATCATTCTCTTTATTAGTCCCAGCATGATTTATGATATTGGCTTTCTATATTCTTTCACGGCCAGCTTTGGCATCCTGTATTATCAAGATAAACTAACTCATGGATATTTTCAAAATTTATTATTAATTAGTTTAGTAAGTTTCTTATTTACTCTGCCAATTACTTGTCTTTTAAACTATGAAATAAACTTAGCATCAATTTTTAATAATCTTATATTTGTTCCTTTAGTATCCAGTATTATTTTTCCTTTGTGTCTTTTATCATTTATCCAATTTGTTCCGAGCATTTTCTTATCTTTAAGTATTAAATTTTTTCAAACTTTAAATGCGTTAGCTTTAAAGTGGGCGATTATGATAAGCGTCCCAAGGCTTCCTGTTATATTCATTACAATTATGTATATATCATTAATATTTATTAAATATAAGCCTAAATTACTCTTTGTTTTTCCGTTTCTTTTACTATGTAACTCTTATCTTCCAAAGTTAGATAATCTTGCACATGTATATTTCTTAGATGTAGGCCAAGGTGATTTAAGTCTAATTACATATCCTCATAATCAAAAAAGTGTTATGATTGATACTAGTGGAAAAATATCTTTTAAAGAAAAGAGTAATAACTTTAATACATACGAGATCCAAAATATAATTAAGTTTTTAAAAAGCAAAGGAATTAAAAAAATAGATTATTTAATACTTACTCATGGCGACTACGATCATATGGGAGAAGCAATTAACTTAGTTAATAATTTTAAAGTAAAAAAAGTTATATTTAACTGTGGTGAGTTTAATGATTTGGAAAAAGAATTAATTAAAGTATTAGATAAAAAGAAAATTAAATATTACTCCTGTATTAAAAAATTAAATATAGATAATAATAAATTATATTTTTTACAAACAAAAGAATATGAAAATGAGAATGATAATAGTAATGTTATTTATACAAAGCTTAATGGTTATAAGTTTATGTTTATGGGAGATGCAGGAGTAGAGAAAGAAAAAGATATATTAGATAAATATAATATAAGTGATATAGATGTACTTAAAGTAGGACATCATGGATCTAAGACAAGTAGTGATAAACAATTTATTGATGAGATAAAACCAAAGTATTCCATAATTAGTGTTGGAAAGAATAATAGATATGGTCATCCAAATAAAGAAGTATTGGACACTTTAAATGATTCAAAAATATATAGAACAGATCAAGATGGTAGTATTATGTTTAAAATTAAAAATGATAAATTACAAATTGAGACTTGTAGTCCATAGGAAGGAGTAGACATGAATTATTACAATGAGATAAAAAACAAATTAATTGATAATGAAATATATTCGAAAATAAAAGATTATTCAAAAGAAAGACATACTCTTTTAACACATTATGAGGTAGGCAAATTACTATTAGAAGCGGGAAGTAAGTATGGTGATGATATAATTGGTAATTATTCTAATAAGTTAACAGTTGAAGTTGATAAGAAATACAATCCGAGAACTTTAAGAAGAATGAGACAATTGTATCAATTCTTTGAGAAACAAAAATGGTCCCCACTGGGGACCAAATTATCAATTAGTCACATAAGACAATTGTTTAGTTTAACTGATAATAATGAGATAAATTATTATGCTGAACAAATAGAAAAAAGGAATCTTTCAAAAAGACAATTAGAAGAAATAATTAAGAATCGTGAATATGAAAGGTTACCAATTGAAACAAAGAACAAACTTATGAATAGTGAAAAAATTAATGTAAAAGATTTAGTGCCAAATCCTATTTTAATTAGGAATAAAAATAATATAGAAATAATAACCGAAAAGGCACTTCATCATCTAATATTAGAAGATATTGAATCATTTATGAAAGACCTTGGGAATTCATTTAGTTTTATTGGTAGCGAATATAAAATCAAAATAGGTGACAGAAATCACTATATTGATTTATTGCTTTTCAATATAAAATACAATTGTTATGTAGTAATTGAATTAAAAGTTACCCAATTTAAAGTTGAATATATTTCACAGGTTCAAAAGTATATGAATTACATAGATAAAAACATAAAAGAAATAAGTAACAATAATACAATGGGAATATTAATATGCAAAAGAGAAAATAAATTTGTAATAGAATACTGCTCAGATGATAGAATTGCTGTTAGAGAATATGAATTGGTGTGATATAATATGTATATAGGAAGTGACCATTATGGCAAAAATACTTGAAACAAATTTGTGTAGAATTAATTATTCCGATAGTTTGGAAGAATTATCTAATGCAACAGTTAAACTATTACAAAATAAGATTGTTGAATATAAGAAATTATTTAATATTGAATTTGATGAACAGATTATTGTGAATTATTTTGACGATTTAGAAGCGTTTAGAGAATTTATATATAAGATTAGAGGAGAAAGAGTGTCATTACCTAAATATGCAAAAGGTACTTATGATAATGGCATGGTTAATGCATGCATTGAACCAGATACACAATTAAAAAGCCTATATACTGCGAATCACGAGTTGTTTCATATTTTATATATGAAGTATATATTAAAAAATGATTATTCAAATAGAATAGTTTGGTATGATGAAGGTATGGCTCAATTTATTTCTGGGGAAAAAGATAAATATGCTGATGAAGAAAAATTTAAAAGATTTTACTTAAAGGTAAAAGAGAATACTAAAATAATACCAAATTTAAATAATTTGAAACATGGTAATTCATTTTGTAATGATGAATATAATGGATATGATTTAAGCTATTTATCTGTTAGATATTTAAATGAAATATTAAATTCAGAAGATTTTAAAAAACTTATGTCTGATTTTTCAACTATAAAAGAGTATGGAAACAATTTAATATATAGAATGTTTGATTATTATGATTTGAAATTTGAATGTAACAAAAGAATAAAATAAAATTAAAACTGCATTATCAAAAACTGTGGTTTTTTCTTTGAAAATAGCCATGTTTCATTTGACTTATTAATTGACAATTAGCACATGGTGACTATGATCATATCGGTGATGCTTTAAACGTATTAGTTAGAACAAGAACTGATAAAAATATTATTCATGTATTAAAGAATTAAATATAGATAATAATATATTATATTTCTTACAAACAAAAGAATAAGATAATGAAAATGATAATTCCAGTGTAGTTTATCTAAATTTAAAAGGCTTAAAATTTTTATTTATGGGTGATGTGGGAAATGCAAAAGAACAAGATATTTTAGATAAGTATAATTTAGATTGCTAAACTTTTTAAAAGTAGGACATCACGGCTCAAGCACAGGGTAGCAGCGAGCAGTTCATAAATAGAATCAAGCCTAGATATAGTATAATTAGTGTCGGCAAAAAAAGTCTCTACGGTCATCCGAATAAAAGAGTTCTTGAAATTTTAAAAAGGAGCAAGATATATCGAACAGATTTAAATGGTAGTGCCGAGATTAAACTAAATAAGAATAAATACAAGGTTAAAACATGCAGTAAGGTTTAACACAAGCTTAAAAAACTCATAAAATATATTACATCATATGATGTTTAAATAAAGGGAAGGAAGCTTCCTTTTTTTGCGAAATTTTGCTATAATTAGCTTGGGTGAAATCATGAATTATTTAATAAGTAGTGAAAGTTATCATCTTTTAAATGATGAGATAAAAAAGATATTTAAAGATGAAAATTATGTTGTTTTTAATTTAAATAAAAATAGTTTAAACGATTGCTTAGTAGAAAGCTCCTATTATGGCCTTGGTGAGGATCATAAATATATCTTAGCATCTAACGCATCCTTTTTCGGAAGTGGTAAAATAACTGAAGAAGAAACTAATAGCCTTTTAAACTATTTAGAAAGACCTAACCCAAAAACTACGATAATTTTTACTTGTTTAGAAAAAGTAGATGCCCGCAAAAAAATTGTAAAATTTTTTAAAAATCAAAATACTTATATAGATAAAAGTTTGAAAGATAAAAGAAGTATAAATACTTACTTAAAAGATTATTTGCAAAAATATGATTACACCGCTGATTATGAGACGATTAACTATATTATGAATAATTCTTATGATAATTTAGATATTATGATTAACGACTTAGAAAAGATTATGCTTTACTACTGTTTTCCAGGAAAAATCAAAAAAAGTGATGTTGTTAAAATAATTGGTAAACAAATAGAAAGTAATAATTTTCACTTTATTAATAGTGTGATAGATAAAAATCTAAAAGAAAGTTTTATAATTTTAAAAGACTTAAGAAAAAGAAAAGTTGAGCCAAGTAGTTTAATTGTCCTTTTAGCTAGGGAATATAGGCTGATGTATTACGCTAAAAAGATGAATAGTAAATATTCTTTTTCCGAAATTTTAAAAAAATTAAATTTACAAGAGTGGCAATTAAACAAATTATATACAAATGCTAGCAAATATACTTTGGGAGAGCTTAAAGATTTACTCCGGTATTTGTCGGTAATGGATGTTAAAATAAAAAAAGGCTTATGTGACAAAGATATTGCCTTTTATGCCTTTTTGTTAGAAGCAGCAAGTTAGTAGTTAACTTGTTTTTTAATTTTCTCTGTGTTTTTAAAGTTTAACTTTGCTATTTTTCTAAGGCTATCAAAGCCATGTTCCTTTACATAATTAGTAGCAAAGACATCAACATTTTCACCCGCACCTTTTGGAATAGACGCCTGGGCAGTTTCACTTATTTTCTTCATCTCTTCTAAAAAGATATATCTACTAATGATGGAAGCACATGCAACACTTAGAGCTTTTCCTTCGGCTTTAGTAGAAAATGTAATATTTTTAACAACAGCTCCGGCATCACTTAAGTAGGCAAAGTAATTTTTAGGCGGAGTAAACTGATCTACGATAATCTTTTCATAAGGATAGTCTTTTTGACTTAAATTAAGTAAAACTTTATTATGTAAAATAGCTTTAATCTTATTCATATTTACAAGGTTATGTTCAAGGGCATTATACTTTTCATTACTAAGTATAAAAGCACTATAAGGAATTTCCTTCATTATCTTTGGAGCAATATTTATGATATGTTCATCAGTTAGTTTTTTGGAGTCATCAACCTTTAAGTCTTTTAAAAATTCTTGTTTACTTTTATCAACATATGTTGCTGCCACTACAATCGGACCAAAATAGTCGCCAGTTCCAACCTCATCAGACCCAATCGTATTAAAACGATTGTAATTTTCTTCTTTTACCGTTTTTTCTTGCCCCGTTTTAATATCGATAATTCTACCATTTAAATTTTTCTCCATCGTAATCCATATATTTGCATCGATATCAGCACTTACTCCTTGAAACATAACTTTTCCACTTTCATAAAGCGTAATTATTGTATCAGCTTCTTGGGCTTGAAATACCGCATATGGTGGTGTTTTATCCCTTTTCAAATTCTCATAATAAATAATCATTTTTTGCCTTACATTTTCACTTGCTTTAAATACAATTGTCATATTTCCCTCGCTTTGTTTCATTTTAGCACGATAAAAAATAAAAGTATAGACCATGATAAAAACTTTACTTTGCTTTTCGAGTAACTTTCGTCATTTTGCTTTATTTTTATATCGTTTTATAATATAATTAATGTAGAGGAGAGAATAAATATGGATTTGATTGGAATAATACTAGTATTAGTAATTTTAGTTTATATGGTAGTTGGACTAAAAAAAGGAGTTATTCAAAGTGGCGTAAGCTTAGTTGGAACCATTGCTATTTTGATAATTTCTTACACATTTAAAGATGTGCTGGCAAACTTTCTGATGAATAAGTTACCATTTTTCAACTTTGGTGGAGTGTTTAATGGAATTTCATCGATAAATATTTTAATGTATGAAATGCTTTCATTTATCGTAATCTTTGTTTTACTTTACTGCGTATTAAATATTTTATTATCATTATCAGGCCTTATGGATAGGCTAGTTAAAATGACTATTGTCTTAGCCATTCCATCCAAGATTTTAGGTGCCATAGTTGGGATAGTTGAAGGTGTAATAGTTGCATTCTTACTTGCTTTCATTATGCTTCACTTGCCACCAACGGAAAAGAAAATCTTAGATAGTAAAATAGCTATAGTTATTTTGGAAAGAACACCGATAATTGGAAGCGTTGCTGCAAAAACAACTTTAGCTTTGGAAGAAGTAAATGTCATTTTGAACAATCTTGAAAATGATGCTAATAGAGAAGAAGTTGATTTTGAAGTTTTACATACTTTAATCCATTATAAGATAATAAGTCAAAAAGATGCTCAAACATTAATAGATTCCCATAAAATTAAATTTACAAATAAAATAAGTATATAAGGAGAATTTTAAATGATTAAATATTTAGAAAAAGAAAGTGATTTTGAAGAAATTATCACTGGTAAAGTTTTAGTTGATTTTTACGCTGATTGGTGTGGCCCCTGTCAAAGGCTTACCTCTGTTTTGGAAAAACTTGAAAATATAACCGTTTTAAAAGTAAATGTTGACCTATATCCAGAGATTGCTCGCAAGTATGGCATCATGAGCATTCCTACATTAATATTATTTTCTAATAAAGAAGAGGTAAAAAAGAAAATTGGTTTTACATCTTTAGAAGAAATAAATGAAATGTTAAAATGAGAAAGTTTTTTAGGCTTTCTCATTTTTAATGGCTTGAATCCCAGCTTCTTTATAAGCTCTGGTAAGTGGCCCTGCACCAAGTTTTGTTCCCCCAAAATATCTAACTACCACGATTAAACGGTTAGTTAAATTATTTCTCTCCAGTATATTATAAAGAGGTAAACCCGCCGTTCCACTCGGCTCTTTATCATCGCTTTTTCCGGCCGTATTTAAAAATTTATAAGCATACACAATATGTTTTGCTTTTTTATGTTCTTCTCTCAAGGTTTTTAAATGCATTTTAACATCTTGAGTATTTTCAACTTCAAAGTAGTAAAAGATGAACTTCGATTTTTTAATTTCTAATTTTCCAGTATTTAAAAGCATGTCCAATCACCAATGCAATTATAACGTAAAATTCATCAAAATTGTAGTATAATAAGACGTAAGGGAGAATTTTTATGTTAGAAGAAAAATTAAAGACCATACCTCATTTGCCAGGTTCTTATCAAATGCGAAATATTAACAATACAGTTATTTATGTTGGTAAAGCTAAAGATTTATATAAGAGAGTAAATAGTTATTTTAAAGGTACTGTAACAGGAAAGACTGCTAAAATGGTAAGTGAAGTGGTTGATTTTACTTATATTACTACAGCAACAGAGAAAGAAGCTTTTATTCTAGAACTTAACTTAATCAAAGAATATGACCCTAAATATAATATTCTTTTAAAAGATGATAAGTCATATCCCTATATAGAATATATCAAAAAACCATATCCCCGCGTAAAAGTTTCTAGATATTTACAAGTTCAAAAAAAAGATAACAAGCTTTTATTCGGCCCTTATCCAAATGCTTATGCCGCGCGCAAGATTGTAGGACTAATCAATCGTCTTTATCCTTTGAAAAAATGTGATGTTATGCCTAAGCAAGTCTGTTTGTACTATCATATTGGAGAGTGTTTAGGATACTGCGCCAAAAAAGATATTGACCAAGTAAAAATTGATCAAATGGAAAATGACATTCTTTCTTTTTTAAGGGGAAATGATAAAATTTTAATTGATAAAATTCTTGAAAAGATAGAAATTTTTAGTACTAACCTCAATTTTGAAGCATCCTTAGAGTTAAAAAGAGAATTAGAATATATTAAAATAATTTTAGATAAACAGAAAGTTGAGCTTCATGACCATATCAACCGAGATGCCATATCTTATTATTATAATGAAAATCTGGTTTGTATTGAAATTATTTTTATTCGTAATGGTAAAATTGTGGGTGCAAGTAGCGATATGTTTTATTTAATGAGTGATATATCAGATGAGGTTAGTACTTATATTTTAAAGTATTATCAAAAACATGAAATTCCCAAAGAAATACTTTTAGATGAAAATATCTCAAGTGAAATTATTAGCAACATTTTAAATGTCAAATGTTTAACTCCCCAAAAGGGACGAAAAAAAGAACTTGTGAAAATGGCTTATCAAAATGCCAAAAATACTTTAAATGGAGAAATAGAAATAATTAAAAGAGATGAAAAAAGAACTGTCATGGCAAATGATGAACTTAAAAACATTCTTGGCTTAAAGGTACTCGACCGAATTGATGTATTTGATAACTCCAATCTTTTTGGTTCATTTACAGTTTCAGCAATGGTTGTTTTTAAAAATGGTAAGAAAGCTAAAAATGAATATCGCAAATATAAGATATCTCAAGATAAAAACGATGATTACCTAGCAATGAAAGAAGTAATATACCGCCGGTATTATAAAGCATTAGTAGAGAAAAAAGAACTCCCCGATTTAATACTTGTTGATGGCGGAGTAGGGCAGATAAATGCTTGCTTAGAAGTTTTAAATGCTTTAAATCTTTCTATTAAAGTTTGTGGTTTGCAAAAAGATGACCATCACCGCACCAGTAGTTTAGTTGATGGTGATACCTTGCAAATAATTGATATTCCCAAAACTAGTGATATCTTCCATTATTTAACGCGCATCCAAGATGAAGTTCACCGCTACACAATTACTTATCATCAAACGTTGCGAGGCAAAGGTTCTCTTTCAAGTCTTCTTGAAAACATCGAAGGCATTGGTCCTAAACGAAAAAAAGAACTCCTTAAAAAATATGGAAGCCTTAAAAAAATTAAAGAAGCAAGTGTTGATGAATTAAAGGAAATTATTCCCGAAAAGTCTGCAAAAGAACTTCTTGATTACTTGAAAGAAAGGGATAATCATGCATCTAATTAAATTAAATGAAAATAAAAATATAATTCCTCCCAAAAATATGCAAACTCTTCTTGACCCTGATTATGTTTATATTCCCATTAGCATAAATAATTTTTCTAAAACACAAATACTTGCAGGAGAAGAAGTAGATAAACACATTTATTCGCCCGTCTCAGGTAGATTTGTAGCAAAGTCTTATAATGATTTTAAATATAAAAATAAAGTTCATAATGCTATAATAGTTGAAAATGATTTTCGGGAATATAAAGCCCCAAGTAATTTAAAAAAACTAAAAAAGGCATCTTCAGCCAAATACTCTCAAATCGTAATTAACTGTATTGACGATGAACCATACACTTACAATAAATCTTTTTTGCTAAAGGAAAACTTAAGTGATTTATTAAAGTTTATTGATAAAATTAGTTTAGATGCTAAAAGTCATGAAAATTTATTGGTGGTAAAAGCAAGCGATGCTGCTATTATCGAAAGTTGCTTGGCCCAAATTAGTACATACCCAAATATCAAGCTTATAGTTATGCCAAATGAGTATTTACTGGGCCGAAAAGAATTTTTACTAAAAAAGTTAAAAATTACAGATAACTATTTATATTTAGATATCAATATTTTATATGAACTTATGTTATATAATCAAAACCGAGTAGCAGATACAAAAATAATAACTATCTCTGGTGATGATTTAAAAGAAAGTATTGTTGTTAAAACTAAGTTATATGTTCCTTTAAGGGTTTGTTTAGAAAAATTTGTCGGTAATTCTTTCAATGATTATGATATTATCGCTGGAGGCATCATGTCAGGTTACAAAGTTAACAAGCCTTCCAAAATCATCATTGATAATAGTTTTAGTGGTGTATATCTTGCCCGAAAAACTAAGGAAATGCCAGGAAAATGCATAAAATGTGGTAGATGTTTAAGTATCTGCCCTATGAAAGTAAATATGATAACTAAAGAAAATATTGATAAGTGCATCAATTGTAATTTATGTTCTTATATTTGCCCTGTTAAACTAAATCCTTTAACGATAAAATGGGGTGATAGTGATGCTTAAGACGAAAGATGTGCTTTCTAGAAATGTTTGGAAATACATTTTAACATTTATTCCTTTATATCTTTTAGCCTTATATAAAAATGGCTACCTCCTTTATATCGGGGGCTATATTAGTTTCATCAAAATATTTAAAGTTCTTCTTTTACTTATTATCGGTCTTTTAAGTTATCTATTTATCCACTTTTTTCAAAAAAAGAAAATAAAACTTGACTTAAAATTTCAAAGTTTATTTATTATTCCCTTGTTTATGCCATATAACATAAGTTTTTTATACTTTACTTTTTTAATAACTATTTATAATGCATCTGAGCGTTTTAAAAATCTGCCTCTTCTAATACTTCTTTTATCTTTATTTTTCTCTTACCAAAATCCAGCGGAAGATTTAAATGTTTATGTTTTAAACAGCTGGGATAAACTTTGGGGAAGAAGTATTGGTGGCCTTGGCTCATCAAGCACTATTTTAGCAGCCTTTGTATTTGTTATTTTAAAATACACCAATATCTATAAATCATCTATTGCTTTGGAAAGTACGTGCCTTTTTATTATATTATCAATACTATTTCATAGGTTTGATTTATTTTATAATGGTACAGCGCTTTTATCCCTAATCGTTTTAGCTCCATGGAATAATATAAGTCCTATTCAGCCGAAAAATCAACTTATCTACAGCACTATAATTCCTGTCATAGCATTTATTAGTTCCTTATTTTTAAACATTAACATATCTATTTTAGTAAGTATTTCTCTTATAAGTCTAATATATATGATAATTTCTCATAAAAATCCAAAATATATCTAAAAATCCCTTCAGAAAGTTTGCATTTGCGTAAATAAAGTGATATACTAATAACGATTTTCGCATTTTTAGGTAAAGGGGTAGAGTATGGCATATATCAAGGATGAAGAGATAAATGCATTACGGAGTAAAGCTGATATAGTTGAGATAATCTCTGGATATTTAAATGTTACAGCTAAAGGGAAAAATTTTGTGGCTGTTTGTCCATTTCATGATGATCATTCTCCCAGTTTAGTCATTTCAAGAGAACGTCAGATATTTAACTGTTTTACTTGTCAAACTGGTGGTAATGTTTTTAGTTTTATAATGAAGTATGAAAATGTTTCTTTTCCCGAGGCAGTAAGTATTGTGGCAGACAAAATTGGATTTAACTTAAGTACTGGTATAACTAGAAGAGAAAATATTAAAAAAGGCCCAGAATATGAAATATATGACTTTGCAACAAAGTATTATGCTAATAATCTTTTAACTAGTTTTGGAACGACTGCTCGGAAGTATCTGGAAAAGCGGGGAATTACCGAAGAAACTATTAAAGAATTTAATATTGGTCTTGCAAGTGATAGCAAAGATACCTTTTATGAACTTAGTAAATCTAAAAATTGGAATGCTGAAAACTTAACCAAACTAGGTTTACTTAATAACATTGGGGGAAAATATTACGATGTATTTATTAATAGAATAGTATTTCCTATCGAAAACGTTAGCGGTGATGTTGTTGCTTTCACAGGAAGAATATATAATGGTGAGGACAATACTGCTAAATACCTAAATACGAAAGAAACAGAAATATTTAAAAAGGGAGAAATTCTTTTTAACTACCATAACAGCAAAAAACATATTAAAGAAAAAAGGCAAGTAATATTAGTTGAAGGAAATATGGATGCAATTAAATTAAGTAGCAAAGGCTTTAAAAATGTTGTTGCCTTGATGGGAGTTGCTATCTCTGAGTACCAAATCCAAATGCTTGCGAGGTTAAAAGTTCCAATTATTTTAATGCTTGATAATGATGAGGCCGGTTTAAAGGCTACCTTAAAAAATGGTGAGCTTTTAAAAAAAGATGGATTGAAAGTTGATGTGGTTCGTTTGCAGGGAGCTAAAGACCCCGATGAATATCTAGAAAAATTTGGGATAGAGGCTATGCAAAGCTTTCTAGACCATCCTATCTCTTATTTAGATTTTAAGATAAATCATTTAAAAGAAAACAAAAATATGAATAGTGTGGAAGATGTAAAAACTTTCATTGATGAAGTAGTATCTAGCTTAAATGATGAAACAGACTTGACAAAAGAGCTTATTACATCTAAAATAAGCAAAGATTATAATATTGATTTAGATGTTTTAAGAAAAATGTTAAAGAGGGCGGATAGTAAAGATAAGAAATTACCAGAAGTAAAGCCTGCTTTGGAAAAGAAAAGGAAAAGAAAGTATGATTTAGCTGTGAGTAAAATTCTTTATTACATGTTAAATGATAAAAAATATGCCCAAATATTTAAAAAAGAACTTGGCTATTTTAAAGAAAAGAAAGAAAGAATGCTCGCTGATGAAATAATATATTATATAAAAACGTATAAAACAATTAATGTCGCTGATTTTACAACTTATATTATGGATAACAAAGAAATGTATGAATACTTACAAGAAATATTAAATCTTAACTATGAAGTAACTTTAAGTGATGATGAATATGGAAGTTGTATTAAGGTTATATTAAATGTGTATATAAATGATAAAGTTGCGAGTTTAAAAAGGCTCATTAAAACAGAAAATGATATAAATAAACAAGTGGAGTTAACTCAGAAACTTGCAGATATCAAAAAGGAAGTGTGAAAAATGCAAATTAAAACATTAGAGGAAAGAGAAAATAATTTAATTAAAAAGGGAAAAGAAAAAGGATTTATAACATATGAAGAACTAGCAGATGAATTAAAAGGCTTAGATATCGACAATGATTCCCTTGATAGTTTATATAGTAAAATAGTAGAAAATAATATTGAAGTAGTCGCTGCGGCTGATGTTGATGAAAGCTCAGGAAGTGCAAAAATAACTGATAAAGCAAGTGAACCAATTATTTTAAGTGATGAAGATATAACTAAAGATATTAATATTAACGACCCAGTGCGGATGTATTTAAAAGAAATCGGAAGAATTTCCTTGTTATCTGCAGAAGAAGAAATGGAAATATCTAAAAGAGTAGCAGAAAATGATGAAGAAGCTAAAAGAATTTTGGCGGAATCTAACCTAAGACTAGTTGTCTCTATTGCTAAAAGATATGTTGGCAGAGGCTTATTATTCCTCGATTTAATTCAAGAAGGGAATATTGGTCTTATGAAAGCAGTTGAAAAGTTTGACTATGACAAGGGATATAAATTCTCAACATATGCTACATGGTGGATTAGACAAGCTATCACTAGAGCATTAGCAGACCAAGCTAGAACTATTCGGGTGCCAGTTCATATGGTTGAAACAATTAATAAGATGTCACGTATCCAAAGACAATTAACTCTTGAATTAAATAGAGAACCAAGTGAAGAAGAAATTGCTGCTAAGATGGGCGTGGGAGTAGAAAAGGTAAGGGAAGTTCTTAAAATCAGTCAAGAACCAGTATCTTTAGAAACTCCAATCGGAGAAGAAGAAGACTCTCATTTAGGAGACTTTCTAAAAGATGAATCCAGTCTTTCACCGGAAGAATATACAGAAAACGAAATTTTAAAAGAAGAAATTAAAGAAGTTTTAATGTCTCTGCAAGCAAGAGAGCAAGAAGTTCTAGAACTTCGTTTTGGTCTTATAGATGGTACCTGTCATACGCTTGAAGAAGTCGGACGTAAATTTAATGTTACAAGAGAAAGAATAAGACAAATTGAAGCTAAAGCTCTTCGCAAGTTAAGACATCCATCCAGGGCGAAAAAGCTGAAAGATTTTTTAGAAGAATGAGAAGAATTGAAGGCCTAGCTAGCCTTGTTACTAAGGGTGCTAAAGTTATTGATGTCGGCACAGATCATGCTTATTTGCCAGTATATCTTTATACTCATGGCATAACTCATAAGGTCGCTGGTAGTGATATTTCTTCTAGTGTGTTAAAATATAGTTTACAAAATTTAAAAAAATATCATCTTGATGATAAAATTCCTTTATATTTAAGTAATGGTTTTCTTAGCATTCATGATAATTTTGATGAAGCTGTAATAAGTGGCATGGGAACAGATACCATAATAAATATTTTAAGTATAGCATCTCTTCCTCAAAAACTTATCATCTGTAGTCATAATAATCATTATGCTCTGCGAAAGTTCATGCAAGAAAAGGGATATAAAATCCAAAAAGAAATAGTTATAAAAGATAAAAAGAAATATTATGATATGATAAAATATGAAAAAAAAGAGGAGCATTTAAGTGAGTATGAGCTATTAGTAGGTAAACATGAAAACTTAGAATATACAAAATATTTACTAAATAAATACCAAAAGTTATATGAAAATTCTCACAATGAAAAATACCTGCATTTTATAAATGTCATTGAAAAAACACTGGCTGATTAGTTAATTTAGAAGAAGGAGCATTTATCACTTCTTTTTTTTCTGGGCTTTTTTTTGAAGTAGTTTTCGCTGGCTTAGACTCTACTTTAATTTCATTTAAAACGTTCATGAGTTTTCGAGCATTACTAACCATCGGCCTTACCTCTTGCACTATAGGAATAGCTTGATTAACAATACCTAAAGTCTTAGATATTCCTCCCAAAATCTTTGTTAAATTAAAAGAAGATGAAGTAAAACTTGGACCGAACATGATTATCACCTAGTAATAGTTTATGAGAAAAATAAATTATTGTAATAACAAGATAAGTTTGCTATACTTAAAATATAAGAGAGATGATATGATGCAAGAACAAGAAATACCTATTTTAGATAGCGAACCTCAAAAATCTAGTTCTATCTTTCAAGAACCATTTTTAATCATAATAAATATGGTTATCTATTTTTTTGTGGCCTTGAAATTCTTTTTCATCGATATATGGGTAGCTCTTTATAATGGGGCAAGTTATACTGCAAGTAAAGCTTATGATGGTAGTAAACAGGCCTTTATAACAGAAGAAGACCGAATATACGAGCGAACTAAAAAGAAAGTTAAAAAGCCAAGAGTTTATAAATATAGTGCTAGAACTTTAGCTAAATTAGAAAAACAAAAAGAAGCACTACTTAAAGATTTACAAACTGCTGGGGCAACAAGAAGCAAAGAACCTCATGTTTATCTATATAAAATAAAAGAGCCAAGTGGTAAAATAGCAACTGGAACGATGAATGGTTTTAGTAAACTTGATATAAATGCATACCTTCTAAATGAAGGCTATGAAATATACGATATTAAGACATCTCCTTTTATCGATTTTGCTTTTAAAGACTCTAGCATTTTCGGTAAAAAAATGTCAACTAAAGATTTAATATTTTGGCTAACTCAGTTATCTACTTATATTAAAGCTGGTCTTACATTAAATGAAGCAATTAAAATTTTAACTACACAAATGAAAGGAAATAAAGCTAGAACAACGGCTTTTAAGGCCATTTCTTATGAGCTTACTCTTGGAGAATCTTTTTCCAGTGCATTGGAGAAACAAGGGACCATGTTTCCTGCCTTGCTTATCAATATGATTAAGGCCGCTGAGGCCAGTGGTACTTTAGTGGAAACTCTAGATGATATGGCAAGTTATTACACAGAAATTAATGAAACTCATAAACAAATGGTTAGTGCGATGACTTATCCAGCTATTATCACACTTTTCTCTTTCGGGGTAATTATCTTCATTTTAGTTTATGTTGTTCCAAAATTTATTGAAATTTATGACCAAAATGGAGCGCAAATTAAAGGGCTTACAAAAATAGTAATTGATACCAGTGCTTTTCTAAAGGAAAAATGGTATATCATCATATTAGTTATTGCTTTAATAGTAATCGTATTTGCTGTTCTTTACCGAAGTGTTAAAGCTTTTAGAACGACTATGCAAATGTTTCTAATGCATGTACCAGTGATAAAAAATGTTATTATTTATAACGAGCTTACTATTTTTTCGAAGACTTTTGCTTCTCTTTTAAGAAATAACGTTTTTATCACTGAGAGTATGGATATTTTAAGTCGTATAACCAACAATGAAGTATATAAAGCTATTTTATATCGAACGATTAATAATATCGTTAAAGGAGATAAGATTAGTGAAGCTTTCAAAGACCACTGGGCCGTTCCGGATGTTGCTTACTATATGATAGTTACAGGTGAATCAACTGGAGAACTAGCCGAAATGATGCAAAAGGTAAGTGATTATTATCGTTTAATGCATAAAAATATTGTCAATAACTTAAAGGCTTTTATCGAGCCATTAATGATTTCTTTCTTGGCCATTATTGTCGGAGGAATTATTATCGCGGTTATTGTACCAATGTTTGATATGTATGCCCAAATTCAAAACAGCTAGGGGGAGAATATGGCAATATTTATATTTATTTTAGGAACTATTTTTGGTTCATTCTTTCTTGTTTTAGGGACAAGACTACCTTTAAAGGAAAATATATGGACAACTAGAAGTCGCTGTGATCACTGTCATAAAACACTAAAGTGGTATAATCTTGTGCCGCTTTTATCATTTATAGTGCAAAGAGGTAGGTGCCAAAATTGCCATCAAAAAATTAGCAAAGAGCACTTTTTTGTTGAGCTTCTAAGTGGCGGGCTTTTCTTATTTACCTATCTTTATTTTCCTCTTGGTTATAACTTTTATGCCGGCCTTATCATCGTATCTTTAATGATTATTATCTTTATTAGTGATTTAAAATATATGATTATCCTAGATAGCCCGCTTGTTTTCAGTATCATTGCTATTTGCATTTTAAAATATATTTATTTTGGTGCATCTAACTGCCTTATTAGTTTATTATCAGGTTTATGTATGTTTTTAACAATGTACTTTATTAGCAAATTTGGGCATTTTCTTTTAAAAAAAGAATCTTTAGGAGGTGGAGATATCAAGTTATCTTTTGTGATAGGCTTAATTCTCGGCTATAAAATGGCGATGGTATCACTGGTGCTATCTACATTTATTGCCCTTCCATATGCAGTTGGCTCTTTATATTTAAAAGAAAGTCATGAATTTGCCTATGGGCCTTTTTTAGTCGGAGCTTTATTTATCGTCTTTTATAATTTAGAAAAGTTTAATAATTTATTTTTTTTCCTATTCCACTTCTAATAATCTTGTTATTTTGCTCTTTCCATGATAGAATATGCTCGCAAGGAGGAAGTAGAAAATGGAAAATAAAAAAAGATGGGATTTTAAAAACACACAAGATGTAAATTATTTTATGTTGATTTGTTATCTTTACTATCTAAAAAAAGGAGATTTAAAGATAAAAGGAACAGATAAGTTAGATGTTGCTAAAGATGATTCAATAGAAATTGGAAAGCTAATGCAAAAAGCCCGGAAAACAGTTGATTCCAAAAGTGAAGAGGGCATGTTTTTAACGAGTATCGGAATGATTTGGAATTTTAAAGAAAATCGTGAAAAAGTTAAAGAAATTTGTAAGAACCTTGGCTGTAATATGAATGCTGATTTAAATAAATATATTATTAGGTTTATTAATGCTGAGCAACTTCTTGGAAAAACTAAATTCTTAGAAAGTCTCGGTGAAAAACCAGTAAACTCTTATAATTGTCTAAGCCTTTCTCTATTGCTTGGCCCAGAAGGATTTTATCGTAAGTATAATATCATGCCAGAAGAGGTTGTTAATAAATTTGTTTTAAATAGAAATATAAAAAAGCAGGATTGTAATGAAAAAAATAGATAAAATTGGTAATGAAGAAACGTTATTTATTTTAAATAAAAATACTCAGTATTTAAAAATGGATAATGGAATGCTTAAAGTTAATGGTTTTGAAAATAAAGAAATATCTTTCAAACTTCCAAGAGAAATACTTACTGTTTTATGTCTATCTATTATGAACGGTACTCTTAATATAAGAAATACCAATTTTGAAGAGGAACTTTATAAATACGGACAATTAGTAAGTGTTTTAGTACATAAAAAGAAAAGCAACTTTGCAGACTTAATCAAATTAACAAGTGAGGCTAAAATGTTTTATTATGATAAAGATAAACAAAAATGTATTCATTTGCCAAAGCGAGATGATATTATTCCTTTAGAGTATCAAACTATTATGTACTCTCAAAAAATTTTAAGCTTGCTCATAAATTATTATTATGCAAAAGAACACCAAGAAAAGAAAAATAATAATTTTCAATTAAAACTTATCAAAGGCGGAAAGAAATAAAATAATAACAAAAGGATGATTGGTAGTTCATTCTTTTTTAATGTTTAAAAAAGTCAGTAAAGAATACTGACAAGAAATTACATAATATATGCAAGAAGACCAACAATTACACTAGCAGCCATAGCAATAACCATCATCCAAGCTACTATCTTTCGAACTTTTTTATTCATTTTTTCACTGCCTTTCTTTATAACTATAATAAATTTATCATAAGTTTTCATATTTGGCAATATAATTAAATGGTGATAAAATGCGGACAAGCTCTAGTAAAAAAATATTTCTCTTTATAGGTATTATCTTTCTAATAGGTATCATTATTGGTGGAATTTTTGTTTTTTCAGCTGAAGAATGGACCAAAGAAATCATTTCATCTAATATTAATGAAATGATTCAAAACATTCAAAATATTAAAATAAACAATATATACATTCATGCCATAAGTTTATCAACAATACTTGTTCTAAGTTTATTTATTGTTGGTCTTCCTCTTGCTATCATCTATGTCTTTTATAGTGGTTTTTCAGCTGGATTTACTATCTTTGAATTAGTTCATATTTTTGGACTTAAAGGCTTGCTATTTGGAATTATCTATCTTTTAATTACCAAAGGATTATTTTTCTTTCTCACAAGCATTTTTCTCATAAATAGCATTAAACTAGGAACAAACATATTTTTAAGTTTTTTAAAGAAAGGACAAAAAGGCGAAATAAATACAAGTCGTCTTAAAAAATGTAGCATCTGCATTTTTATTATTCTTCTAAATGATTTAATTCTTTATTTTAGTGGAGCATTTTTCATAAATATCTTTAAATTTTTAATTATATAATGTATACTAATTACGTGATGTAAATATGAAAAAAGTAATAGTTGGATTATCTGGGGGAGTGGATTCTGCCGTTGCCGCCTTTCTTCTAAAAAAGGAAGGATATGATGTCGAAGCACTTTTTATGCGTAACTGGGATAGTAATCTTAATGGTGATTACTTAGGTAACCCTAACAACAATGCAGATATTTGTCCTCAAGAGCAGGATTATAATGATGCTTTGGAAGTGGCAAATGGTCTTGGAATAAAACTGCACCGTGTTGATTTTATCAAAGAATACTGGGACTATGTCTTCACATACTTTTTAGAAGAATTAAAAAAGGGAAGGACACCTAATCCTGATATGCTTTGTAATAAGTTTATTAAGTTTGATTTATTTTATAAAGAAGCAAAAAAACTAGGCGCAGACTATATTGCAACTGGTCACTATGCCAAAACAGAAGCTGGCAAGCTTTTAAGAAGTAAAGACGTAAAAAAAGACCAAACCTACTTTTTAGCAGATATCAACAGCAAAGTTTTAAAAGAGGTATTATTTCCTATTGGAAATTATACCAAAGAAGAAATAAGAAAAATCGCTGCCGAAGAAAATATCGCAGTTGCAAATAAAAAAGACTCAACAGGCATTTGTTTTATCGGCGAGCGAAACTATCAAAAATTCATTCAAAATTATTTAAAACCTAATCCAGGAGATATAGTAGATGTAGAAACTAAAAAAGTTATTGGCAAGCACACTGGTCTTATGAATTACACTATTGGCCAAAGAAGAAATGTTGGAATAAGCGGTTTTCAAAAGAAACATTATGTCTGCGGGAAAAACGTTGCTAAAAACATTTTATATGTTGCTTTTGAAGAAAACAATAAATATTTATTAAGTGATGAATGTTTGATTGAAAACTGTAATTTTTTAAGCAGTGAAAGGCCAGTCTTTTGTACAGCAAAATTTCGTTATCGAGACGAGGATCATCCAGTCGAACTTGAATATTTAGAAAATAATGAGATAAAAGTTAAATACCACGCTAAAGTAAAAGCCGTGACCCCTGGACAAGCTTGTGTTTTATATCTAGGTAATGAATGTCTCGGTTGTGGTTTTATTAAAAGTGTCAAAAACGAAGGAGAAAACCTTTGGTATTTACAAAACTAGACTTGATTTTAAGTGTTAAGTTATGTATAATTAATGTGTAAATAAAGGATAGTGAAGTTATGAATAAATTAAATGAATTACTCCAAGAACTTGGTTTATCAAAAGTTAAATTAGCAAAGTATTTAGGTGTTTCTAGGCAAATGGTTTATAATTATTTAGTTTTAGATAGTTTAGATAAATGGCCAAAAGAAAAAAAAGTACTACTTCTTCAACTACTTGATATTAAAGACGCAAGTGATGAAACGTTAGAAAATATTGTAGTTGATACTGAGTATTTGATGGGAGTTGAAAAAAGATTAAATTCAGCGTTAAAATCCAGTAACTCTATTGACTCTTTTATCGATTTAAATGGCTTAACTAAAGAAAATAAAGCCCTTCTTAATAGCTTTATCTTTCTAATTAAAGAAAAACTTGAAGAAGACCCTAGCGGTAGTTCAATTAAATATATGTATTATATGTTGCAATCGATGGATAACATTCCCGAAATTAAATATATTCTTGGTTATATTGCTAAGTCTAATGGCTTTATTTCTCCAGATGAATATGCTTTTAATGAAGAAAAACAATTTATATTTGAAGGAATTTTATTTACCGCCTTAACACTTTATAATAATGGTCGGGCAAGTAAAAGCAGAATTATTGCTATGCACAAAAAATTCATTAATGAAATTGAGCGAAAAAATGAAAAGAAACTTGGCAGAACCCAGCAGTTAAATACTTGTAAAATTCAAGCTTTAAGAGAACTTGGCTATAGTGATATAACTCCAGAAAATGCCGCTGAAATTCTTGAAAAGATGGCAGAGATTGAAACTAGAGAAGTTTAAGAATATGAAAAAGAAGAAAATAATTTTAATATTACTCTTTGTCTTAATCATTGGCAGTATTATTTATTTTTCCAGTCATAGATTAAATGAAAAAGACAAAATGGTAGAAACGCTTTATGAATATATTGGTAGTAATGATTTAGATGTCTGCAAAGGTCTAAATAATTACGATAGTAAAGCATCAAATAGCAAAGACTTAAGTATATCTAGCAAAGCTTGTATTGCCTACATGCAAACTTCTAATAAAGAAAAAGAAACTATAACGCTAGAAAAAAATGGCAAAAACAATTTTTGTAAAATAAGTGACGAAATAGCCTTTGCTCCTGATAACTATGATAATGATAACTGTACAGTAACCAAGCTCAAAAAAAAGACCTTAAACCAAACCATTAAGAAAATATATGGAGACAGTGATCTTAAACTAACTGAATTTGCAGTTGATAACACTCAAATATGTTATATAAATGGTGATGATATCTACTGTGGATGGAACCAAAACTACACATACGAACTTAAAGCTGAGCCCCATACATACCGTGCTATTCAAAAGGTCATAAAGAAAAAAGAAAAAATAATTATTTATGACTACTTTCTAAAAATAACTGAAAATAAATGTTATAAGTATTTTACTCAAGATATAGAAAATGAAAAGTGCACAGCAGCATACACAAAAATAAAGAAAAACAAACTAAATTATAGCTTTTTAAAAAGGTACGGTACTAAATATAAGCACACTTTTAAAAAGCAAAATAATAACTATGTATATATAAAATCAGAACCAGTAAAATAATTTTTTATTCTGAAACTTTATAATTTAATATATATTTTAGTAGAAAGAGGTTAAAATGAACAGTAATATTCCAAAAGAAAATTTAAACAAGGAAAAATTTTTCCAAAAGAAATGGGCAAAACCCGCTTGCATAGCACTAGCCCTAATACTTATCGCTCTAATCGGAGCATTTATCTACATCAAGGTAAACTTTACTGCTCAAGGCTTTCTTAATAAAGAAACAAATAGTTTAATTAAGTATTTAGATAACGCTTTAGAAAAACTAAACTTAGACAGTGAATATTTAAATAACTACTTAAGCTACGACGTAGAAAGTAATGGAAACGTAAAAATAAATACCGATAAAAAGGATATAACATTCCTAAATAACTTAAATTTAGATTACAAGTTAAATGTTTCGTTTGAAAAAGAATATGAAAATTTGAATTTTACTTTAAAAAATGAACAAGAAAAAGCGTTAACAGCAGACCTTATAATTAACAAAGATAAGTTATATGTCGATAGTAAAGATATTTATCAAACTGCGCTTTCAACCAGTTTAGATGATAATTATTTTGAAAAAATCACTAGTGGAAATAAAGATAAAATATCTGCACTAACTCCGAAAAACATAAAATACATTCTTCTAAATGGTATTAAGTACTACAAAGAAAGCCTAAGTGAAGCAGACATCTGTGAAAAAGCTTTAAGCCTTACCAAATATAAATATACTTATCAAATAACAGATAAAAACAAAGATAAAGTAAGAGAAAAGCTTATTAATTTAATTAAGAACGATAAAACATTCAAAGAAGTACTAGATGCCTTTGATATTACTGATTATGAAGATATTGCAGAAAGTCTTATTCCAGATGATTTAACTGTCACTGTAGAAGTAAACATATTAAATGGCTCTATTGAAAACTTTACTATAACATCTGATGAAAACACTTTGACAGGTAATAAGATAAGTGAAGATAAATATAAGATTAGTAGTGAGAATAATTATTTAGAAATAACAAAAACTAATAAAGGCTATGAAATAACTATCTTTGAAGAAAATGAAAAAACTGGCTCGCTAACCATTATAAATAATAAAGATTTTAAAATAAAATACGAAGATGAAAATGGTAATTATGGAAAGCTAAGTGTTGTTACCAATAAGAAAAAAAGTAATATAACACTAACTATGAAAAATGATGAAGATACATTTGATATAAAAATAGACAATACAGTTAATGAAAAAAATAAAACAGTACAAAGTAATATAACGGCAAATGTATTATATGAAAAAAATACTTATAAAATAGAGATTAGCAATGACTCAAAATATGGTAATAATCTAGTAAATCCTAAAACATTTACAGATGCTAAAGACTTTGAAGAACTATCGGATGACGATTACATGGAAGTTTATACAAATGTTCAAAACATAATTAGTAAACTCGGAATTAGTAACACAGAATTATAAGCCAATCACTGGCTTTTTTCTTTTTATCTAGACGATATATAAAAATAATGTTAAAATTAAAATGGTGTAAGAAAATGAATGATAATATTTTAATAATTTTAAACTGGTATGATAATAATACTAAACTTTTAAACAAACGAATTACTTCAATTATGGAAATTTTTGCTAACTTAATTATTATAAATAATACTAGCAAAGAATTAAAAAACATTTCTAATAAGGTTATTTATCGTAAAACTTCTGTTCTAGATGATATTAATAGTTATATAAAAGAAAGTAAAAAGAATATTACTGATATAGTCTTTCTAGATGGCAATATTAGTATAACTAACGAAGACATAGTAGAGTGCTTAAAAGAAGTGAGGAAAGAACCAGATAAAATTATCATGGGCATAAACGAAGAAAAGCAAATGAGCATTTCTATTATCAATAATATATTTAATATGTTATTTAATACCAGTTTTAAAAATATCTATCCACCAATTAAAGCTTTAAATATTAAATTATTTAATAAACTATTAAAAAGCTCTAGCATTCCTATAACTGACAATAACTATATAATTGCAGCCATTGAAAGTGGAGTATTTATCAAAGAAAGAGATGTTAAAACAATTTATCGTAAAAATAATGAAAACAAACCCAAAAGAACAATAAAATCATATCTAAAAACATTATGGCCATATTTAATCAAATCATTAAGTCCATACTTTTTAACTTTATTTCTATTTCTAATCATCTTTTATCTTCAAAACAGTGGAAATGACCTTAAAGATATCTTTATCGCCAATTTTATTGCTGAAGGAGTAGGGATAGTTACTCATATCATTATAAACTACAATATGATTTACAAAAGAAACTTAATAATTAATAATGGTATGTTTATATTCAAAAATATTTTTCGAATTATTATTGCCTCATTCATCATCTATTTTCTATATAACTTAAATATTAACCTTTTCATTTCTAAATTATTTATTGATGCATTCTTGTTCATTAATATTGCTATACTTTTTCGTTTCTTTCACCTATCAAATGATAATTAACACTCCCCCTATCACCAATAAATCTTGTAAAAGTAGGGGATACCACTAAATTATCCAAAATACACGCATATAACCTTATTTATATATAATAATAAGGTTATAATTAATTACCAAATTTATAAGTTAAAAATGTTTAAATAAATTTGCGTTGTTTTAATATCAGCATTAATTTTTTTATAAATTAAATCGGCATTAAATATTTGGATTAGCTGCAAGGTAGTTTTAAACTTTCTCAAAAACCAAAGAATTTTATCACAGATAAATCTTAAAATAACTATTTCTATAGTAAAATATATCAAAAATAATATATATTATGTTAACTTAATCGTTAGAAAGAAAACTTATCTACTATTTAAAACATAAATATATTTAATAAAACTATAATAATTCCCATTAATAACCCAAATTTTAATGTTTTCATTTCTTGATATTTAAGTGCTTTTGGTAATATTTCATTAATTGCTAGTGTTATCATTAAACCTGCTACAACAACTAATATAAGACTAATCATTGTATCAGTAATATAACTTTTTAAAAATACATAAGCTAAAATTGCCCCAAGCGGCTCTGATAAACCTGAGAAAATAGTAGCTCCAATTGCTCTTTTTTTATTGCCAGTAGCATAGTAAATTGGTATAGCAATAGATATCCCCTCTGGAATATTATGGAGCATAATGGCTCCAGCTAGCTTCAAACCTAACATAGTATCTTGATAACTACTAAGAAAAGTTGCTATTCCCTCGGGCAAATTATGAAGCATCAAAACAATCATACTTAAAATACCAATATGATACAAATTATCATTTTTAAAGCTTTTTTGGACAAAAAAATCTAAACTACTTATTACTAAAAAACTTAAAATAAAAGAAACGAATAAAATTGTTATTGTCCTTTTTGTGCTCCAAACCTTTAAAAGACTAATAAAAGAAACTGGAATTAAATCAAAAACACTAATAGATATCATGACAGCTAGTGAAAAAGATAAACAAAAACATAAGAATTTATTAATCTTTACTTTTGGTATTTTTAAAAATATAAGTAGTGACCCAAGGACGGTTGAAAGTCCAGCGACTGTAGAAATGATTATTGGATACATAAGCGTACCTCCCCTATATTTAAAGTTTATGAAGAAAAAAACATCTAAGAATTAAATTCCTAAATGTTTTATAAAAGAGAAATAAAGTATCGAAATAGCATATCACTTTCTTTAGTCATCATATCTTCCGGATGCCACTGAACACCAACAATAAACTTTTTATTTTTAACTCTAATAGCTTCAATTACATTATCTTCACTTAATGCTTCCACTGTAAAAAAATCGGCCGGATGAATAGCTTGATTATGTCTGCTATTGACCATTAACTCACTAGTTGCAAAAATCTTTTTTAAAATGCCATCAGAAAACTTAACCTTATGAACAAACTCACTGGTTTTATTCATATGTAAGCTATTAGGTAAATCATAGCATTTATCACTTTCTTTACTTCCTACAAAATTTTCTAAATTTCCAATAGCTTGCATTCCCGCGCAAATACCAAGAAGTGGTAAGTCATTAGAAATAGCATATTTTATAACTATTTCATCTACTTCATGAAATGCATTTCCTCCAGGAATAATAAAACCATCGCAAAGCTTTAATATCTTGAATAAACAATCATTATTTATGCAAGGAATTATAATTGCGCTGCCCCCATTATTCTTTATTTTATCAAGCAAACTTTGGGGCACTTTTTCAATATTCTCCCCACTATCTCCTTTAATAATTCTTGTTGTAATACCAATTAATTTCATAAATCCTCCTAAATATTTCCATAAATTATATGAGTAGTTTTTTAATTTTTATCCATAATAATAGTGGGAGGTAATTGTAAATGAGCAAATCAAAAGAAAGTGCTAGAAATAAAGCAAAAGATTCTGCAAGATCACAAAGTACTGCAAGATCTAATTCTAAAGCACGTAATAACGCTCGCAATGAAAATTGTAATTAGTTTCCAAGATGAGCATGAGGATGATTGTTATAATCATCTTCTATTTTTTTATTGCTTAAATGAGAGTATATTTCTGTGGTTTCTAAATTTTCATGCCCAAGCAACTCTTGAATAACCCTTAAGTCAGCGCCATTATTTAAAAGATGGGTTGCAAATGAGTGTCTTAAAGTATGGGGAGAAATCTCTTTTTTTATGCCTGCTTTATCTGCAAATTTCTTCAGTATCTTAAAAAAACCTTGTCTACTAATTCTTCCCCCACTTTTATTCAAAAAAACATAATCTGTATTATCTTTAATCAAAAACGGCCGATAATCATATATGTAAAGCTTTAAATATTTAAGCGCGGTATCAGCAAGAGGTACTATTCGGTCTTTCTTTCCCTTCCCAGTAACTCTTATAACGCACTCATCAAAATCTACTTGATTAAGCCTTAAATTAATAAGTTCACTAATTCTCGCCCCAGTTGCATATAAAACTTCCAACATCGCTTTATTTCGGTAATCTATAGGTTTTCCAAGCTTTATATCAAAAAGCTTATCTATTTCCTCCATAGTTAAGTATACGGGTAGTTTACGAGCAAGCTTAGGACTTTTAACTCCATCACAAGGATTGCTATCAATATCTCCCATAAATATCAAATATTTATAAAAAGAATTAAGAACAGTCTGATAATGAGCTTTGGTCCGAGCAGTTAAATTAAAACTAGCAAGAAATGGTCTTATTTCTTCTCCAGTAACATCAATCAAGGGCTTTTTAAAATAATTACTAGCAACTTTTAAATTTTCTCCATAAGATGCTACTGTATTTTCTGAAACTCTTCTTTCATACTTTAAATACTCCAAATAATTTTTTATATTTTTATCATTTGTACTATTTATAATATCTGACAATTTACCACCTCACTTACATTCATTATATCTCTTTTTTTCGAAATATGCTATAATGAAAGGGTGATTGAAATGGAAATATTAGCAGATAAATTAAGACCCAAAAAATTAAGTGACATAATTGGCCAAGAACATTTAATTGGAGATAATAAAATACTATCAAATTTAGTTAAAAATAAGAAAGTTTTTTCGATGATTCTTTATGGAAAACCTGGAACCGGCAAAACAAGTATTGCTACAGCCATCGTTGAAGAACTAAATCTTAGACACCGTTTTCTAAATGCTACAGTAAATAACAAAAGTGACTTTGATATTGTCATTGAAGAAGCCAAAATGTACGGAGAACTTGTCGTAATAATCGATGAAATTCATCGGATGAACAAAGATAAACAAGATTTACTTTTACCATTCATCGAAAATGGTACAATTATTTTAATTGGTATGACTACATCTAATCCTTATCATAAGATAAATCCAGCTATTCGTAGTAGATGTCAAATATTTGAGCTTTATGAACTTAGTAAAGAAAGTATTATAAAAGGTTTACAAAACTCTGTAGCCACTCTACCAAAAATTAATATTCAAGAAGAAGCTTTAGATTATATAGCAAACCTTGCTAGTGGTGATATGCGTTATGCCTTAAATCTTTTGGAAGTTGCTTATTATGCCAGTTCAAATAAAAATATCACTATAGAAGATATTAAAAAAATAAGTAACAAGCCTGCTTTTTTCCACGATGCTAGTGAAGACGGCCACTATGATGTTTTAAGTGCTCTTCAAAAATCTATCCGTGGAAGTGATGTAGATGCATCCCTCCACTATTTAGCTAGGCTCATCGAAGCAGGAGATTTAGATAGTATTCATCGCCGTTTGAGTGTTATTGCCTATGAAGATATAGGCCTTGCTAATCCCGGAATTGGTCCAAGAGTTATGGCTGCAATTAGTGCATCAGACTTGGTGGGACTTCCCGAGGCTCGCATCCCCTTAGGAGAAATAGTCGTCGAAATGGCTTTATCTCCCAAAAGTAATTCTACTCATATTGCTTTAGATTTAGCTTTAAACGATATTCGCAAAGGTAATACAGGTAATGTCCCAAACAATATTAAAACAAACAGTAAAGATTATATCTATCCCCATGATTATCCAAATGACTGGGTTAAACAAAACTATATGCCTAAAAATCTTATTGGGAAAAAATACTATATCCCTAAAAATAATAAAATTGAACAAAATTTAAATAAATTACATCAAGAAATGAGGAATGGAAAATGAAAATAAGTGTTATTGGTCTTGGAATTTATAGTTTAGCAATCAGTAAAATGCTCGCTAAAAATAAAAATGAAATTATGATTTGGACCGAAAGTAAAGAAAAAGCTGATGAATACAAAAAGACTAAACAAATTAAATCTATCTATGATACTGATTTACCTAAAAATATCAAAATAAGTGCTGACTTAGAAAAAGTATTAAAGGACACTGATATCATATATATTATAACTGCCAGCAAATATGTTCATAGTGTTGTTAAAAATATCGAACCATTATATAAAAGAGGAACACCAATATGCATTGCTTCCAAAGGTATTGAAGAAACAAGGCAAGAAACATTATCAAAAGTTATTTTTGAAACGCTTTGGACACCTCATATTGCTGTTATCTCCGGGCCAACATTTGCAGTAGATATTTTAAATGATGAGCCAGTTGCCCTAGCCTTAGCTTCTAAATCTGCCAAAGCTCGCAACACAGTCATTCAAACACTTGCAAACGATAAACTAAAACTACGCCCTAACAAAGATTTGATTGGTGTTGAATTATGTGGTTCCATCAAAAATGTGATTGCTATAGCCGCAGGAATTCTTAAAGGTCTTGGATACAGCGAATCCACCCATGCATTTTTGATAAATGAATCACTACATGATATCAAAGACATAATCTACTATTTAGGAGGAAAACCAAAAACCATTCTTTCTTTCGCAGGTATTGGGGATTTAATGCTAACTTGCACTAGTCCTAAAAGCCGTAATTTCAGTTTTGGCTACCTTATCGGAAGCACTAAAGATCCCACAAAAATAAAAGAATATCTTACCCATAACACAGTAGAAGGTTATTACACTTTAGATACACTATACCAAATGTTAAGAGCAAAAGGCATTGATATAGAATTAATTACAACAATTTATAACATAGTCTATAACAATGAAGACCCTAACATTTTACCAAAATTTCTAATAGAAAAATAAACGTTTCAAATCAAACGTTTATTTTTTTAAAATCTTTATCAAAGGTACATCAACCTCAAAATCTTTACTTACCTCATTATATATTTTCTTCATTTTTCCATATGAAATATTATCAAGCGAATTAATTGAAGCATTATATTTCTCTTGTAAATACCCATAAATATCCATCCTCTTGCCAAAGTACTCACAAATAGAAATAAAAAGATTATACTTTTTTATATCAAATAGTTGCAATGTAGCTGCAGCAACATTAATTGAAGTATTAGTTAAAAAGAACATCAAAAGTGCCGACAATCCTACGCAAACAGCTTGGCCTCTACCATCCAACCGCATAGCAATTACAGCAAAATTAAAAGATGCAAAACTTAAAAAAAAGCTTTTTTTCAAATTTACAAAAAACTTATCTAAGATGTTTTCTATATACTCATTACAATTTCGTATCTTTGCCTGCTCCCAAAGTATCTTTAAAAGAAGTTTTTCATCTTCCTCATCATAAGCAATTATTCTCTTATCCCCACTTAAAAATCTAACAATTATTTTTCCATTTTTAACATTAAAAGATGAAATTACCTTTTTAGCATTTTTACCAATTAGTTCATATTTCATATAGTTTCTCTCCCAAAATATATCTATTTAATTAGTTTATCAAAAACATAATAAGCAATCATTAACCCAGCTGTACTTGGTACAAAAATACTTGAAGCAATTACATTATCCTTACTTAAAGGTTCTTCTTTACTATAAACAACAGGAATATTTAAATCAAGCGCTCTTTTACGCATCTCATATCTAAACTTTTTAGCCAAAGGATCATTAATCGTCTTATTAAGCGTTGTAATAACAACATTTTGAGGATTTAATCTCTTCCCTGTCCCAAGTGCACAAATTATTGGAATATTTTTACCATGAGCATATTTCACAAGAGCTAGCTTCGCTTTAATATCATCGCAGGCATCAATGATAAAGGAAACATTTCCAATTAATTTAACAGTATCTTCATCAATTTTTACAGTATAAGCATCTACTATTATTTTTTCATTTAACTTTTTAGTCTTCTCTACAGCTTCCAAAGCTTTAAAATTACCTATATTATTATTATTTGATAATATTTGCCTATTTAAATTACTTTCCTCAAATACATCATTATCAAATACTTTAAAATGACTAACACCACTTCTAACCAAAGCTTCAAAAACAGTGCCACCAACACCCCCTAAGCCAATAATAGCAACACTTTTATTTTCTAATTTAGCAAATTTTTCTTCTCCAATTAATTTTATCAATCTATCATACATAAAATCTCTCCATAATAAAACCCAGTAGATAGTGGTACTTGATAAAAACCCGCTCTCGCGAGGTGGGCATCACATAGACTACTTTAGGATCCTTACATACTTAATGAGTAAGTCTTCTACACCATAATCTAATTAGATTCCCGTATTATCTAGTTAGTCGGTTTTATAAAGGCGACCACTTATCTACTAGGTACTTAAATTATATCAAATAAACTACTACTAATCAAGATATTTTCATTCCAATTAATTTTTCTGCCGTTATATCTTCATTGTAAACAGCATAGCTGCTAGCAGCGTTAGTAACATTAGTAACCCATGCTGGTTTAGCAACCTTTACCCCATTTTCATTAACCGTTGGATTAAAAACACCTCCAATTAACGCTATTGTATTAAGCCCTTTAGCATAATAGCCATCATTTAAAGTTTTAATAAATTTATATACCCCATACTCTATATTTTTGTATCTTATTAATCCTCCACTTGACATACCACCATAAATATTGTTTCTATTTAACATCCCTTGAGCTGTAAATGTCGATTCTACTGAAGCAATTCCTGCAGCAATACTAAAATCAACATCAGAATATATATTACAAAAATATTTAATTAATGCAACAATATAGTCTTTCCCATCAGTACATGGCTTATGAGTTGTACCAAATAATCCTTTATCATTTGCTTCCAAAGTACTTAGATAATTAACTAAATCTCTATCAAAATTATCAGTATTAAGTATATTCCCACTTGCAAAGTCCTTTTCTAATAAAAACATGAGCAAACTTTTATCTATTTCAAATGTATTTGCTAGAAAAGTTATTGAACTATCTTTTTCTACCAAAAACCTTTTAACTGCATCTTCAGTAGTTGCCTGAGGACTTTCATTTTGCGTCTCAAGTGGCTTTACTGCAGCTACAAACACACCTTCTTCCGCGCCATAATAATCATCATATTTTCGTAAAAAAAGCAAAAGCGAAACAATAACCATAAGTCCCAATAATACCAATAAGATCCCCTTTTTATTGTTCTGCAAATAATCTATCATATATTTTATTACTCTTCCTTTCATTGAAGTACAAAAAAATTATACCATACATTATATTATTATGTAAATATAATGCACAGTATAATTAATGATGTCTTTCTTTCGAAAAGAAAAAAATCTAAAATATATTTAATTATCTTGTATTATTATTTTTAGTTTTCTTAAGCACCAAAGTATTAGTTTCATCTTTAGAAGCTAAATAATTCACACAATTCATCAAAAACACTGTTAAATTATTATTAAATAATTTTTTCTCAAGACTCATATCTTTTTTATTTAAAAATCTATTATTCATGCTACTTTCAATTCTCTTCAAAAAAGATTTAATTCCCATATCATTATTATTTCTTGCAACATCTTTATAAAATTGCGAATAGTTATTTAAAAGAAAAGTATATAAGGTATCAATATCCTTTTCAGTAGTACACATACTTAAGCTATAATATAAAGCCAAAATAGTTTCTGCCAAATACATAGTTCCATAATTATCAAAATCAAACCCCAACTCTCTAAGCAACTCTTTAACTTCTGTATAAATAACATCTTCATTTATATTACTCAAAATCATCCCAACTTTCTTTTTTTATTTACAACTCACACAAAAAGCACAGAAAATCTGTACCTAATCAAGGTTATCATAAATTAATATTTTGTCAAGAGACAAATATTACAAACATAAGATTACTTTTATCCTCTAGTCATTCTTTCTAGCTGTTTCCAACTAACATTATCAGAATTGGTGTGATATTGATGACCTAGTTTTATTGAAAGATATCTCTCATAATCATTTGCTGATATTCTGTTATATAGTTTTTTTCCAAATCACACAATTATAAAATCAAGACGTTTTTATTTTCTAATACGGATAAAAAAGTATGAACTCAAAACATAGTTTTATTACTATCTTTTAAAAATTAGATGTTGACTTTCTTGTTGTTGGACGTTTTTTTAATTGCATATCATCGTATTGCCAAAATAATTGAGCTATAATTGCATCATAAGAATTCCTTCATAAGACGCTAAATACCTCTTTCTATAACTAGTTTATCATTTGTTTTCAATTTATCAATTATTTTACAGTATTTTATTACAAAAACTACATTTTTTCTTGTATTTTTTATATTTTTTTACAAAATCAAAAAATTAAAGCATCGGTATATCTTCAGTTTGAGACTCCATACCTGGCATCTTCCAACACTCAGAAACATTACAGTTACTACTAAACGGTTTAGGATTTGGCATTTCCATCTTAACAATCATTGGAATCTTAAAAGCTCCTCCAAAACCAACACAAGTACCAGGTTGTAAAACTTTTTGCTTATCCAATATATCTTGACTAATATTTGGAAGCATTTCTCCAATATATTTAATATCAAGTGGGTGTGTCATCTTAAATATCAAGAAATTATTACATTGTGCAATAACAGTATCACTTATTTCCACTGGTCTTTGACTTATAATGTCAAGTATAACTCCATATTTTCTACCTTCCTTAGCAATTCTATCAAATATATTATAACCAATTAAGAAAGTATCGTTATCTTTTTGAATATATCTATGTGCTTCTTCCAAAAATAAATGAAATGGTATCTTTGCTCTTTCCATACTCGATTTAGCAAAATCAAATATCAATCTTGAAAAAATCTTTACAAACACTTTCGCATAAATATCATCAACATCTTCTAAGTTAATATTGATAATTTGTGCTTTTTTACTACCATTAGCAACTAAAGAAGATATATAATTTTTAATAGGAATATAATCACTTACAAAATACGTTCCCAAATTACTATTTATAATTGAGTTAAGTCTTACTTTCAAAATAACTGCATCATCATGAAGATTTTGGTTATGTTGAAAGCCTTCGCTTATCAAAGTAAACTCAAGCGCTTTAGCAAAATCTTGTAATGAATAACTAGCTTCTTCTGGTGCTTTAATACTATCTAGTTTATCATTAATTTTACCTAAAATATAGTTAGTAATCAAAACAGACTCTCCAAAATTTCCATTAGAATCTACTTCAAAACACTCACTAAAAGTTCTAGTATAACCAAGCCCTGGAATAACAGAGTCAAAATTAAATTCTGGCGTATTACATACTTCAATAATTGTAAATATTTCATTTTTCTTACTAGAAATAGTTTCATTACTAAATAGAACTGCAAGTAAAGCCTTAGCAATCAAATGATTTTTATACATATTAGCTTCTTCACTACCTGTTGCAAAAATCTTAGCAAGCTTGATTGTATGTTCAATTATTGGAAGCTGTGAATGATTAGAAGCTTGAAGCAACAAAGCCATATCATCAAGTGATAAAAGAGGTACTGGAATTTGTAATAATATATCAGTATCAAGTGTTGGATTAGTTGTAATAAACTTATAACAGTAATTACTATTTATTTCATTAATACGCCCAAAAGCATTTTTATACTCTCCAAAAGAATCAAAAATAAACAAATTAGCATTATATTGAACACTATATTTACTATTAAATATATTTTGAACTATTCGTGCTACCCCACATGACTTACCAGACCCAGAGTTTCCAAAAATAGCCAAATGATTGGAAAATAAATCATTAATATTAGGACTGATGGTAAAGCCTTTATATATAGCACTTTCTCCCAAAATAAAGCTTGATGCATCATATACTCCAACAAGTTCCATTAATTCATCTTTATTAATCATTCTAATTTTTGATGTTAAAAGTGGCTTTCTAAGTACCCCATTTACATATCTACCATTTATATATTCTCCTAAAAATCTTATCTTTATTATATCACTATTAAGTTCTTGAACTTCCCCAAGTATTCTTTGATTTTCTTCTTCAAAGATAACATTCATATTCATAAGGTCACTGCTAGCAGTTTCTTTTTGTAAATTTTCAACATGAGCCTCACTTTCCCCAATATATACTATTTTTCCAAACATTAATCTCACTCCTATTCTTTATTAATTATTATAACAGAAAAAAAAAGGAAGTAAAAGTTATTTTACCTCAAAAGTTCGGTCTTTTACCTTTACTTCACTCATCATTCCTTTTTGAACAGGTATAAAATACATCAATGCTTTTCTTTCCTTTTTCGCTTTCTTATTAACAACATAGTTTACAGTTATACCATCATCAAATATTTCTAAATCAATATTTTTAATTTCTATATCTTTTTCATAATTAATAAAATCTACTATATAATCAGCCTCATTAAAATTATTATTTGTAAGAAGAACAACATCATCCACTTTATAATCTTTAAGTAAAGATGAATATTCTGTATAAGATGTTATAAGCATATTTTTAAGCTCTCCATTGCTTCTATTTACCACTATTCCATTAGCAACAACCCTAGTAGTATCAAAAAAACCGCCTGCAGCCATACCAAGTAACCCACTTACAACTACTACTAATATAACAATAAAACCAATAACTACATTTTTTCTTTTTTCTTGCATAGATATTCTCCTTTTTATCTCATGCCTTAATTATATCATTTATTTATTTTTATAACAAGCAAATAAACAAAAGCGAAGATTGGCGATATCCCAACAAATGTAGCCACAGTCGATATTTTTTCAGCGACTTAATAACCATCGCTAAAACGTTTGATTTAGAAATAGTAATTAAAGACAAAACTAAAAAAAAAGTAATTATTTAACTTCGTAAACACTTACTTTCTTTTTATTTTTTCCAGATCTTTCATATTTTACAACTCCTGTGATTTTTGCAAATAATGTATGATCTTTTCCCATTCCAACATTTGTTCCTGGATAAATTTTTGTTCCTCTTTGACGATAAATAATTGACCCAGCATTAATAGTTTGTCCATCACTTGCTTTAGCACCAAGTCTTCGTCCCGCTGAATCACGGCCATTACGAGTAGAACCTTGAGCCTTAACATGAGCAAATAATTGAATGTCAAGCTTCATAAAATTCATAGTATTCCCTCCTTGCTAACTTTAATATTTTTTTTATAGGTTTGTGATAATTCTTCCAACATCACAATCATATTTTCCATTACCAAATAAGCATCATTATTATCTTTTTTTATCATGATATCCAGTTTATCTTTTTTATATTCATAAATTAAATAATCAGCATCAATTCTCAAAGCAGCATTAATGCTTGTCGTCACAATTGAAGAAACACTTGCACAAACAATATCCTGCCCCTTGTCAGCATAATCAGCATGACCAGTAATAACAATATGCTTACCCTTAACAACAACCCTAATCATTAACCAATTGACTTAACAACTAATTTTGTATATGGTTGTCTATGACCTTGAGTTTTTCTAAATTTCTTCTTAGGTCTATACTTAAACACTTTAATTTTTTTATTCTTTCCATGTTTAACAACTGTACAAACAACTTTGGCTTTAGCAACATAAGGCTTTCCTGCAACACCATTTGCAAATAAAACCTTATCAAACGTAACATCAGTTCCAGCTTCAGCATCTATTTTTTCAACAAAAATTTCATCTCCAACTTGAACATAATATTGTTTTCCACCAGTTTCAAATATAGCTTTCATTTCATACCTCCTTATTTTTTGAAGTCACGCCTTCCAAGGTACTTTTTTTAAAAAAGTTTATAACCTTTCCCGAGCGGTTTTTTAAGAAACTACTTAAAAACAACATTATTTTATCAAACAATTCCCTCCTTGTCAAATCTTTCCATCAGCTTCCTTTTCTCACCCTTAACTCTATTTTCTTCTAAAAAATACTGATAAACCCCAAGCTTTAATATCCCAATATCTCCTTTTTTAGTACTAATCTTTCGAAAACTATAATCATTTAAATATCTCTCTAAATAAAACTTATTTTGAATATATTTATAATCTTTAACTGCTGCATACGTTTTAAATACAAATAAAATAACCAATAAATAGTTATTAAATGATAACCAGTAATTAGAAAAAATATAAATCACCGAAAAAAGTATACTTAAAAAAGCATAAATAAAATAAGAAACGCGAAAAGAAAAAAAGTAGTTAAGCACTCCTTTAACAAAATATGAACCATCTAAAGGAATAATTGGTAGCAAATTAAACACTAAAATAGTTATATTATATTTATAAAATAGTTCTAAAGTATGGATGGAAAAAGGAAGTAACTTTAAAACGCCAAACAAAGCAAGCTGCATCAAAATACCACCACTTGCTAAAATAAGGTCTTTATAAATATCTGTATTAATATCTTTTTTTAAATAAGTCATTCCCCCAAAAGGATAAATAACAACCTTTAAAACTTGAAAGCGAAAAATTAGAGCCACTAACACATGCCCAAGTTCATGAACTAGCACAATAAAGAAAATAATCAAGGCCACTTTAATATATCCACATAAAAAAAGAAGCAAAAGAAAATAAATAGTTAAAACATCAATTTTTATAATCTTCATATTTAATATATTCATTATTTTTCTTAATCACAAGATAGAGTTTATTATCCTTTGTTTCTCCAATTACTGTATCTTTTTTCACATAATCATAAAGCTGGGCAGAAACATTTGTTAAGTTTCCATACCATATATCTGCTCCATCAGCCCCTTGAATAATCACCGTCTTTCCATACCCTTCTTTATCACCTGCAAAAACCACAACCCCACTTGCCAAAGAGTTAATAACTTCTGAACCTTTAAGACTTAAAACTTCTCCTTCTTCATAAGGACTAATCTTAGTATACAAAAGTTTCTCTGATTGAACTACCTTTTGCAAATCCTCCCCCGGAAGAACACTTCCAAAAAATTTCTCATAAACTAAACTTATTTTATTAAAAGGAATATTTTTACTAAACACTTCTTCTTTATAAAAAGCCTTATGTTCATCACTTCCATTTATAAATATTATACTAAGCAAAAAAAAGATGACTGCTAGCAAAAACTTTGAACCCACTTTTTTTCCCAAAATATTCTCACCCAAATAATTTTATGTTATTTAAATATTTTTTATAACTAGCATATATAAAAAGTAAATTAACTAAAAATGTTTTAAACAAAATATTTACACTAAAGACTCCTAAACACAAACTATAAACCATATAATAACCTACTACAAAGAAAATATAAAAAAGAAAATAATTAACCATATTATAATAATTTATCTTTAAGTGTTTTTGAAAAAACTTTGCTAAAAGCAAACAAATAGTTGTATAGAAAAATATATGTAATAAATAAAAGTCAATTAAAATTCCTAAGAAAAAAAGATATAACGATCTTTTCTCATGGATATTTAAAAGAAAAAAGTAAGTATTAAAACTGGTAAAACTGGCAATCAAAACATCAATTATAAGTTTAATCATCACTATCACCATAAATAAATAGAAAATTTAAGTCATTTAAATCTTGTCCTAGTTCTACGCTGATAATTTTTTCTATCTGCGAACTATTAAGTTCAATCTTTTTAGCAGTTCCAACCAAGATATTTCCCGGCAAAAGACCACTTCCAGAAGTATATATCTTATCACCAACTTGAATATTTACATAATTACTCAAATCACTTACAACCAGCTTGCCACCCTGCATTTTCAAAATACCTAGTGCATCATTAATTTTAACGGAAATCTGACTTTTAGGACTTGTAATAAGCTCCACTATACTTTCATGAGCATACGTATCTTTAACAACGCCAACCAGCCCCTCATCAGTTAGGACTGCACTTCCAACTTCTACTTTATCTTTAAACCCTTTATATATCGTTATCTCTTCTTTTAACTTATATAAATTCTGTAGTTTTACTTTCGTTAAATTTAAATTTAACTCATCTTTTATTTTTAAACCATTACTCTTTTTTAATTCATCATAATTTCTCTTAAGCATACTTTCATAGTTTAATACTATATCTTTATATTTTATATCCATTTTCTTTATAAAAATATTATCTATATTACTCCCAAACATAAATATTAAAATAATACTTAAAATTACTATATAATCCTTACCTTTTGTCATCATATTTTTAGTATGTTTACATTTTCTTATTATATGTAGCAAAAATATTTAAAATACTATTATTAATATTATCTACAATCTCACTTTTCTGCGTCTTTATTATTACTTTCTCATAATTACTTATTTTCTCTATAAATTCTTTATTTATTCTAACACTTTTTATATAGTAACTAACTTCTCTTTCTTTATATATAGCATCAAGTTTTTCTTTAACTTCATTACTATAACATATAGCCACTATTACGCGGTAGTATTCACCATCTTTATAGATATAAGAAGACGGAAAAGTTTTTGCAAAATTACTTGCATTATCATAACTTTGAAACACTCCCACTTGAAAAACATTTACAACCTCTTCTCTTTTAATCACCGCCCTTACTTCTTTACTTATATCTTTATAAAACAAAAAAGCCATAACACTTCCCATAAGAGCAGCTAGCAAAATTACTTTCCCATATTTTTTCATAAAACATCACCCACTGTTACTATAACAAATAAACATTAAAAAAAATGTCAACTTAAGACATTTTTTGCCATGAATTTTGTAAAGAACTACTGCTACTATTTTTATCTTTCGACTTATCTTTATTCATCATCATACTATAGCCAGCAACAGCCATTCCACAAACTCCAATAACCCCCATCATTTTCATCATCGTCTTCATGTATTTCACCTCTTACATTTAGTATAACCTTTAAACCTTTTCATATACTAAAGTAATTTGTTTTTTCAAACTAGTCTTTCTCTCTGATGAATAATTATTATTAACAGCTTCTTTAAAAATCAAAGGATCCCCTACAATTGTTAAGCTCTTTTTAGCTCTACTTACGCCCGTATACACTAGCTTATTATAAAGCATTCGGTAATAACTACTAGAAATAGGCATAATAACATGTTCAAACTCACTTCCTTGGGATTTATGAATCGTAATAGCATAAGCATGCTTAATATTTTTAAGGTCCTTTTTTTCATACACAACAGTATTACCTTCAAAATCAATAGTTATTTTATTATTAAATATATTACTAATAAACCCAATATCACCATTAAAAACTCCAGCATCTAAATTATTAACAAGTTGCAAAACTTTATCTCCCTCTCTATAAATATAGTCCATATAAGTAATCTCTGCTCTTGTAACTGCTGAAGGATTATATTTTTTTTGCAAAATAACATTTAAATTATCAATTCCGTTATCGCCTCTATACATTGGAGCTAAAACTTGCATCTTTCTTTCATCAATTCCTTTTTTTATTGAGACATCTATTATCTTATCAATTGCATCTTTAATCTGCGTATTTTTCGCCTCAAAGAAAGAATAATCATCTCTTTTAACTAAAAAATCTTCACTCAAATCATTATTTTTAATCTCTTGTGCCAAAAAGGGAATGTAAGAGTTATCACTTTGCCGGTAAATTTTACCAAGAGGAACATAATTAAAATAATCACTTTCAATAAGGTCTTTTAAAACAAGACCCGGCCCTACACTTGGAAGTTGAAAAGTATCTCCCACCAATATAAGTTTGATATTTGGACTAATACCATCTAAAAGAGCACTAAAAAGCTCAATATCAATCATACTCACTTCATCAACAATAATCATTTTATGTTTAGTTTTATTAAACTCATTATAGAAAAAACCTTTACTATCTTTATACCATTTTAAATATCTATGAATAGTCGATGCTCCCATATTAGTGGATGTAGAAAGCTTCTTACTTGCTCTTCCTGTTGGAGCTAAAAGTGCTATATTATTCGCAGCATCAATCATCGATAATCTATTTTCTTCCATATAAAGTTGCACAATTGCATTTACTATTGTCGTCTTACCAGTTCCAGGACCTCCAGATATAATAGTTATATTATTATTAAGTGCAGTCTTAATCGCTTTTTTTTGGTCTTCATTATATTTTATATTAAGCATTTTTTCTAAAGAATTAATTTTTTCATCAAAATTTCTTATCTTTTTAGCATCATAACTATCTATTTTTTTAAGCCTTTTCGCAACATTTATCTCTAACTCATAATATTTTTTTAGATATATTTTCTCACCATCAACATATATATCATTTCTTTCTTTTAAATCATCAACAGCCTCTAAAAATGCATCCCCAAGCAGTTCTATATTAAACTCTTTTAAAAGCTTTTCCTTTATTTCTTTTTCAAAGTAGTAAGTATCTCCTAAATTATCGCTTAGTATCTGCATACTTTGTAGTAAACAAGCATAAATCCGTGTTTCAGTTAAATCTCCATAATTTTTAATATAAATATTATCTAGCTTATGAAATTCAATAACTTCTTTCAAGGCAAAAAAATCTTTTTCAAGTACTTCATCTAACTCATCTTTAAAATGGTTATAAATGCGGGAACACTCATCAATTGAAAAACCTAAATCTTGAAGTTTTAATATCGTTTTACTTTCTTTATTAAAATTTTGAAGTGAGTTATATATTTTCTCGCATCTTTTCAAAGTCATTCCTTCAACTTTTAAAAGTTTACTTTTATCGCCACTAATTATATCTATCGTTTTATCTCCAAAAACATCATAAATCTTTTGCGCCGTCACTGAGCCACATCCATCCACAAAAGAACTTGATAAAAATTCAATTATCGCATCTTTTGTAGTAGGTTTCATGCCTTCTGACCTTTGCACTGCAAACTGCAAACCGAATCGCTCATTGTTTATGTAATCACCGTATAAAATTAAGGAAAGGTCAAGATACACATTCAAAAAAGTACCTGTTACTGTAATAGTTTTATTTACTTTATCTTTATGAGCAGCTATATTAGTTTCTTTTACCCGAAATAAAGCAACCAAGTAACCAGTATCATTATTTTGAAATATTATCTTTTTTATTTTACCTTTAATATAATTCATATTACCCTTTCATAAATATTTCCAACCTTTAAATCTTCATCAACACAGACCTTTAAATAGTTGCTAGTATGCCCAACCGATTTACCATTATCATTTTCTTCAATTAGTACATCAAGCATCTTCCCCTTAAAGTTATTATAATATTTATCCTCCAGTTCGTGACTTACTTCAATTAACTTTCGAGCCCGCATTTTCTTCACATTCCCTGGGACTTGCTCGGGCATATTCGCCGCTGCCGTACCTTGTCTTACTGAAAAAGGAAAAACATGAATTTTGGCAAAGTTCATCTTTGTAACACAATTAACAGTTTCCAAAAATAATTCATCAGTTTCATAAGGATGCCCAACAATCACATCTGTTGTAATTGATATATCCGGGCGTACACTTCTAATTTTCCTTAGCATTTCCTCAAAGTATTCAAGATTATATTTTCTATTCATTTTCTTAAGTATTTCATCAGACCCAGCTTGCAAAGGAATATGTAAATGATTACAAAATTTTGGCGTAACCTCCATCATCTTCAAAAACTTATCATCAAGCTCAGTTATCTCAATACTAGAAAGCCTTATCCGCTCTAAGCCCTCTATTTTTGCAAGCTGCTTAATAAGGTCAGTCAAAGTATGATTACCACTATTATATCTTCCAGTATGAATTCCAGTTAGTACGATTTCTTTATGACCACTTTTAGCTAAAGCTACGGCCTCTTTAATAACTAAATCATAATCTTTAGAACGCACACTTCCCCTAACATATGGAATAATGCAGTAAGAACAAAAATTATCACAACCATCTTCAATTTTAATATAAGCCCTGACATGATTAAAATCTGAAAGCATCATATTTTCAAACTCTAAATTTCTATCATTATAAAACATTTCCACTTTTTTCTTATTCTCAGTATAATCCTTAACTAACATATCAATCTTACTTTTCCCATTATTACCAAGTAAAACATCTGCTCCAAGTCCTTTATATACATCTTGTTTATTTTGAGTACTACAACCCACTAAAACCAAAATAACTCCCGGCTTTTCTCTTTTAATCTTTCTAATTTCTTTCAAGCACTTCCGGTCAGCAACATTTGTAACAGAACAAGTATTAACAATAATTATATCAGCCTTTTCATAACTATCACAGTATAAAAAACCAGCAGAAATCATTTTCTCTTTCATTGCTTCTGATTCATACTGATTAACTTTACATCCAAACGTTATAATATTAAATAACATAACCATCTACCCCAATTCTTGTTGCAATTGTTTTAAAGCCTGCAAAAAAGCTTCTTCCTTAGCAAAACTAATAACTCTAACTTCAATACTAGCCATATTTTCTTGTTTTTTATTAAATAGATTATCCAAATCAACTTGTTTAACCGTTAAATCATCAATATTTTTTTCTTCTACATAATTAAGATCATAATTATTACTTTTCTTAACTAGTTCATCATAACTAATAATTGCTTTATTTTCCTGTTCTTTTTCATAATCGGTAAACTGCACAGTTTTATTTTCCCCATTCATACTATCTTTTAAATCCCTTACTATTCTCATCTCTGCTGTTTCTTCGCAAGTTTTCTTTTTAAACTCTCCATCATTAATTTTAATAAAATAAATAAGTGTAATAACTAATATCATTAGTATTAAAACTGCCAAAAAGAAAACGACATCTACAAATCTAAGTGCCAGCAAAAAATTCCCTATATCACTAAATATTCTCATACCTTATCACCACACTTTAATCTTATCATATTTTGTCAAATTTTACACTACCTTACCAAAATTTGACACTTTAGATTGTCAATAAGACACTCATTAAATTTAGGCTTATCTTACCACAAAAGAGCTTAGCATGCAAGAAAAAAACATTGAGTATGCCTCAACGTTTTTTAATTTTCAGTAATAATGGTATAAGGATCTTCTTGCGTTCCACTTCCCATAACTTTAGCATTTCTTATTATATTTAAAACAGGTCTAATATCTTTAACTTGAACCCCAGTATCACTTGCACTAAGTGCCCCGCTCCCAGTTACACTAAACGGACTATAAACCCCATTATTAAAGCTTGCACTAGTCATCGTAAAATATCCTTTTTGCACATTAGAATTATAAAGGAAATAACTAGTATTGTCTGTAAATCCAGCTCCTGCATACATTACCTCATCCGCAGTAAGTAGTCCTACTTTCGCATTACTTAGAGTCCCTAAACATGTATAATTAGGTATCTTATTTGTAACTATTCGATAATAAGCTGTAAAAGTTGTATTATCTTTTTCCAAAACTTTATCATTACAGAATTTATAATAAGCGATAAAATCTCCATATTTTTGTAAATTATTTTTATACCAAAGATCAAGTACTGAAGCCTGTGGCGTATCTAAATAATCAGTTGTATCCTCATAATACTTACTTTGATTATCAATAACTCCATCAAGTATAAGTTTAACTGAGCCATCACCATTAATTTTTACCACACGCCACACTTTATCAGCAAAAGACACATAATTATTTAAAACATTCCCCCGAAAATAATAAGCAGTTCCTAAATCATCAGTGCTTTTAATTAGTCCTTCATCTAAAGTAGCAATATCTCCAAACTTAGTAACAGCACTTTCCTTTATTTCATTATTCTTTAACAGTACTTCCATAAAAGTATTTTCTTCATTATTTTTAACACCTACTATTATAGAGCCAGAATATTCTTTTTTATTATCAGTTTTAAACTTTATCGTATAATTCTGTGTTTCATTTCCATTTATAGATACTTGATTAGAAATTATATCAGACTTAAGCTGATTAGTAATTTCCAAATTATCCGATGACTTAAGTTCATAACTTACATCTTTTGCATAAACATCCGTCAACTGAATATAATAAAACTTTTGAGAATTATCATTATTAGTAACCGAAAACTCAACTTCACCATTTCCATTTAATTTAAAATCTTTTCCGCTTAAATAATTTATCGTGATGTCACCATCCACAACAATATCAGCATTCACTGGTTCTTCATCATAAAACAGGTAACCAATGCCAATTCCAAACAAACCTATAATTAACAAAAGTATTACCCCAAGTGCCGATTTAAATCTCATTCTCATAGATGTAACCCTTCCCTTTACTTTTCTTAATTCAAGTATACTTTAGTATATTTTTCTTGTCAATAAATAGTTAAGAGTTTTGCCCTTATTTTCTCAAAATTATACAACAATTCTAATGGGATTTGAATGAGTTCCTGCACCTGATTCGTAAGTTACAGAATTAACTAAATTAAATACAGGCCGGACCACATACGCCTTAGACGCACGGCTGCTGTCCACAAACCCAGACGCATACACAACGAACACAGGAAACGCATAGTCCGAATACCGGGAAATAGTCCATTCATAACTACCGCCATTATATAGCCAGTTTTCTTTAATTCCTTTTCGGATGTCTTCTCCATTATACTTCCAACCAGGCAATGACCAATATTTTGGACTTGCTGCAAAACCATAGTCACTTGCATACATGAGTCCTATTTTTGCACTATAAGTAGTACTAGCATTCGTCGTCATTTCTTTTGAGTACATGTTCTTTATTCCTGCAGTCGAAGCCATTGACCTATCAGCTCCTCCGACTTGCCATGTTGTTGTGGCAATTTTACCAGCCCAAGTTGTTCCTATTTTATTTATGAAATTTTTATTTAAGTTAGTTTTATTAAGTAAACTTGTACTCCAGTCATTTGAACCATCTCCTTGATTTATTGTTGTGTTTGCTTTGTAATTCCAGCTATATTCCGTACTTGAACTATAATCTCCATCAGCGCCAAGTAAAGTACTGCTTGCAACTGTGGCTTTAATAAGTTTCACTTGTCCACTTTTTACATAGATTATTCGGTATAGATTATCTGCTGGACATGGACTTGCAGTTGAACCAAAGCATACATAATTGTCGGGATTTGCTCCTGAATATCTGTAAGAGTCATCTTCTGCTCCTAGTATAAGTGATGCATCATGGTGATAAATACTTGCTGCTTGACCATATTTTGTACTTAGCGTTGTAAGACATGTTGCAAGGTTACTTCCATTTGTGCATCCGCTTGTTGCTAACGTATATTGTGAATTTTTGCTTATTTGGAGTACACCAGTAAAGCTCTTACCAGCATTACTGGTTTGGTCTCTATCTAAGTTAACTAAAGTAACTTGCACTTTCCAATTATCTGTTTTATTTGGAGATGCTGATATTTCATAATAATCAGCTATTTTTATTGGGCCAGTATAAGTTGTGATATCAAAGCCACTTCCACCACCAGAAGTTACATAATTCATCCCATCAAGCTCTGTTACAACCGTCCCTGTTGGGTCTGTGATGGTTAGAAGTAATTCTGCAGAATTATCAGATGTTGTGTATATGAATGGATTATTAGTAATATTAAAGTAAAGATAGTAATGTTCTGTTGCTTTATTTGTCGCATTATTAGCTGTTAGCAAGGCTGTGGCTGTAGTACTACCTGTCACATTACCCTTGCCAATTGCAAATGATGTTTGATCGGCTGTTAATGCAATAGATGAACCCACACTAAAAGATAAGTTATCAGTTGTAGATGTTTGCACCCTAACGCTACTGTTTGTAGAAGCCTCGCCTTGAGCCACAAAGTATGCATATGTTGCTCCACCAATTAACAGCAATAAAGTCCCCATTACGAGTAAAACTCCAAAGTTTCGTTCTTTCTCCATTTTAGCCATAATATCCCATCTCCTTAACTTGTTTTAGGTTATACAATACAATTATAACGTGTTTTAAGTTATAACACAATAACTTATTTTAAGTTGTGATATCTTTAAACAGGTGAAATCATGAACAGACTAAAAGAATTACGAGAAGACAAAGACTTATTTCAAAAAGACCTAGCAAAGATACTTAAAATGAGCCAAACTGGATACTCTCAATATGAAACTGAAACTAATGATATTCCCACAGAAATTTTAAAAAAACTAGCCGATTTTTATAATACTTCTATCGACTATTTATTATATAGAACTGATGAACGCAGACCATATGCTAAATCGCTTATAGAAAAAGACAAAAAGGATAAAATATCTAAACGATAAATTATCCTTTTTATAAGTATTTTTTAAAGTTTTTAAACTCAGAACTATCTTCCAAATTTGTTTTCCGTAAATCTTCTAATAAAGCTTTTTGTTTTCGATCAAGTTTTGTTGGGGTAATAATATTAATTACTGCATACATATTGCCTCGTCCAAAACTATTCGGTGTTTTAATACCTTTACCTTTAATTTTAAGTTTCGTATAATTTTGAGTTCCCGCCTTTATATCAAGTATAATATTTCCTTGTAAAGTTGGAATTTCTTTTTTTATTCCCAAAGCTGCATCTACAATTGTAATTGGCACTTCCAAGTAAATATCCGCTCCATCTCTTTCAAACAAAGGATGTTCTTTTATTTTAAACTCGATAAATACATCACCATTGGCACCACCATGCATACCAGCATTTCCTTTACCACTTAAACGAAGTTGAAAGCCCTCATCAACCCCTTCCGGAATGGTCACAGTTAAAGTCTTAACTTTTTCAACTATTCCTCTGCCATGACAAACATCACATTCTCGTGCGTAAGTATTGCCACTTCCTTTACAATCTGGACAAATTTTACTAGTTTGCATATAGCCAAAGATAGTTTGTTGTTCTTGAAGCACTTTCCCAGAACCGCCACAAGTTTTACATCTTTGCTTATCAAAACCACCTTCACCATGACAACTTGTACAAGCAGCAGTTAAATTAAGTTTAATATCTTTTTCAGTTCCAAAAGCAGCTTCTTCAAATGTTAAATTTAAAACAACTCTAATATCCTTTCCTTTTGCTCTACTTGATGTGCTTCTTGAACTTCGGCCAAAACCACCAAAGCCACTAAAGCCTCCACCAAACAAATCACTCAAGATATCATCTAAATTAATATCACCCATATCAAAGCCACCAAAACCACTACCAGCTGTGCCTCCATTTTGGAAGGCTGCACTACCAAATTGGTCATATTGTCTTCTCTTATTGGCATCAGACAAAACAGCATAAGCTTCACCAATTTCTTTAAACTTTTCTTCCGCTCCAGGTTCTTTATTTAAATCAGGATGATATTGTTTAGCAAGTTTTCTAAATGCTCTTTTTATCTCTTCATCAGTAGCCGTTTTTGAAACTCCTAAAATATCATAATAATCTTTTTTATTCATACAATCATCTCTTTCCTGTTACAACTATATTATCTATAAGTAAATCTGGCGCTAAAACGCTTAGACTTACCGGCCTAATACTACTTCCAACTTCCACTACATTATTAAATAGTTCTAAAAAGTTAGTTGTAAGTATTACCATATTTAACCCTTTAATCATTTTTCCATCCTTAACAAACATTCCTTCAGCTTGCAAAGAAATATTTCCACTTAGTAAATTTATTCCTGAGTGAAGTCCATATAACTCATCAATCACAATACCATTATCTAGATCCTTCAAAAGTTCATCAAACGTCTTTTTCCCCGGCATAATATACAAATTGTTAATCGAACCAGCATTACCAGTCGGTTCTTCATCAAGCTTCAAAGCATATTCTAAATTATTTAGTTTCTTTATAAACTTCCCGTTTTCCACAATAACTTGATTTTTTTTCAAAGTCCCTTCATTATCAAAAGCAACACTTCTTATACCTTTTTTAGGCTCTTCCACAATACTTATTTTATCACTAAATACTTTTTCTCCAATTTTATTTGTCAAAATAGACTCTTGCAAAAATATATTTTTACTCATAAACGAAGGCAAAAAGGCAGTCAAAATACTAGCAACAGCATTACCAGTTAAAATAATTTTATACTTATCAGTTTTAACAGACTCACTATCAAGCTTCAAAAGCCCTACATCAATTTTTTCTAAAATATAGTTTATAAAACTTTCCATATCATAGCATTTAGTATAGTAGGAAATATATATAACTCTTTTAGTATCATCTTTAGCTAAAGTCACCGTCGCATAATATTCGTTATAATATGTACTTTCTTTAAGGGCACAAGACTCATTATCAATTTGTTTTTCTTCTTTATAATTTGTATATCCGACTTCTATATTCTCTATCTCTTTATATTTATCTTTTATTTTATCTAAAGCAAGAACATCTTTTCTCACGTTAGAAAAATCTATTACTTCTGCTTCTTCTGTAAAACATTCATTACCTTGGCAAAAACGATTCTCATTATCATTATCAGTTAATGAAAATATTTTAAGTAAGTTAGCAATTATCCTTTCCGGCTCATTTAAACTCTCAAGAGCAATTTTTATACACTTACCATCTTTAATAGCTTTAATAATATATGAAGAAATATCATCAGTTTGAAAAAGTTTTAGTTTTCCATTCAAGGCATTTATGCTTGTCCTTTTACACCTTTCCATCGTTATTTCTACCAAAATATCTTTCTCTTTTGCACTAGCAATAAGTTTATTCTTCATTTTTACCTCCAACTAGAATAGCTTTTACTTTAATTGTAGGCATTCCCACATTAACCGGCACATAACCACTAACAGAACCACACATACCAGGGCCAAGCTCCAAGTTATCAGACACCATTTCCACTTCTTTTAATATTTCTTTGGTATTACCAATTAAACTTGCCGACTTCACACATTCAGCTATCATGCCATCTCTAATCATATAAGCAATATCACAAGCAAAGTTAAAATCACCAGTCTCAGGAGAAACGCATCCTCCTCCCATTTTCGCAGCATATAGTCCATGCTTAATACTTTTTATCATATTTTGGATAGTATCATGACCAGCAGCTAAGTAGGTATTATTCATTCTTGATGTTGGAGGATAAAGGTAACTTTCTCTTCGACCCGAACCAGTTACCTCCATCTTTAAAGTCCGATTATTTATTTCATCAATCAAATAATTTTTCAAAACTCCATTTTCAATTAAGATATTCTTCTTTGTTTCTTTTCCTTCATCATCAATTAATGTTGTTCCCCATTCCTGAGAAATTCTTCCATCATCTATAATAGTTACAACGTGACTTGCAATCTCCTCGCCAAGCTTTCCACTTAAAACCGAAATATTATCAGCAACAGAAGTAGCTTCCATCGCATGGCCACAAGCTTCATGAAATATAACCCCACCAAAACCATTACCAATTACAACGGGCATAACACCGCCAATAGCATCTTTTGCATATAACTTATCCAGTCCATTTTTGATTAGCAAATCAACTTCTTTTTCTAAATCAACATCATCTAAAAAATCATAAGATTTTGCCTTTCCATAGCTATAAGTAATATTAGCACTTTTATTTTCATCTTTAAAACTAGCTGTAATATAAAGTCTAGACCTAACTCTTTGTTCTTGGACATATTTTCCCGTATGATTTGCAATGGTTACATCTTGCCGAGTTCCAGCAACTTTAACTTCTACCTGATTTACTCTTTTATCTTTACTTCTAACTAAATCATTAACTTTTTTTAAATACTCTTTTATTTTTTTATCATCATACTTTGTATCTAATTTTTTACCATACTTCCTTAAAGCAGCAAGTTTAATATGTTCGAATTTTTTATCTTCAGAAATATTTTTCTTAAGTTCATCTATAGCATTATTTATTTTTTCATCATTAACATCATTTATGGCGCTATAAAACACATCTTTATCTAAAGCTATTCTAAGTCCCATTCCATTTATATTATTAATAGTATAATTATCTAGTCTATTATCAACATAAGTAAAATTCTCATGTATAGTATTTTCAATAAACACTTCCCCAAAATCAGCCCCTGTACTAACTAGCTTATTTAATATTTGTTCAATCTTATCTTTATTCATAAATTCTCTCCAATTTATGGAAAAAGGGGAAAGTTTTAATTTCTCCCTTATATCCTTCCACCATCTATTATACTATTTTTCTTCATAAGTTGCATCTTCAACTTTTTCATGGTCATCATTTTGATCGTTATTTTGATCACTTTGGTTTTCTTTAGCAGCCGCTTCATATACTTTAGCAGCTAAATCCATCGCAACTTTTTCAAGTTCTTCAGTCTTAGTTTTAATTTCTTCAATATCAGTTCCTTCTAAAGCTTTTTTAAGTCCATTTAACTTATCTTCAGCTTTAGTTTTATCTTCAGCACTTATTTTATCTCCTAAATCACTAATTGCTTTTTCAGTTTGGAAAACAATACTATCTGCTTTATTTCTAATTTCTGCTTCTTCTTTTTTCTTTTCATCAGCTTCTTTATTAGCTTCAGCATCTTTCATCATCTTATCAATTTCTTCATCACTTAAGTTAGTAGATGATGTAATTGTAATAGATTGTTCTTTATTAGTTCCCAAATCTTTAGCACTAACATTAACTATACCATTAGCATCGATATCAAATTTAACTTCAATTTGTGGAACTCCTCTTCTTGCTGGTGGCAAATCAGTAAGTTGGAAATTACCAAGCGTCTTATTATCACTAGCCATTGGTCTTTCACCTTGTAAAACATGAATATCTACAGCTGGTTGATTGTCAACAGCAGTTGAGAATACTTGTGACTTACTAGTTGGAATAGTTGTATTTCTTGGAATTAAAACAGTCATAACATTACCTAAAGTTTCAATACCAAGTGAAAGAGGTGTAACATCTAGAAGAACAATATCATCAACTTCTCCAGTTAAAACTCCACCTTGAATAGCTGCACCCATCGCTACAACTTCATCAGGGTTAACTCCCTTACTAGGTTCTTGTCCAAGTTCCTTTTTAACAAGTTCTTGAATATATGGAATACGAGTTGACCCACCAACTAAAATAACTTTATTAATATCTTTATTTGTTAAATTAGCATCTTTTAAAGCTTTTTTAACAGGTTCTAGTGTTGAATCAAATAAGTCACGACATAAGTCTTCAAACTTAGCTCTTGTAATTGAGATTTCCATATGAACTGGTCCATTATCATTTTGAGCAATGAACGGTAAGCTAATTTGTGCATTTGTAGCACTAGATAAATCTTTCTTAGCTTTTTCGGCAGCATCTTCAATTCTTTGCATTGCCATAGCATCGCCACTTAAATCGATACCATTTTCTTTCTTAAATTCAGATACTAAATAATCAGTTAATCTCTTATCAAAGTCATCTCCACCTAGACGATTATTACCACTAGTAGACTTAACTTCAAATACACCATCACCTAGTTCAAGAATTGAAACATCGAATGTTCCACCACCAAGGTCATAAACTAAAATTGTTTGAAGTTTATCTTGTTTATCTAGTCCATAAGCAAGAGCTGCAGCTGTTGGTTCATTGATAATTCTTTCAACATCTAAACCAGCAATCTTACCAGCATTTTTTGTAGCTTGTCTTTCTGCATCATTGAAATAAGCTGGAACTGTAATAACAGCCTTAGTTACTTTTTCGCCCAAATAACTTTCAGCATCTTTTTTTAACTTACCAAGAATCTTAGCACTAATTTCTTCAGCTGTCCATTTCTTTCCACCAGCTTCAACTTTTTCGCTAGTTCCCATTTTTCTCTTAATAGATGAAATAGTATTCTTAACATTGGTAACTGCTTGTCTTTTAGCAACATCACCAATTAATACATCATCACCTTTAAACGCTACTACTGATGGAGTAGTTCTACTTCCTTCACTATTAGCAATAACCTTTGGTTCTCCCCCTTCTAGTACAGCAACACATGAATTTGTTGTACCTAAATCAATACCTATTATTTTACTCATAATTAATCATTCCTTTCCTAAAATTTTATTCATTAACTTTGACCATAGCTACCCTTATAACTTTATCTTTATAAGTATAGCCCTTTTGTAATACTTCTATTACAACACCTGCTGGCAAATTTTCATCTTTGCTTGTAAGCACTGCTTCCATTTTTGTTGGGTCAAATTCAACTCCTTGACAATCAATTTCTTTAACCTCTAAGTCATTTAAAGTTCCAAGCAAACTAGTATATATCATTTTAAATCCACTTAGAAACTGAGAAAGCTCATCAGTTAAATCACGGTCATCAAGCAAGATAGCTCTTTCAAAATTATCAAGCACAGAAAGCAGTTTCACTATTAAAGTCTCTCCATCATACTTGCAAAGTTTGGAAATTTCTTCATCACTTCTTCTTTTAATATTTTGAATTTCCGCTGTGAGTCTAAGTACTTTATCTTGTAATTTAGCATTTTCTTCTTCTAAGCCTTGACACTTACAACTTTCTTTTTTATTTACTTCTTTTTTCTTTTTCAAAGTCTTTTCTTTTGACTTTTCTTTTTCTTCTATTTTTTCTTTATTTTCCATCATGTTCCTTTCTATTATCTATTTTCTCGTCGATATACTCTAGTAAACCAACAATCCTTTGATAATCCATTCTTTTAGGACCTATTACTGCAATTGTTCCTTCCTCACCATTAATATGATATTTCTTTCTAATAATGGTAACGTTAGAATCAAACTCCGTTTCCTCTCCGATATAAACCTTAATTTCTCCTTCATCACCACCATCTTTTTTCTCTGATACTCTTGCAATAAATTCTTTATCTTCTAGTTTACTTGCAAGCCTTTTGAGTTCACTAATATCATTATACTCTGGCTGATTAAATATATTTGTTTTACCACTAACATGAATATTACTATTGTTAATAATAAAATCATTAAAAGCGTCATAGAACATATTATATACAGCCTCATACTGATGAATTTGATTTTTTATAATTGGTTTAACCTCAAGCTCAAGTCTACTTCCAACACTAGCAATCGGCGTGCCTACAAGCATTTTATTAATAATCTCACTAGCCTTAATCACTTCATTTACATTAATATTATTCTCTAAAGTAAACATCTTATTTTCAACATTTCCTTTATCGGTACATACCACTGCCACGACTTGATTATTTCCAAGGTCAATTATATTTACCTTTAACAAATTATTATCAACACTAGCTTTTCCCAGAACAACGCTTGTATAACTGGTAATATCGCTTATTATCTCCATACATTTACTAATAACATCGCTAAGTTCTAACTCATTATTAGCAAATATTCTTTGAAGTTTAAGCATATCCCCACCGGTAAGTCTCTCCGGTTCCATCAAATTCTTAACATAATAACGGTAACCTGCCTCACTCGGCATTCTTCCTGAAGATATATGGTTTTTTTCAAGCAATCCCAAATCTTCCAAATCAGCCATTTCATTTCTAATCGTCGCACTTGATAACCCAAATTTATCGCACAATGCTTTCGACCCCACTGGCCTAACCGTCTTAATATATGTCTCGACAATTTCTTTTAAGAGATTATTTTTACGTTCATCCATAATTTCACCTCTTCTAGCACTATCACTTCTCTAGTGCTAATTACATTATAATAGTATGATTAGCACTTGTCAATATATTACTGCTAATTTTCAAAAGTATTTTTAATTGCTTTCAAAATAGCAATCTTTCCATAGTCATATGTAAGTCCTCCTTGCAAATAAGCAATATAAGGGGGCCTAATTGGTCCATCACAAGATATCTCAATTGATGAGCCTTGCGTAAAAGAGCCAGAGGCCATAATTATTTTTTCATCATATCCCGGCATATCTGAGGCAATAGCTAAAACACTTGCATCAACAGCACTTCCCATTTGAATTCCTTGAACAAACTTGATAAGTAAATTCTCATCGTTAAAAATAATTTTCTGAACAATATCAGACCTTTCATCATTCCACCTTGGACTTACCACAGTACCTTTCTTTTCCAAAAGATATGAGGCAAGCACAGCCGTTTTTAAACTACTTGCAACCACGCTTGGAGCCATGTATAAACCTTGATAGAAAGATTTATTTACACCTAAACTTGGACCAACTTCTTTTCCCTCACCTGCCATATTAAGTCTTTCACTGGCAAGATGGACTAAATCTTTACGCCCCACAATATAAGCTCCATGAGTTGCCACACCTCCCCCTAAATTCTTAATTAAAGAACCAACACAAATATCAGCACCAACTTCAGTAGGTTCCCGGCTCGAAACAAATTCACAGTAACAATTATCAACCATTACTATAATATCTTTATCTAATATTTTAATAAATTTAATTACTTTCTCTAACGCTTTAATACTTATCGCTTTTCTATTACTATATCCAACCGACCTTTGAATTTCAACAACTTTTACTTTTTCTTCTAAAATTACTCTTTTTATTTTTTCAAAATCAAACTCATCATTTATTAAATCAACCTGTTTATATTTAACATTAAAAGCTTTTAAACTACTACTATTTTCCTTTATCCCAATTACACTTTCTAAAGTATCATAGGGTTTACCTGTAATTGATAAAAGAATATCACCTGGTCTTAAAAGTCCAAACAAACAAGTGCTAAGAGCATGAGTCCCTGAAATAAACTGTCCCCTAACAAGAGCATCTTCAGTTTTAAAAATCGTACTATAAATTTTTTCTAATGTATCTCTTCCTGCATCACCATAACCATAACCAGTTGTTCCATTAAAATGACTCTCCGAAAGCCCATGTTTCCAAAAAGCATTAATTACTTTTAAACTATTTAAAAAACATATATCATCAATTCTTTTATATATACTATCTAAGTTTTTTTCAATTTTTTTAATTTCCTCTAAATTCACTTTAGCCCTCCATCTACTTTTATTATGCTATCATTTATATAACTTGCATCCCTGCTACTTAAAAAAAATATTACACTTGCAATCTCATCAGGACTCGCAAATCTTCCAAGCAAACACTTATCCATTTCTTCTTTTTTAAAATTAGGTAGCAGCTCTTTATTTTTAGTCGTTTCAATCCATCCAGGTGCAACTGCATTTACTCTCACCCTCGGGGCATAAATTTTTGCAAAATCATGAGTTAAGCTAATCACCCCTGCCTTACTTGCATTATAATCCATTCCCTCTACATAACCTGCATCAATTCCACAGTTACTTGAAACATTTATAACACTTCCTTGTTTTATGAGACTCCCAATATATTTAGTCACCAAAAACGTTCCCACTAAATTAACATCAAGAACCCACCTAAAATTATCTATAGTCTTTTCTTCTATAGTACCATCACAAGAAATTCCCGCATTATTAACAAGACAAGTAACATCTATATTTTCTTTTTTTATTTTCTCTTGAAGTTTTTTCACATCTTCTTCATTTGTTATATCACATGCCAAAGCAAAAACATTTATACCAAACTCACTTGCCAAAGTTTTTCCATACTCACAAATATCATTTTTATAGTAGAGTAAAACCAAATTATAATGACTACTTGCAAATTTCCGGGCAATCTTTCTTCCTAAATCTCCCGATGCTCCTGTAATTACTACATACATAAATCTTCCACCATCCATTTTTATACTACCATAGTTTATCCCAAAGAAAAAGAGCATAACATTCCTGTACAAATATTTACCTAATATTTTAAAATTATTAGCACTTACTTTCTTATATTATATAACAAGACATAATAAAAACCTATAAAGAAGATCTTCCTTTTTTGAAAGCCAACTTTATAAGTTACATTTTATTCTATCCCACTAGTTTAATTTATAATTATACCATTTTCATCAAATTTATAATGTGGCATTTGAAAACTATCTTCTTCCTTTTCTTGATTGTTTGAAGCTGGCATTTCCTCTGGCACATCCAAAGCTTCAACTTGATAAATATTTTCAGTCTCAGTAGGCATTTCACTAGTAGTATTAAAGCTAAACACTTGATTTTCACTCTTAGGAGCCTCTGGCATAAAAGGATTTTCTGGCGCATTATTCGGAGCAAAAACATCAAGAGAATCAAACTTCACTTCATTATTTCCAAGTTCATCATTTACTTCTTCAATATTTTCTTCTTTAACATCAGCAATATCTTCTTCTAAAAAGTCTCCTCCATCAATTTGCTTTAAGTCTCTATTTAAACTTTCAAAAGCCTCATCTTCAAAGCCATTAAACACCACTTCTTCTATATCAAAACGATTAAAGCATACTTCTCCATTTTTCTTCAAAAATCCATATGGATATTCTACCCCAGAGTAGTCATACACATCCAAACTATCAGAGTAATCAACAGAATAATATCCTGTTACCATAATTTTCTTATCGCCTGTTTTAAGGGTAACGATACTCCCTATAGATAAATATTTTTCATTCATTTTTAATCAATCCCTTTCTTATTACTTATTATATATTTACTCTATTATTATTGGCGCTTCTAAAGTACCAAGACCTTGCACAAATTTAACTGTTGAGTTGAGGTAAAATGCCGGCCGGACCACATACGCAAACGACGCATCGCCGTCGCCCACACGCCCAGATGCATCCACAATGGACACAATAGCATCATGGTACGAATACCGGGAAATAGTCCATTCGTTATATCCCATATACATCCAATTTAATGATCTTATCGTTGATCCATTTACACTTTCATCATAATTCATAAGTTTTGTTGTCCATGCACTCGGATCTGCTGCAAATCCATAATCTGATGCATACATTAACCCTATTTTTGCTGTATATTCTGTGGCATTATCTGTTGTATTTGTTGCTACCGGATTTACGATTTCATTTTGATATGTTGTTGCTGGTACTACCTCAGATATCTTTGTATTTCCCCCAACTTTCCATGTTGTAGTTGCTATTTTTTCTGCCCATTCTGTTCCTATATTTGTTATGAAATTTGTATTTAAATTTGTTTTATTTAACAAACTTGTACTCCATGTATTGGTAACAGATTTTGTAGCTATATAATTCCAATAATAGGTATTTACTGTTGTCAAATTTCCTTTATAAGATGATGAATCTGGTGTTTCAGAACCATCATAATCACCATCTGTTCCAAGTAATGCACTTGTTGCATAATCATATTTGATTAATTTTACTTTATCTCCGAATACTCCAATTATTCTATATAGATTATCTGTTGGACATGGACTTATAGTTGACCCAAAACATACATAATTATTCACATCACTACTACGACCAGAATACCTATATGAATTATCCCCTGCTCCATTGGTTAGTGAACTATCATGAATATATAGATTTGACGTAGCATCATTACTTGCCATATTTTTTATACAATTCGCTAGTACATCACCATTTTTACAAACTGAATCCATTTGCTGAACTGTCCTTGCATTTGCTTTAACAGCAACAGCTCCTTCAAAAGTTTTACCCATTGTAGTATTATCAGCATCTTCATTAACATATAAATACAAGTCGAGCGTCACAGTCCCTTTATTTGGAACAGTAACTTGATAAATATCATTTCTCGCTCCAACAGAGCCTCCCATTCCAGCACTAACTTCACTAGTCTCAGCCGAAGTCAAATCATAATCAAACGCATAACGAGAATCCGGTAAAGCACTTTTATAAAGCACTTCTTTAGCCCCATGAGGAGCAATAATATAAGATATATTAGCATCTACTATCGTATTGGTCGATTTAGAAAAAAGCATAATATCAGCAGTTACAGGAGTATCGCAATAACTAGTAATAGAAAAAGTATAAGGAGTTTGCTTTAAAGCTGAATTAGCACTCATAGAATAAGAGTTAGTTAAATTAATCGATGACTCGCTTGTAAGTTTTATTTTAGCGCAACTTGTCAAGCTTACCTTAGTAATTGAAGAACTTTGTTCTATAGGTTTCATAAATGCCTTTGTAAAACTAAAAGACAAAATACCCACTATAACAACTGCTAAAATTCCCAAAAATATCAGCTTCCGTTTCTTATTCATAACAAATGCTCCTTTTATGTTACTTAAATTATATAAAAAAAAAGACTTAAGTTCAAGTCCAATTAAAACTTTTTCTCTCTTAAGTCTCTAAATTATAAAAACATACACATGTAAAGAGGCATACTAATAACGTTTTCCGTAATTTGATTAGAATTTTTAGCAGACAATTTTATTCCTTTTGCTACATTATAATTTGACATAACGGATTTTAAAGACTTCGATTTTGTATTGTCAGCTGATTTCACTTCCACAGCAGTAGCAACATCTTCAAAACGAATAAAAAAGTCTATTTCCAGCGTTGAATTTTTCTCAAAATAATACAATTTTTTCCCCAACTTATGAAATATATCAGCGATAACATTTTCATATATGGCCCCCTTATATATAGCTAAATTACCATTCATTATATCGGTATTAGTTCCATCATCAAGCATCGCAACAAGCAAACCAGTATCCCGCATATAAACCTTAAAACAATCATCAATTTTATTTCCCTCAAAAGGAAACTCTGGATTTGTTAAATTGTAGCAAAAGTTTATAATTCCTGCATCATACAACCATTGCAAAGCTCCATAATATTTTTTCTTATTACTATTTTTCTCTACTACTTTATATTTAAATTTTTTATTCTCTTTAGCAAGTTGAAACGGAATACTATCAAAACAAGCTCTGATTTTAACTTTATCAGTTTCATCAGCATATTTAATTATATCATCTTTATAATCACTAATAATTCTTCTTTGAACATTTTGTGCTAAGTTATAATTCTGAGTTTCTAAAAATTCATTGATAACATCAGGCATTCCTCCTAAAACAATATAGGACTTAAAAAGTTCAAGCATTCTTTTATGTACACTATCAGATACAGCTTTATTACTTAAAAAATCTTCCTTCAAATACTTTATAGCATCACAACTACAACCATTTGCCCAACAAAACTCTTCGAAATCTAATGAGTCCATATATACTCTATCAACATAGCCAACAGGAAAAGAAGTAACTCTTTTGTATGCCATTCCAAGCATTGAACCAGAAGCTATACAATCAAAATTATTATCTTGAGCCAAAAACTTTAAAGCTGTAATAGCATTTGGACAATCTTGAATTTCATCTAAAAAAATCAATGTTTTATTAGGTACAATTTCAAAATTAGGTATTACCAAAGACATTTTTCGCAAGATAGTACCAGCATCAATGTCACCAGAAAAAATATCTTGATACTCTTTATTACTAATAAAATTCAATTCATAAAATCTTTCATAATTTTTATCTCCAAATTCTCTAATTATATAAGTTTTACCTACCTGTCTTGCCCCAATAACCATTAAACAATTATTACGATGGTTATCTTTCCAGCTTATTAGTTTATCATATATTTTTCTTTTTAGCACAATATCACTCCTACACATATAATAGCAATAAATACAAGTATTGTCCACATAAAAATCATATTTTGGGGAGACATAATTATATATTAAGTCATATTTTTCAAAGGAATATCAGACTTTAAATGCATATTTTTCAAAGGAAAGTGCTAAATTTTATAATTAAATTTATAAGATTATCAAAAATTTTTTTATTTTATTATGTTACAATGTAATTTTTTAGACTTTTTGTAAGTTTATTACGCCATGGCGTAATTTTTTATAGATTTATCCAAAATATTACGATAAACATCAAAAAAGAATTTTAGCCTTCACCAAAATTCTTGTACTAATTATCTAAAACAAACTTAGTTGAGCTGACTCTGGCATTCCTTTAAATATCCCAAGTTCTCTTAAAGCATTGACCGTGGTTTGATTAACCTTTCCTCTAGATGCAAAATCTTCGACACAGTAAAAAGGTTTCTTTTCTCTTTCTTCAATTATTTTATTAGCAACGTTTTCCCCAAGTCCATCCAAAGCCATAAATGGCATATATAAGCATTTATTTTCTTCATCAATATAAAATGTTTTTGCTAAAGACTTTTCAATATCAATATTTTTAAAAGAAAATCCCCGGGCAAGCATTTCAAGTGCCACTGCCAAAGTATCACCAACAGCACTTTCTTTAGCTGTTGCCGTAAATCCTTTTTCCTTTATTTCAATAAGTCTTCTTTTAATTGTATCGTATCCTCCAAGCATCGCCTTAACATCAAAGTCACTTCTTCTTATACTAAAAAAGGCAGAATAATAATAAAGAGGATAATATACTTTAAACCAAGCAACCCGATAAGCCATCATAACATAAGCACATGCATGAGCCTTTGGGAACATATATTCAATCTTTCGGCAACACTCGATAAACCACTCTGGCACACTATAATCTCGCATCGTTGCCGCATGTTCAAGCCACTTCTCAGGTTCCTTTTTAGCTTTTCCTTTTCGCACAAATTCACTTATTTTAAAAGCTCCAGAGGGCTCTAAACCATAATTTATCAAACTAACCATGATATCATCACGACATCCAACAACTTCATCAAAAGATGCAATATCATTAAGAATTAACTCCCGCACATTCCCTTGCCAAACATTAGTACCATGAGAAAGACCAGCAATCTTTACTAAGTCTGCAAAATGCGTAGGCTTAATTTCCAAAAGCATATTTATAGCAAAATTTGTCCCAAACTCTGGCACCCCCAAAGTTCCTGTCTTACAAAGAATTTGCTCTTCAGTTACCCCTAAAGCTTTTGGAGAAGTAAACAAACTTATTATATTGTGATCATCAAATGGAATTTGCTCTTTAATATTAATACCTGTTGTATCCCCAAGATATCTAAGCATAGTCGGATCATCGTGACCTAGTATATCTAGTTTTAAAACATTATCATGAATTGCATGGAAATCAAAATGAGTTGTATACCACGTACTATCTGGTTCATCCGCCGGATACTGATAAGGAGTAAAATCAAAAACATCCATATACTGAGGAATTACAATTATTCCCCCAGGATGTTGTCCAGTTGTTCTTTTAACTCCTGTACATCCTAAAGCAATTCGTTCTATCTCTACATTATTTAGTATTAAGTTGTTATCTTCACAATATCCCCTAACATAGCCAAAAGCTGTTTTTTCCGCAACCGTTGATATAGTACCAGCACGATATGCATGGTCTTCACCAAACAGTACTTTAACATGATTATGAGCATCCGCTTGATTATCTCCCGAGAAGTTCAAATCGATATCCGGCACCTTTTCCGCCTTAAAGCCTAGAAATGTTGCAAACGGCATATCTTGTCCTTCTTTTTTCAAAGCCTCACCACATTCACATGTCCTATCTGGCATATCATAACCGCTTGGATAAAGGCTAGCAAGGGACTCACCTTCTTCATTTTCAAAATACGACCTTTTACACTTCGGACAAACATAGTGAGGTGGAAGACCATTAACTTCTGTTATTCCCATCAGCGTTGCAACTAGGGAAGAACCAACTGACCCCCGAGACCCAACAAAGTATCCATCTTCATTAGACTTTTTAACAAGTTTTTCCGCAATTAGATATATTACATCATACCCACCCCCAATAATACCAGCAAGTTCTGCCTCTATTCTCTCTTCAATATTTTTGGGAAGCTGATCACCATATATCTCATGAGCCTTATTATAAACCATTTCTTTGGTAATCTGTGCAGAATTCTCAAGCAAAGGTGTATAAAGTTTATCATGAATAATTTGGAGGTTATCTATTTTATCCGCAATTAAATTTGTATTAGTAACAACTATTTCATAGGCAAGCTTCTCTCCTAAAAAGCTAAAGGCATCAAGCATTTCATCAGTTGTCAAAAAATACATATTGGGAATAACTGTTCCTTTACGATTCAAAGGATGAAGTCTACCATTAGTCTTTTGATGAATAATAACTTTTCGGTATATTAAATCATCTGGCCTTAAGTTATGAACATCACTAGTTGCAACTACAAGTTTCCCCATATTCTTCGCTGTTTTCACAAGCCTAGAAACATAACCATTATACTCAGCAGCATCATGAAACTTTTTATCAGGCCCAATAAGATGAGTTACTGCATTCACTGGTTGCACTTCGATATAATCATAAAACTTCATCATTTCTATTAAATCTTCATCGCTCATTCCATAGCCTTTTTCAAAGACTTCACCATTTGTGCAACCACTACCAATAAGCAGTCCTTTTCGAAGTTTAAGCAAATCCGTCCTAGGTATCTTTGGCTCTTTTCCTTTATATAAATACTTGGTATTAGCCATACTTATAATTTTAAATAAATTTTTTAATCCTTCTTTATTTTCGGCAAGCACTGTTAAGTGAAAAGGTCTAGCAAATTTTATTGCTTTTTCTTTATCTGCTAAACTATCCAAATCAAGGGTAGTCTTAAAATTTTGTCTTTTTAACTCATCAAACATCCGGTACAAACACATCGCTGTCCCTTCTGAGTCATAATCTGCCCGGTGATGTTTATCTTCATCCCACTCAACATTTAAATTTTTAACCAAAGTCGAAAGTTTATGATTTCGCCAGTCGGGATACATATTTCGTGCTAGCCCCATTGTATCAATAACAGTACTATCAAAACTTCCTAAATCATATTTTTTACAAGCTGATTGAATAAAGGAAATATCAAAAGCTGCATTATGAGCAACAAGAGGCAAATCTTTGATAAACTCTAAAAATCTTTTCGTTACATTTTCTTCCGTATCTTTCCCCACCAGCATCTCATCAGTAATACATGTTAAATCTGTAATAACTTTAGGAAGAGGTCTATCACAAGCAATAAGCTCATCGAATCTATCAATGATAGTGCCATTTTTAACTTTAACAGCCCCAATTTCTATCATTTGGTCTATTCCACTATTAAGCCCAGTAGTTTCGGTATCAAACACAACGTATTCTTGGTCCATCAAAGAGTATTCTTTATTATTAAACACAATATTAGCTTCAACATCCACAACATTAAGCTCTGCCCCATAAAGAGGTTTAAACTTATCTTGTTCTTCTTTTCCTTTATTAGCTTTTACCGCCGCATTATAAATATCTGGATAAGCTTGTAAAACATTATGGTCCGTAACAGCAACTGCCTTATGCCCAAGACTCATAGCAAACTTCACTAAATCTTTAGTTCCAACAACTCCATCCATCATACTCATCATCGTATGGGCATGAAGTTCTACTCTTTTCTTCTCTGCCGTATCTTTTACCTTTTCATCTTTACTAGGTATTTCTTCAATTGAGCGAGCCGTAATAACCATTTGCTTTAAATAAGGGTCCATCTCCATTGAGCCATGCACTCTATACCATTTATTTACACCAAGTCTTTTATTTATTCTAGTAAATTCTTCTTCATTAAACTTTACAAACTTCATAAGATAACTATCAGTTTTATCACTAACCTTTAAGTTCATAATGAAAATAGGCCCTTTTTTTCCTTGCCTTTCCACCACTTCTTTAGCAAATATATATACTTCTACAATAATATTTTTCATCTCTCCCAAAATATTATTAAGTTTTGTTACTGCTCCATCTTTATGAGTTCCCATAATAACAGGGCTTATCTCTTCTTTTACCGCTCCCTTTTCCTTCGACGAAGCTATCTCCTCTTGCAATATCTTTCTCTTTGCATCACTTATATTTATACTTATATTTCTTTTTCCAAGCCCATACTTTTCAAGTTCATCTTTTAACTTTTCACTTTCTTTTTCCAAATCGCTTTGCTCAAAATCATTTAACACTTCAAAATATATTGTATCATCTACAACTTCAATATTACTTTTTTTAAGTCCAATCAAACTAGGTCTTTTAATAATTATCTCATCTAAAAAATAATCTAAATAACTTTTTATATCTTCTTCATTTATCTCTTTATAACTCATCTTTATTTGGCATTTTTTATCCCCATTTATACCTCCTAAAGCACATGACAAAAGAGCATTAACATTCATTGGTGGTAATACTTTATCATTATTTATATACACAACAAAAACATTATCGCTGCGTCTTAAGACTACTCTTTCAACTTTTGCATCCACAAAAGCCTCATCACTAAAGGAAATACTTTGAAAAAATCTTTCTAACTCATTATTCATACTATACTAACCCACCTTCTTTAACATTTTAACAATTATACTATATTTGTCAAATCTTTTAGTTACACTAGCATTAACCATTACTAAACTATTAACCTCTAGTCCTTGATACTTTTGATATTCACTTGGAAATAGCACTAATGTTTCTTTTCCCGTCTCATCACTTGCTAAAATAAAAGCCATCTTCTCATTTTTCTTTGTCTTAATTACATTTATTTTTTCTATTAATACAACTAACTTTATATTTTTAAAAGAATAATTTTGATAATTTGCAAGTTTCACAACACCATTTTTATAATTACTCGCCGGATGATTACTGAGAAAAACACCAAAACTGCTTTTTTCTCCTTGGTAAATTTCTGATGCCTCATACTCTGGATATTCTTTAATTAAAGGTTTACCAACTAGTTTAGAATTTCCCGCTATTTGGCCATAATTTAGACTTGCTAGAGCATTTTCATCAAGTGTCCTGCGGTTTACCCCCAAAGAATCCAAAGCTCCTGCTTTAATTAATACTTGCAAAATCTTTTCGTCCACAAAATCTCTATTTATAGCACAAAACTCAAATACATCATTATATATCTCATTTCTTCTTTGAATAATTTTATCAGCTATTTCCCTAGTAATACCTTTAATTAAGTATAAAGGAAGCACTAAAAACTTATCATTTAAATAATAATCATTATGCGATTTATTAATATCGGGTTTAATTATCACTTTCCCCCTAGCTTTAAAATAGTTAATATATCCATCTATTTTCTCATCACTTACCTTATCACTAAGCATAGTTATCAAAAATTCTCCCGGATAATATGTTTTTAGATATGCCATTTGATAAGAGATAAGGGCATAAGAAACTGAATGCGATTTATTAAAACCAAAACTTGCAAATTTTTCAATCTGTAAATAGATATTCAAAGCATTATCATAGCCATTTGCCTTTGCTCTTTTCACAAACTCATCTTGCTTCTCTTTAATATACTTTTCATTTTTTTTCGATATAGCTCTCCTGATTAAATCGGCCTCAGCATAAGTATAACCCGCACACTTTCGTAAAATAGTCATAATCTGCTCTTGATAAATAATCACCCCAAAGGTAGGTTCTAAAATACTTTTAAGTCTTTCATCCGGATAAGAAACTACCTTACTTTTTTTTCTTTTTATATATTCTATCGCTTGGTCTTTTGGTCCAGGCCTACCAAGAGCAACTGCACTTACAAGTGTCTCAAAATCATCTGGAAAAATATCCTGAATAAGCCTTTTCATCATCGGCGTTTCAAACTGAAATATCCCATCTGTATTTCCCTTTTTAAATATTTCATAAACTTTCTTATCTTCCAAATCAATATTATTTAAGGAAGTAATATGAGCCATATCCATTATTCTAGCAATCGTGCTTAAGTTTTTCAAAGCTAAAAAGTCCATTTTTAAAAGGCCTAAATCCTCCAAGTAATTCATGGTAAGTCCCGTAATTAAAGTATCATTTTCATAATGAACTGGAATAATATCATCTAAAGGCTTTGAGGATATTACCACTCCTGCAGCATGAATTGAAGTATTTTTCTTAAGGCCCTCTAAATGCCTTGCAATAACATAAATTCTCCGCACAGCAGCATCACTTTGCAAAATATTTTTAACTCCATCTATTTTTAGATTTTCAAGTAAACTCAAATTAGGACTAACTTCTTTTAAAAGTCTTAAAAAATTATCATTTTCAAAATTTAAAGCTTTTGCAACCTCTCTTAGCACCAGTCTACTTTTAAGGGTATTAAAGGTAAGCCCTAAAGCTACTTTATCATCTCCATATCTTTGGCGTACATAAGCAATAACTTTTTCTCTTTTTAAGGCATCAAAATCGATATCAATATCTGGCATAGTAACCCGCTCTGGATTTAAAAATCTCTCAAACAGTAAACCATACTTCAAGGGGTCAATATCAGTTATCCCAAGGCAATAACTAACTAAAGAACCTGCCGCCGAACCTCTTCCAGGACCTACTAATATGTTATTCTTCTTAGCAAACAAAACATAATCATACACAATTAAAAAGTAATCTACAAACCCCATCTTTAAAATAACATCAAGTTCATAGTTAAGACGTCTTTTATATTCATCACTTACCCTTTTGTCAAGCCTTTTAAAAAGCCCTGAAACAGCCAAAGACTTCAAAAAATGATAAGAATCTTTATTTTCATCATACCTAGGAATAAAAAGTTTATTTTTTGGCATCACTACATTTAACAAATTAACTACCTCTATAATTTTTTCATCATCAATTATTTTTTCATCATCAAGCGAAGCCTCTAACACTTCTCCATCTTTTCTAATCATATCCAAATACTTCAAATATTCAAAATCATTATTCAAATAATTCATTTCATTAATATATACAATATTTGGTGTTATCTTTTCTTCGGCTTCTTTTTCTTCCTTCGTCTTATAACTTAAATAAACATTACCACTTTTAAATACCTGGTAAAACTTTAAACTCTTGAAAGGAAGAACTACTAAAACATCAGAAAGCTGTATCAAATCTTCCAAAGCAAGACTTTTCCTTTCTTTTTTCGTATGCACTTTTAAAAGCTTTTTGTACCCATCATAATTCATCGCATATAAATAAATAGATAAATTATCAAACTTTACCTCAAGACCTATCAAAGGCTTGATACCACATTTTTGGGAGACGTTATAAAACTCAATAACTCCATATAAGTTCTCATCACAAATACCACAAGCAGAAACTTGCATCTTTTGCAAATACTTAAGTAAATCAGGTATCTTAATTAAACTTTTCAGCATCGTATAATCAGTCGTAACTTTCAAAGGTATATGCATACTTATCTCCTCTAATTTAGTATAACATATATTTTTACTTTCAGTGGTAATTTTCCGAAACTTTGGGTATAATAAGGTTGGTGATTAATTAATCATGAAAAACAAATGGCAAAAACTTTTTTACCACATTATATGGCTCTTTCTTTTAGGAGCATTCGCCGGCTTTATTTTTGAAAGTCTTTGGCACTTAATTAAAAATGGTGTTCTTATAAATAAACAAGGACTATGGTATGGCCCCTTTAAACCAATTTATGGAACCGGTCTTATAATCATTACGGCCTTACTTTATAGAATAAAAGACAAAAATCCAATCTGGCTCTTTATCGCTGGTATAATTATCGGCTCGGCTTTTGAATTTATCGCCTCTATCTTTCAAGAAAAAGTATTTAGCACATATACATGGTCCTATAAATCTTTTAATTACAACCTTGATGGCCGCATCTATCTTCCCTACTGCATAGTCTGGGGAGCTATATCATATTTATGGATGCACTACGGTTTTAATTACTACCTAAAAATATTTAACAAATACTATAACAAGGAATTTAGAGTATTAAGTCTGATTATCTTTATCCTTATGAGTTATAACATCTCTTTAACTTGGATAATAACAGATAGATATGCCGACCGGAAAAGAGATATCGCCGCCACAACTACTTTAGAAAAATACATTGATAAAAAATATTCCAGTGATCAAATAGAAAAGAAATTCCCTAAACTTCGGGTAAAGTACTAGACAAAAAACAAATAAATTGTTAAAATTAACTAGTAACGAAAAGGAGTGATAAAAATGGCTACAAAAGTAACTTTGAAAAAACCACTATCTGGTAATAAAAGATCACATTCTATGCGAGCTACTAAAACAAAGCAAAAACCAAATTTACAAACATTAACTATTAACGGTGAAAAAGTTAGAATTAGTACAAGAGAAGCTAGAACTATTAATAAGAAAAATAAAGCTGCATAAGTTAAAGGCAGTTTTATTTTTTTGTTTTAATACTCTTCTGCAAAGTGGCTCTACTCTTTTGGTACATGAACATCACTTAAGTTCTCATAAATATTATACAACTTAATATTATACTTTTTAGCATCCTCGCAAGTTAAATCTTTAAAAGCAGGACTATGTTAATTTGAAGTGCAACACTTCAAATTTAAACTAACAAATTAATAATTTTTTGACAATAATAATAATTCATACTACTATTAGCATGTAAGCAAGAAAACTTACATAAAATAAAAAAAGAGGAACACTTAATCTTGCAAGTGAATGTCACCTCTAGTTTAAAGACTTGACACTCTATAGATGCTGAAGAGTGTCCATTTTTTTATTGCTAACCCCCGTAAGGTAGAAAGTAACAAAATGATAGCAATGAGCTTTAGAACTTTTATAATAAAAGTCTTAGTTTTCATCTTTATCCACCTCCTTTCCTTCTCAAGATTGGAGGACGAGGCTCACATCAAATATTCCTGTCAAAATTATATAATAAGGAAATTTATAAAACAAGCGAACAAATAAAAGGTTTTATTAAAATTGTTATAATTTAGACTAGGCAACACTAAAGACAAGTAGAAACTGATATAATCTATCTGTTTTTTATATTAATATTGTTTTACCTTTAAGTAAAAAGGCAATAGTTTGGCATAAACTTATGTTATTTTCGTATATATTAGCACCTTCAACACTTCTAAATTTACCAGCCTTTTGTTTTATCTTAAATCATCTTCAGCACAATTATTCGAAAACGTAATAAAAATTTTTTTTATAAATAAAAGATGATTTTCACAATATTTTATTAATCTATTAATTAAATTTTTTATATTGCATTATTTTTCATTATAATCTATAATACTTATCTGCAAAGAAAGGAGGAATGCAAATATGAGTGAAAAGAAAAAAGAAATTGAAAATTTAAATTGTTATTTAATTACAGCAGCTATGCTTTACATAAAAGAAAACTCTATAGATGATTATCACGATATAGAAGCAATTAATTTATTTAAAGAAAAATTTTTAAGCAAAGAAGAACTTACCGACTATGAAGAAATAGTACCTGCAATAACTAGTGAGATAAATAAATCTCAAGACTATAAAATGATATACGATGATATATACCAAACCATAGTTAAACCATTTGTTTCAAAGATAGATAATAGCGAATATAAAAAAGCTTATTTTATCTTTAACAGTAGTTTTCATTCACTAAAAAATGCTTATCTTTTGCCTTATATTCAAAGCAGCTTCATTGAAGCATTTAAAAGAGCCAGAGGCTAAAATAAAATCAGGAAATCATTCTGATTTTTTTATTAAAAAAACTCCACCCTTAGTGAAGTCTTACCATTTTCGACCAGGATTATTTATACTTCGCACCACCCGGAAGCAACTAACATTTACATCATCTTTTAAGATAATGAATAAGGTATATCATAATAATTAAAATCAAACAACCAGAATTTAATTACTTTACTTCCTAAATTCATGTAATAATCTTTCTTTAATAACATCAACATCAACAAAAAATAAATCAACCCCTCTATTTTTAAGGCCAATCATATTTCTAAACAAAAAATTAATTTCCATTATCAGATCACTTTGTACATATACAGGAACTCCATTAATGGTATGAACATGATCAATATATTTTTCTAAAATTGGAAAAGCATTCTGAAGTAGTATAGCCGAATCTTTACCAGCTACTTTTCTAATAAGAATTGTATTACAAAAACCATATCGTTTAATTTTATTATTAATTATTTTTTTATATTTTTCAACTTTCGAACTGATTGGAATAAACCACAAGAATTCCTTATCTTTGAGAGTAAAATATGTTGGTCTCTTTCGGCCTTTCTCATGGTTACACATTAACTTTTCATCGTTCATAATGGAAAAAAATTCATCCTTAATATGATATAAACATCCAACTTTAATTTTCATTATAGTTCCTCCCAAAACATAATATCATAAAGAAAAAAACTTTACAATCTGTAAAGTCTATTTATTTTCGACTGGGATCATTTATTAGTCGCACCACCCAGAAGCGAAAAACATTGTCGCCTAGAATCATTTATTAGTCGCACCATCTAGAAGCGAAAAACATTTCCACTGTTTCTCCAACAGTAACATTAATATATCACAAGTTTACAGAAAACGCAACTAGCAATATACATCTATAGTATATTCTAAATTGTTAAATTAATTCTTGTTTTTAATTGCCGATTTAGCGGCAGCCAAAATTGCCACAGGAACTCTAAACGGAGAGCAAGAAACATAATCTAAACCAATCTTATCACAAAATTCGATACTCTTAGGATCTCCACCATGTTCACCACAAATTCCTAAACTAATATTCGGCTTAACCATTCTTCCTTTATTTACTCCCATTTGAATTAAAGCCCCTACTCCAGCTTCATCAATGCTTGCAAAAGGATCAGATTTAAATATATTCTTTTCATAATAATCCTTTAAGAATTTTCCAGCATCATCTCTACTAAAACCATAAGTAAGCTGTGTTAAATCATTACTTCCAAAACTAAAGAAGTCTGCTTCATTTGCAAGTTTATCAGCCAGAAGTGCTGCTCTTGGAAGTTCAATCATAGTACCAATTTTATATTTGATATCTACTCCAGCTTTCTCTATTATTGAGCTTGCCGTCTTAACAACTATACCTTTTACATATTTAAGCTCTTCTTCATCTCCTACTAAAGGTATCATTATCTCAGGCTCTACTAAAACGCCTTTTTGATAAACATTAACGGCCGCTTCTATCAAAGCTCTTGTTTGCATTTCTGCAATTTCCGGATAAGTAATAGCAAGACGGCAACCTCTATGTCCCATCATAGGATTAAATTCTTTTAATGAAGAAATTATTTCTTCAAGCTCTTCCACTGTTTTTCCAAGACTACTTGCAAGTTCTGCCACTTCTTCTTTGGTCTTCGGTAAAAACTCATGAAGTGGTGGGTCTAAATAACGAACAACAACTTTATTTGGACTCATCACTGTAAATAGTCCTTCAAAATCTTCTCTTTGATATGGCAAAATTTCTTCTAAAGCTTTTTCTCTTTCTTCTTTAGTACTTGCACATATCATCTTCCGAAAACTAAATATTCTTTTTTTATCAAAGAACATATGTTCACTTCGGCATAATCCAATTCCTTCTGCTCCAAAATTTTTTGCCATATTAGCATCTTTAACTGTATCAGCGTTAGCTAGCACTCCTAGTCTTTTAATTTCCTTTGCCCAAGACATAAACTTTTCAAAGTCTCCACTAATAGAGGCATCAACTAGTTCTATTTTCTTCGCATAGACATTTCCTGTAGAACCATCAACAGATATATAATCACCTTCATGCAACACTTTTCCATTTTCATTTTTCAAACATCTATTTACTTCATCAACAACTATATTAGCTCCACTAACGCAAGGAATTCCCATACCTCTTGCAACCACTGCGGCATGACTAGTCATTCCTCCCCGAACTGTTAAAACTCCTTCACTTGAGTGCATACCTTCGATATCTTCAGGAGAAGTTTCAGTTCTAACTAATATAGAAGGAATATTTTCTCTTTTATTTTCAATCAGTTTTTTGGCATCAAAACATATCACTCCAACCCCAGCTCCTGGAGAAGCCGCCAGACCACTTGCAAATACTTCTTCATTTTGGAGTTGCATTATATTAAACGTCGGATGAAGAAGGGCATCTAAACTATTTTCATCCACTCTAAATAAAGCTTCTTCTTTAGTAATAATCCCCTCTTCGACTAAAGATACAGCTATCTTAATTGCTGCCGCAGGCGTTCTCTTACCATTTCTTGTTTGCAGTATATAAAGCTTTCCATCTTCAATTGTAAACTCCATATCTTGCATATCTTTATAATGTTTTTCAAGCTTCTCAGCAATCATTGCAAACTCTTCATAAATTTCAGCATTAACTTCTTTTAACTTTTCAATACTCTCAGGTGTTCGAACTCCTGCAACAACATCTTCCCCTTGGGCATTCATCAAATATTCGCCAAAAAGTTTCTCTTCACCTGTCGCCGGATTTCTTGTGAAAGCTACTCCAGTTCCAGAATTTTCATTTAAGTTACCATAAACCATTTGTTGCACATTAACCGCTGTTCCCCAATCATTTGGAATATTATTAATCTTACGATAATATATTGCTCTTTCATTATTCCAACTTTTAAAGACCGCTTTGATCGCTTCAAATAATTGCACGTATGGCTCCGATGGAAAATCTTTTCCCTCAAACTCCGTAAACTTTTGTTTAAACATTTCCACAATTTTCTTCATGTCTACTTCATCAAGCTCATTATCAAGTTTAACATTTTTTTCAGCTTTTATATCATCAATTATTTTTTCGAACTCACAACGATTATATCCCATTACAACATCTGCATACATTTCAATAAGTCTTCGATATGAGTCATACATAAATCTTTTATTACCAATTTTTTCGCCATAAACCTCAACTATTTTTTCATTAAGGCCTAGATTAAGAATACTATCCATCATCCCCGGCATACTTATTCTCGCCCCACTTCGAACACTTAAAAGAAGGGGATTATTTATATCTCCAAACTTTTTGCCAGTCTTACTTTCAATTATCTCAACGGCATTTCTAATTTCTTTTTCAATATTTTCCGAAAGCATCTCTTGATTATTATAATAAAAAGTGCAAGCATCTGTGGAAACGGTAAAACCACTAGGCACCGGAAGACCAATTCTCATCATTTCCGCTAAGTTAGCACCTTTACCTCCAAGAATTTCTCTCATATCCTTATTACCTTCATCAAACAAATAAACGTATTTCACTTTTCATCCCCGACTTTCTATAATTTAATTTTATCATGCCCTATAATTAATTTCAATATTCAAAAAATAATAAATAAAGTCACTTAAATTGTAATTCTAATCGGAGTAACTTTAGTACCAGTTCCACTGGCATAAGTTACGTTAGCAAGGAGGTTAAAAAATGGCCTAGTGGCAAAACTTTAAGTGACTATGAAAGAGAAAAAACAGACATTAACTTTGCAAACATTGAAAAAATTGTAAATGCCTGTAACTACGAAATTCTTTTCGTTAGTAAGAAAAACAATAAACGAGTATTAACCAGCCAAAAAATTGACAGAGAAGAAATATAAAAACTGAGTAACCCTAAAAAATTACTCAGTTTTCTTATCCTTAATTATTTTAAGGATTAAACTAAATACTAAAGGAAGACTTGCAGCATATGGCAAAACATACCTAAAGTAAGTATTCGCAGGACCCACAAAACACATAAATATCATGGAAAACGCCGGCATTAACAATATTATATATTCCTTCTTTCGATAAAGAAATAGCAAAATAGCTAAAAATAAATAAGCAAAAGTATAAAATGCACAGTTAACAACTAAATTTACGCCTGGAATAAATGGATAAACATTTGCATATCCCTTTAATGCTAGCCTCCCAGCTTCCATTCCATTAAAATGATAATCATAACCAGCCTCTAAAAGCTTCATATTTAAATTACTATAAATATACCACTTATAAGCCCCCATATAAAAGTAACCATAATTATTACTAATTGTTGCATTTAAATAACTACTTGGGTGTTTCCAAAACATTTTTCCCCATACCCTAAAGTAATTTTGCAAATCTTTTCGCTCCGCATATCTATTATACTCATTTTTTACTTTATCCGATAACTCTGGCTCATACCTAGAAGCAAGAGTATCATATCCAAGCACTTTATCAAGCACATCTTTCTCCTTTTTAGTTACATCACTTCCATGCTCTTTTACATATCTAGCACTTTGTTGAAAGACAAATGATAACCCTTCCCGCACAGAAGTATTTGGCACCTCCAAAAGCTTTAAGCTATAGTTAAAACAAACTGTAAAAAGAATTATCCCAGCCAAATAAATAGCACTTACTAAATTTTTCTTAAAAAGAAATACAAATGGCAAACTAAATAAAATAACCACTATACCATTATTTCTAAATAATACCAGTAATGCCATGACTATAAAAAATATTACATAATCTCTTCTTTTAACCTCACCCCTAATATATTTATATAAATAAATAATATAAAGAATAGTAAAACCATAAAACAAACTATCTTTAACAAACGTTAAATTATAAAAACTGTAAAATGGCACCACTGCATAGATGAGTAAAAGAACCAATAAATACTTCCCAGAAAAACCTTGCCTATGAAGAAAATAAAGAGAATAGGCTAAAATGCTAATAAGAACTATCTCTTGCAAAAGCAAAAAACCAAACATTCCAAAGTTTACACTACCTAAAGCAGCGCCAAGTTTAAAGAAACCTCCTAAAAGAAGTGTATGTAAAATTGGATTAAAATTGGTTAAAGTAATATTTGAATTCATAACCACAATACTATCTAAATACCTTGTATGTAGTCCCAGTACTTCCTTTATTTGATTAGCATTATCATAATTAATAACCCCTGGATAATAAAAAATCATATACATAGCATTAACAAGCAAAAGTACCAAAAAACTATAACCAAACACATGTTTATCAAACTTTATTGTCTCTACCCCTTTTAAATCAAATTTTTCTATCAGCTCATATAAAGCATTTAAAACATTTGATGCTAGAAAATAATATCCAAGTATTTTTATGACACTTACAACAATACCTGCATCACTACTATATAGATAGCTAAATGAATAATCTACCGAGAAGCTAAGCCCAATCAAAGTACACAAGCTTATAATGCCAGCCAAAATATTAAAGCCCTTATTACTCTTTCCCAAAGACTTTTTTAAAAGAAAGTAAACAAGTAAAGCACATATAAGGATATACAGCACTTCATACCAAGCATAATGTAAATCAAGTTTACCATCACTCACCCTTAAAACTAAAGCCAACATAATATAAATATAGGTAATAACCTTTGATGACTTATTATCATCTTTTTCTTTATTAAAGATAAAAAGCTTTTGAATAAAAAAGTTAAGCACAAATATAGTCCCATCAATAAATAATTTTATAACACTTGCATTAAAACCGAGCTTTTCATAAATTATGCTCACCAGACTTGCTGATACTGTAATATTTACCAGTACCAAAGTAAAATATTTTAAAACCGAAGATTTTTTCTTTTCCTCTTGATACTTAAAAACATATTTTTTATTAAAAATATAATTATATATGCTAGATAAAGCCCGAGCAAGATAAGATGCCAGTAAAACAGCCCCAGCTAATCTCGATTTAAAAATGGAAAACAAAACTGTAAAGATAAGTAAATCAAGCAAAAAGGAAGAACCAGCCCCAAATAAATATGTAACTACTTCTTTTGATTTATTTTTCATAACTTTTCTCCAAAATAATTGTTGTTGGTCCATCATTTACAATATTTACCACCATATCACAGCCAAACTTTCCAGGCTTAGTAACTGCATACTTTCCTAAAAGCTCATTAAATCTATTATAAAGTTTTATCGCATCACTTCCATTTAAAGCCTTAAGATAAGATGGTCTATTGCCTTTAGATGTATCACCATAAAGTGTAAACTGTGAAATAGATAAAATCTCTCCACCCACATCAAGCACTGATTTATTCATCACTTTATTATCATCCTCAAAAATTCGCAAATCCACAACTTTCCTTGCCATTTTCTCCAAGATTTCCTCATTATCACCATAAGTAAATCCCACCAAAAGCACAAGACCAAAAGAAATAGAGTTAAATTCTTTCCCATCCACTAAAACACTAGATTTTTTCGCTTTTTGTACTATAACTTTCATATCTCTCCTTTACATCATCCAAAACATCTATAACATTTGGCATCTTCTTTATTGTCTTAATAATCAAATCTTTCATATCTTTATCATTAATCCGAATACTTAATTCATAAATAATATCTCCATCAATTTCTCTGGTATTACAAGACTTAACCAAACTTCCCTTTTTACTTACCTCAGTTACAATATTAACCAACATATTATCATTATTTCTAACAATTACATAAATTTCTACATAATAATAATTACTAATATTTTCATTCCACTGAACATCCACTTTTCTATTACTTTCCATATCACTTATATTAGGACAAGAAACCTTGTGAACACTTATCCCTTGATTTTTGGTAATATACCCAACAATTTTCTCACCCTTAATAGGATTACAACACTTAGCAATACTAACTACTATATTATCATTACCCTCAACTAAAATATCACTTTTATACTCAGTTTGTGGAACAACCTTTTTTCTTTCAAACAAGGCATCAACCGCATTATGTTTATTAACAGTTGTAAGACTTATGATATAGCTAGCAGTATATCTAAGAGAACCAATACCCAAATATATATCATCCATATCTTTAAGCTTTAAGTCTTTTAAAATCTTACTTATAGCACTAGTGGTAAACACTTCTCCAAAAACTTGTTTTTTCTTTCTAAGTTCTTGTTCTAGCATATTCTTTCCTTTTTGGATATACTCTTCTCTATCTCTTTTACTAAAGAAAGATTTTATTTTATTTTTTGCTTGTGGTGTTTTAACAAATGTTAACCAGTCTTTATTTGGCGTACTACTAGCATTTGTTTTTATGTTGACCACATCATCATTTTTAAGCTCATAAGAAAGTGGCACAATACTATCATTAACTATAGCCCCAACTGTAGTATCTCCAACCCGTGAGTGAATACGATAAGCAAAATCAATCGGAGTTGCCCCAAGTGGAAGTTCTACAACATCCCCTTTCGGAGTATATGTATAGATTAAATCACCAAAAAGATTATCATTAACATTCTTTTCAAAATCAGCATCAGTATCATTATTACTACTTTCAATAACATTTCTAAACATCTCTAGTTTAGCTTCCATCATATTTTGAATTTTCTTAGTCCCTTTTTCTTTATAAGACCAGTGACTAGCAATTCCTTTTTCCGCAATTTCATCCATTTCATATGTTCTTACCTGTACTTCAAACACATGTCCTTGCATTCCAAAGACTGTTGTATGAAGACTTTGATACATATTTTCTTTTGGACTTGCTATATAATCTTTAAACCTATTTGGCACGGGGCGAAACCTTGAATGAATAAGCCCAATAACTTGATAACACTCACTTTCTTCTGTTACGAACACTCTTAAAGCAAGTATATCATATATCTTATTCCATTCTTTTCCATTATTAAGCTTATTATATATACTATAAACGCTTTTAACTCTTCCCTTAATTTCAAACTTAAGTCCAGCATCTGTTAAAAGCTCAATAATACTTTCTTTCATATCTTCTAAATATTTATTAAGCTTTTGTGTTGTATCTTCCAGATGCACTAAAATATCGTTGTAAACATCAGGCTTTAGATAATAAAGACATAAATTTTCTAGTTCACTTTTTATCGAATTTATCCCAAGACGGTGTGCAATTGGCACAAGAACATCTAGTGTTTCTCTTGCCTTCTCTTTTTGTTTGCTTGGATTAATCGCCCAGTTAGTTCGCATATTATGAAGACGGTCGGCAAGTTTAATATATAAAACTCTTACATCTTCAGCAAGCCCTACCAAAATCTTCCGCATATAAAGAATTGAAGACTCATTATTATCAGGAAGTTCTAATTTATTAATTTTGGAAACACTTAAAACAATCTTAGCTACTTCTTCGCCAAAATCTCTTTCTAAATCTTCATAAGTTTTCTCTCCATTATTGATAACCTCATGTAATAAAGCAGCAATAATTGTTGTATCATCCACATTTAAATCCATAAGTATCTTGGTTACTTCCAAAGGATGCGTAATAAAATCATCTTGAGTAAGTCTTTTTTTACCCTTATGTTCTTCATAAGCATACTCATAAGCCCTTTTTATTACATCAAAACTATCTCTTTTTTTAAGCCGTTTTTCTAAGGCTTCAAAACTAATATTTTCCATCAAATAATAAAACCTCCAACATATAATTATTATATAACAATTTTTACTTTAGTTAAAGGAGAACTTATCTTGAAAGAAAAAAACATCTTCATCAAATCAACCCTTGTTTTAATGCTTAGTGGTCTTATTACTAAACTGTTAGGTTTCATAATTAGAATTATCTATACTCGCATCATCGGTGAATATGGCATAAGCCTTTTTACTATAGCCACTCCAACTTATTCCCTGCTTTTAACAATTGCAACCCTTGCCATTCCTATATCTATATCGAAACTGGTAAGTAGTACCAAAGGGCGCAGCATTCAAATTCTTACCACTGCTGCGGCCATAATTTTAACTATCAACGCTATTTTAATTACCATTATTATTTTTACTCATGACTTTATTGCCTGTAATCTTTTACATGAACCACTTTCTGGCCCAATTCTTATTGCTTTTGTTCTAACTCTTCCCTTTGTATCTATCTCTAGTGTTTTAAAAGGATATTTCGCCGGCAAACAAAATATGGTCCCCCATGCCACTAGTAACATTTTAGAGCAAATAGTACGTCTTATAATAATTGTTATCGTTTTACCGGTTCTCATGAAAAAAAGTATTATGCTCGCTGTTATCGGTCTTATTTTACTTACTATCATCTCCGAAATCAGTAGCATAATAGTCTTTATTTTCTTTCTTCCTTCCAAAATAAATCTTCACACTAACATGAAACCTACTTTAAAAATTACAAAAGACATTTTAGATATTTCAGTCCCATCCAGTTTCAGCAGAATTATTGGGAACATCGGTTACTTTTTAGAACCAATAATTTTAACAAACATCTTACTTAAAACAGGATTTACAAATAGTTTCATCTTGAAAGAATATGGCGCCTACAATGCTTACAGTCTTACTCTTCTTACCATGCCAAGTTTTTTTATCATGGCTATCAGCACTTCACTTCTGCCAGAGATAAGTAAATTTTGCGAACAAAAAAACATTAAAATGGTAAAAAGAAGAATATGGCAAGCACTTATCTACTCACTTATAATCGGCCTTTTAGCATCATTTATCATTTTCACTTTCCGTGATACTTTACTCTTTACCATGTATAACACTACAAGCGGTTCTAATTACATCAAAGTTCTCGCCCCATTCTTTGTTCTATTCTATCTTGAGGGAGTACTCACATCTTCCCTGCAAGCTTTAGGAAGTGCCAAAAGCGCTATGACCATAACTCTTTTTGGCGTAATAATCAAACTTCTTGTCATGATAATTCTCGCCTTTTTTAGATCTGGCATATATGCATTAGTCTACGCCGAAATAATCAACATCATCTTCGTTGTAACCATAAGCTTTAATACCCTAAAGAAAAAGATATCATCTTTCAAATGATATCCACTATTAAACCGTAATATGAACGAGATTTGACTTTAGTTCCTGTGCCAGATGCATATGCATCGCTTGAATTTTTAGAAATAGTCCATTCATAATTACCATCATTATATAACTAATTTTCTTTCTAATATCGTTATTACTTTCACACATATACATTTTGTTTATCATAAAAAGTTAATTTTTTATACAAAAAACTGCATATAACGGTACAGATTTAATATTATTTTCTAACCCAAAATTTTTTGAAGATATTCTAATACTTAACTTAGGATTATATTTTCTTACATATTCATTTAAACTTTTACTATTTGTTCTTCTGCCGCTTTTTACTTCTACTGGAATAACATCACCCTCTATTTTTATTAAAAAATTTATCTCATACTTATCAAAGGTATAATAATATAGTTCTTTAGACTTAGGATAAAGTTCACACGCTACATAATTTTCTGTTAAAATACCTTTAAACATTTCATTTTTATCAAGCAGTATTTCTCTATAATCTAAAGAAGAAAGTGACCTCAAAGCCCAACATCACTTAAATAAAGCTTAAACTTATCAAGACTTGCAAAAGCTTTCAATGGTGACTCATTTCTCTCAGCTAAATCACATTTTAACACCATATTACTTGCTAAAAGCCACTCTAAACTATTTTCATATCTTATTCTTCTAGCATCCTTATCTACTATACTATACTTAAATGTATTATTAACTCTCGCTAGTTCTCTAGGTATAGAATTATATATTTGAATATTTTTTATCCCCTCACTGCTTTCGGTATATTTATTCATATCTGCCAAATATGACGTTATTATTTGCTCTTGCAAATTAAAATTGACATGAGCTATATTACATCCATTTTCTATAAAGTTTTTAATTAATGCCGGCATTCCCCCTAAAACTAAATAATTTTTATATAAATTTATTGCTTTTTCATGTATTGGTTCCATTAATGCTTCATTTGTTTCATAATGAGCTTTAATTTCTTCAATTAATTTGTTTTCTTTAAGAGCTAGTAAATATTCTTCAAAATCCATTGGATAAAGATATTTAATAGTTACTTTGCCAACTGGAAAAGATGATTTAAACCTATTAATTTTTACCCCTAAAAGCGAACCAGCACACACTATCTTGTAAGGTCTCTTGCTTTCACAAAAATATTTCAATGAAGAAATTGCTCTCTCACTAACTTGTACCTCATCAAAAAATATAATAGTATTAACTGGATCGATTATTATATTTTTAATAATCTCTATTTTTTCTATTATTTTCTCTGGATCTATTGTTTTTTCAAATACTTTTTGAATTTCCTCTTCTTTATCTAAACTTATATAAACATAATTATCAAAATTTTCTTTACAAAAGTTATCTAAAATATAAGTTTTCCCAGTTTGCCTAGCTCCAATTAACATAAGTGGCATCCCAAAATCACTTTTCCAAAGTTTTAAATCTTCTTCTATTTTCCTGTACATATATCACCTATATAATAACACAAAACGTACAAAATGCACGAAAAAAAGAGTAAATTTCGTGCATTTTGTACGTTTTTTTATTCAACTAAAAAAAAAAGATACCAATCTCTGATATCTAATTATTTTCTTTTAAAAACTCTAAAGCCTTATGCATCTTCATATCATATTCTAAAACATTAATATCTCCTAAAGCTTTAATTAATTCTTCTTTTTCCATTCCATACATTGCAGCCATTTCAGAAGCTCTATTATCAATTTCTTCTTTAGTAAAGGTAAACTTTTCATTTTCTGCTATACCTTCAAGTAAATAACGATATAACACTCTCTTTTCAGCTTCTGGCTTCATTTGTTCATGTAATTGTTCTTCTGTAGTACCAGTCATCTTAAAGAAGTCTTCCAAGTTCATTCCTTGCATACGTAAAGACTCTGCATATTGGTTCATCATTCTATGAATTTCATCATCAATTATTTCTGGATTAATTTCTACTTTAATATTTTTAGAAGCTTCTTCCATTACAGCATCTAAGAACTTATCTTCTGCTGCATGTTCTTTTTCATGTTTTATGTTTTCTTCTACTTTACTTCTAAATTCTTCTTCACTCTTAACATCATCATAACCTAAGTCTTTATAAAATTCTTCATTTAATTCTGGTAAAACCTTAGTCTTAATTTCATTTACTGTAACTTTAAATACAACATCTTTTCCTTTGTATTCTTCAACATAATTTTCTGGAAATTTTAAATTTAAATCTTTAGTTTCTCCAGTTTTCATGCCAATTAAGCCTTCTTCAAAGCCAGGAATAAATGAGTTACTTCCAATTTCAAGTGAATAATTTTCCCCTTTGCCACCTTCAAATTCTTCATTATCAATAAAACCAGTAAAATCTATAACAGCAGTATCACCATTTGCAACAGCCCCATTTTCTTTTACTATTACATCAGCAGTATGACTTCTTAAATGTTCAATTTCATGTTCTATTTCTTCTTTAGTTACTTTTACTTCTTCTTTTTTAACCTTTAAATTTTTATATTCTCCAAGTTTCACCTCTGGCTTCGTTACAATTTTAAACTTAAAGATAACATTTGTATCACTAACACCAATAACATCTACAACAGGTTCACAAACAGGAACAAGTTTTTCTTTATCTAGTGCTTCTTTATAAGCAATACCAACACATGCATCTACAGCATCCATATATAGAGACTCAATTCCAAAAGTCTTAATATACATATCTTTTGGAGCTTTACCTTTTCTAAAGCCATCTATCTTAGTATCTTTATTTTTTTTCTTAAATACTGTATCAAGTGCTGATACCCATTCCTTTTCTAATTTAATTTCTACTTCATGTACATTCTTCATTTCTTCTCTCCTTAAATCTCCTTTATTATAATATATTAATCTATCTTTGGCAAATAAAAAAGCTAAAAATATGCAACTTTAAGCTATATTTTCAACTTTTATAAAATATCCCCCATTAGGACTTGCTACTTCCACTTTATCACCAATCTTATGTCTAAGAAGAGCAATACCAAGAGGTGACTCATTAGAAATCTTATTTTCAAATGGATCAGCTTCCATTGAACCAACTATTTTATATTCTTCCTTTTCTCCATCATCATAACTTATTGTAACAGTTGAACCTAAACTTACTTCATCCATATTTTTATTATCAATAATCTCAGCATGTTCAAGTTTATATTCGAGTTCTTGAATCTTAGCCTCAATTATAGCTTGTTCATTTCTTGCAGCATCATAATCAGCATTTTCAGATAAATCCCCTAAAGCTCTAGCTTCCTTTAAAGCCTTGATAACTTCTGGACGACGCACATTCTTAAGCTCATTAAGCTCAGTTTCTGCTTCCAAAAAACCTTCTGCTGTTAATATAAATTTATTTTCTTTTGTCATTTAAATTCTCCTTCTAAAATTTATTTACAGTTCATAATCTTACTATAAAAATTTTTCTTTGTCAATCACTTTTTTTCGCATAATTGTATATTTATTTAACTTTTCATCCAGTGGTAAATTTACAACCATCTTTGGATGTCTTGCTGCAGCTATTTTCTCATTAAGTTCATTATATATTGTATTTATCACATATTCTTTTGTTTCCATATTCGGCCCAAAAAACTCTACTTTATCACCAACTTCAAAGTAATTACGCACCTCAAGAATAACCGTCTTTTTTTCTTCAATATATCCTAGCACAAGTCCTAAAAAGTCTTGATTAGATATTTCCACTCTTCCATTATAGTATTGTTCTTCTTCTCCTGGCATTTTATCGAAAAACTGCGGAGTAGACTCTCTATTAGCACATCTATTAAGTACTGCTAGGTAGTAGTTTTCCTCACGTTTAGTAAGAGTATGATTATAAGCCATATCAATCATTTTCCGGTAAGCCCATAAAACTGTTGCAACATAATATATTGAGCGCATTCTTCCCTCAATTTTAAAAGAATCAATTCCCATATTTATCTCTTCTTCAATAAAGGGAATCATATTTAAATCTTTCGGAGTAATGTTTAAAACTGGAGCACTTCCCATATCAAAGTTCCACCGACACACTTGCGCGCATCCTCCTCTATTGGAGTCCCTTAAGGTCATGTAATTAGAAAGCACACATTTACCACTAAAGGATGTACACATTGCCCCATGAATAAAGGTTTCAACTTCTAATCCTGTCTCTTTTATTTTCTTTAAGTCTTCTCTAGTGGCTTCTCTTGCTGGCACAACTCTTGTAACTCCAAGCCTTTGCCAAAACTTTGCAGTCCTGCTATTTAAAGTACTAGCTTGTGTTGATAAACAGATAGATAAATCAAGCCCAAGCTCTTTTACTTTCATAATAACACTTATATCACTTGCAATAATGCCATCAATCTTTATTCTAGCAAGGTATTTTAAATAGTCATCTAACCCAGTAAAATCTTCATCATGAAAAACAATATTAACAGTTACATAAATCTTTTTATTAAGGCTGTGAGCATACGTTGCCGCCTCTTCTAACTCTTCTAAGCTAAAATTTTTGGCATTAGCCCGCAAGCTAAAATTTCTTCCTCCGCAGTATACAGCATCGGCCCCATACAAAAAAGCAAACTTAATTTTTTCTAAATCTCCCGCCGGAGCTAATAACTCAGTCATCTATATCCCCCACTTTATATATTGTCTTTTGGTCTAAAAATAGTTTTTGCGTATCTATTCCTTGCACATTTCCATCCAAAACCACTGATAAAATTTCTTCGTCACTTAAAAAACAAGCATCATACCAAGCATATAAAATATTTGGAAGAATTAAAAAGGATAAAGCTTCATAATAAGGATAAGCATAAAACTTTGTTCCATATTCATTTTGCACTGCCATAAACTTTTTATTCTCTATTTCAGTCATTATTTTATCTTTCTTTTCTAAATTATAATGTTTCTGATAATTAAAAAGAAGTCTTCTTCGCGAATACATAAGTGTTTTAAGGCCAAAAACTAGCACACACACCTTCTTTTTAACATTTTTTACAATATATTCTATCTCTTCACGTGTTAAATCACTTGATACCACAACACTATCCACATAATCTAAATAATAGTTTACTGAAAGAGATGAATTACTTAAGTGGTCAAGCAAAAGTATTTTCGTAATATTCATATCTTTAACAACATCTAAAACTCCTAAGTCATCAAAAACAATTCCCTTTACATTACTTTTCTTTAAAATTCTCTTCAAGTTATCCAGCTCTTCATCATTAAGTAATCTATTAACTAAAACAAAATCATCAATTTCATCTATTTCAAACTCGAGCTTATAACCAGTACAATATGATTTAAGAGGATATAACAAAGTTATTCCTCTTTTCTTTAAAGTCTCTATAATGCTTATATTAGTCACAGTATAAAGCTTATTCATCTTTTAACCTACTTACAGAAAGTCCATCTCCAACATCATAAAACTTCGTTTCAAACTCTGTATTATTCTTTAGAAATTCTATATAACCTTCTATCTTTTCAACTAAACTTTTTAAATTACCTTTATCAAGCTTACTAGACTCTCCAACATAGCCATGAAACTTTATATTATCGGTTATAATTGTTCCCCCTGGCTTTAAAAAGTGTTTATATTTTTCAAAAAACTTAGTATATTGTCCTTTCGCAGCATCAATAAAAATCATATCATATTGTAAATCTTCTGATAAGTTAAGATCTAAAGCATCTTGATACACAACATTTATCTTATCTTGCATACCACATTTCTTCACATTTTTAAGACACTCCATATATCTAACTTCATCTCGCTCAATCGTTGTCACATGACAATCAGCCGTACTTGAAGCCATTAAAATAGCTGAGTATCCAATCGCACTTCCAATTTCCAAAATATCTTTAATATTATTAGCTTTAATAAACTTCATAATAAATGCAATAGATGGTTTCTCAATAATTGGAACATTATTCTCTCCCGCATATTTTTCCATTTCCATTATTTGTTCTTTCAAAATTATCACCTTTACCCATATATATTTTTAAAACTTTCAAATTCCTCGGCACTATTTGTAAAATATACCTTTCCAGTTTTAATATCTGCAAAAAAGTATATATAATCAGTATCCGCTGGATTTAATGCTGCTTTAATACTTTCTAAGGAAGGATTACAAATTGGACCAATTGGAAGTCCTAAAAATGATGTAACTCTTGTATTATATGGATTATTATTATTTAAATCAGCATAAGTTATCACATCAGTCATATCTTTTTGAACTCCATAATAACTTGTAACATCCATCCCTAAACTCATATTTCGAGCCAGCCTTGTATATATTACTTGACTTACCATTGTTCTGTCAAGATAAACAACTGCTTCTTTTTCAATTATACTTGCAATTGTTAATATCTCATGAAAGCTTTTGCCACTATTCTGAACATCTTGCATAAGTTGTGAATACTTGCTTTCCGTCTCATCTAATACGTTAGTAATTATACTTTGAATGCCAGCATCTTTATAAAACTCATAAGTATCAGGATACATATACCCCTCCAAAGGATAATATATTCCTGACTTTAAAATATCATCACTTAAAAAACTATATTTTTCTATTAACTCTTGCAAGAAAGTTTTATCATTTATCACAGCCTTAATATCATCTTCACTATACCCCATATTAGTACTTACAAGATTTATAAATTGCTTTATCGTTATTCCTTCTTTAAAAGTTATTTGCACTGTATCTTTGCGTTTCTTTATTGCATCTCCACTTACTAGCTTTTCTACAATTTCTTTTACGTTCATATCCCGAGATACTTCATAACTTGCCGCTTGAACATTATTATTTTTCAATAAACTTAAGTAAATAAGTGTTGCAGTCTTACTTCTAATTAAACCAGCACTCTTTAAATTATCTACTATCTCAAGTTTACTCATGCCCGGAGATACTGTAAAAGTAACGAGATTTTTCTCTTTCTGTGGAGCCGTAAGCATGAAAAAATAAGTACCTATACTAAGCATAATAAGTAAAATAAATAACCCTAAAATAAGCCAAACTTTCTTCAACTTTCCTTTTCTTCTTTTCCTAGCCACTTTTATCAACTACTTTCCTTTTTATTCATCAAATTTTGAACATGAATTAAAATACTATCCATAAACTCCAGCATATTATCTTCATCCACTGCTTTTAACACTTGTTGCCCATTTTCAAAATTATAAGCTGATACATAACAAACTGTATCTCCATTTTTATTCTTCTCATTAAGTGTATAAATAATATATTCCCCATCTTCTGCCAAAACCTTTAAAAGCGGATGATAAACAACCTTTTTCCCCTCATCATCAATTACCATTATTTTATTCTTCATTATTTCACTCTTTTTAAATAACCTTCCAAAATTATCACTGCCGATGCAGCATCAATATTTCCTCGTCTATTTATTTTTTTCATTCCATTATTTTTCATAATATTTAAAGCTTCCACAGTTGTAAGTCTTTCATCCTCAAGTACTACTTCTAAGCCTAAAGCATCAAGTTTTTTCTTAAATTCTAGTGACCTTTGTGCCGCAAAACCTAAAGACCCATCCATATTCTTGGGAAGACCTAGAACTAAAGTAGTTATCTCATATTCATTAATTACGTTTTTTAATTTCTCTAAAGCTTCATTATAGTCTTCTCTTGCAAACTTTATAGTTCCAACCGGAAAAGCTATTGTATTACTAGGGTCGGTTGCTGCCACACCTAAAGATGTAACTCCTAAATCAAGTCCCAAATATCTCATAGGCTCTTTAAATAAAAGTTCACAAATGCCATCAGAACTTCTCCTCTATCAAACTTGCATATCTTAGCTCTGGCATCCAAAAAAGATGTAATATAACCCGCATCTCCTGTCATCAGATATCCAACTATTTGGCTCATCGGATTATACCCTTTATATTTTAAAGCTTGCACAACTTCTTCAATAGTTACTAAAATAAGCTCTTGCCGAAGTTCTCTTACATCATAGATACTTGTTTTATCCATAATACATAACCACCTACCATCTAAAAAGCTCATTTTCATTTTAACAAATATTATTCTTAATTACAAGGCAAAAAAAAGAACAAAGTTAAGCTTTGTCCAGAGGTCTTACGGTACTAATCAGCAGTATTTATAATCAAATTCTGTTTATATTAAAAGAAAACTTTTAATACTTAATATTGTAGGAACTATAAGACTATAATTTATATTATAGAAAGGTTTGTAAAAGAGTTAATGATCAATAAACAAAAAACTTCTTTTCCCTGCCTCCTTTACCAATATAATAAAGGTATGTGAAAAAATTGTGTTGTTTATGTGAAAAAAATACTATTTTGTCGCTTTTTGTTGTTTTTTTCTTTTTCTAACAACCACATCTTCCCGCAAAAACTCCTGATAATTAGTACAATAAAGAATACTATACTCTGGTATTATCCCTCCTTTTTTTGGAGCCACTAAATTAGACATAATCCCACTTGTATAAGATATAGACCTTATTTCTGCATACCCAGTTCCAATCTTTAAATTATAACCTTCTTCTTTTAATTTTTTATACCAATGCATTTTTTTAAGATGAGAAATTTTATATTCCTTATCAAGTAAACAAACAACTGCTCCTATAGAGCCATAAATTAAATCATTTTCTAAATCAATAGATAACCCCCAACTCTTTAAGTTCTTTATATTGCTTTTTATTTCCTCTTCTGTTGGCTTTCGTACTTCAAAATTCCCCTTTAAACTCCCTGTTGTTACTAAATAATTAATTGGTGACTTAAAATAATAACCATACATATTTTGCTCTAACATCATAAATATCTCCCCCATTCTTGTTATTATAAATATCTTATATTATTTTTAATAGTTAATCCCGGTTGTTTCTTTACAAGAACCCTTTTATATGCACACTCACTCGAATTAAACTTAAGTGAATTACCATCTTTAAAGCTTTCTTCATTTAAGCCATACACTTATAATAAATCAAAAACTTTTTTTATAGTCGTAACTCTTTTTTCTTCTATCAAAATGCTTTGTATTCTTTTTTAAATTATTTTCAATTTTCTTTTGCAAAGTTTTATCCGCTCTAATTTGATACAAGTTAAGAACTCCAATACCTTCATATACATTTGGCCAAAATTCTAAAACCTTTGTGCTAAGTCTTTTATCAACGCTCGCATAAATTTTTTATTTAAAACACCTACACACCCATCCAATTCTTTTTAAAATTTTCTTGTCTCATCATAATTTATACCCTCCCAAGTAAATCCATTATACTATATCTTTTTCTTTATGTATATGTTAATTTAAATTTGAAGTGTCACACTTCACCAATTGAAAAAGACACATGAATAACCTATAATATCTGACAGTTAAACAAGAAATACTGGAGTTTTATGTCTGATAAAAATAATACTACAAACACAGTAAAAACCAATATCATCATTTAAACAAAGATGACAGAGTAAAAATTGAGTCTTTAATTAATCAAAAAAATAAAGACGGTAAAAGATTGTTTAACAACACTTGTGTTCATAAATCTACTATATCAAGAGAACTAAAAAAGTAAGGTAAAAAATATATCTTTACTTATCAAAAGTTTTCTCGGCATAAAACATCATATAAACAGTATAGGCTTATTCATAAAAAGTTGCACTTGACTTTTTAATTAATAAAATTTCACTTCTATTTACTTCCAATTAAATATTTATTATCTTCATTTACTTGTTGTTGTAATACTTCTAATTCCTTAACATTCTTATTATTTCTTAAAGCTTCCATTTGATTTCTTGCTGATTCATTTAATTGAATAAGTCTATTAGATTGTTTTATATTCATTCTAATCAATTCTGCATTTATGTTTTCTAAATTATTTAAAATAATTAGATGAAATAAATCTATATAATCCCTCATACTTCCATTTTTAGCGGGCTTTGGATTATCTTCTCTCCATTCTTTAGCAATCATACCAAACAATGCAACATTTAATACATCAGCTTCATTTGCATATACAAACTTAATTTGTTGTTCTGTTAAAGTAGGAACTATATATTTTTTAATTGCATCAGTATGAACATCATAATTTAATTTAGATAATAATCTATTTGCATGCCATTCCATTTTTTCTTGATATGTTTCATTTCTTTTTAATCTTTCAAATTCTTTAATTAAATATAATTTAAATTCAGGACTAATCCAACTGGCAAACTCGAAAGCAATATCACTTCTTGCAAAAGTTCCACCACCATATTTACCAGATTTAGAAATAATACCAATAGCATTTGTTTCCCTAATCCATTTTTAAGGGGACATAGTAAATGCATGTCTTCCTGCTTCATTTTTAAACTGGTCGAATTCGACCACTTTAAAATTTTCATTATTTAATTCTTCCCATACACCTAGAAAAGAAATTGTTTCTTTATTTCTTAATCAATTTTTAACAACATCTGCTGGTGCTTCATCATTTTGAGTTTTTGCTAAATAAGTTAATGATATATATTCGTATCCCTCAACTCTAACTACATTAATTTTCCTACCTTTAACATCCATCTCTGATTGAATTATATTATTTTTCATAAGTTTTTACTTTATGAATTAGTTAACAGCATATGACCAATCAACTCATATTTTCATCTAATATAAATTTTACCATAAAATTATTGTTCTAAATCATATTTTTTACTATTATAACTATTAAATGTATTTTGTATATATTCAAAGAAACGAATTTATCTTGTAAGAACTTTATGAATTTATTCCATAATTCTCTTAAATAATCTAATACTTTTTATAATTTAAATACTTTATCTTCTAACATATCAATAATATCTACTGCAAACTCTAATTTCTTTTTTACAATATTTCATTTTACCTACCATTTCTTTATCAGCAACAAAAAATACCAACTTCTTTCAGAAATTGGTATTTTCTATATTAAGTCCAAAACTATAAAAGTCTGGCCAGATTTCTCTTTGGTGCAGGTGAAGAGACTTGAACTCCCACGGATTAATCCACTAGATCCTAAGTCTAGCGCGTCTGCCAATTCCGCCACACCTGCGACTTATGGTGGACCTCGCAAGACTCGAACTTGCGACAACTCGGTTATGAGCCGAGGGCTCTAACCAACTGAGCTAGAGGTCCAACGACAAACTAATAATATCACAAATAAATGTGATAGACAAGTACTTTTCACGAAAAAAATATAAAAACTTGAGCAACCCCCATTAACTCAAGTCCTTATAATTATTTATCTTGCAACATATTAAGTAAATCAATCTTAAACATATCTTTAGAAGCATTTTCTTTAGATATCATAATTCCTTTATATGTTGTAAGCTCAGATCTATGTCCCTCTAACAAAATATCAGAAGGAGTAATTGTTTCCAGTACCACAACCTCATCTTTCTTATGTACTGTATAAATTAGTTTAACATCTCCATGAATTTGAGCAAACATCTTATCGCTCGGTAACTTAAGTTCATACTTTTCAGTACCATTTTTTTTATTGACAGAAATTACTTCTCCAACAAACTTTCCACTTCGAAGCGCTGGATAGTAATCAAACATAAGCTTTTTAAAAGCTAAAGTATTATACTTCTTAAGTGCCCTTTCTAACTTCTTAAATTCGTTCTCACAAACGTATTCTAGTACATATCCTTTCATTTTTCCATACCCCCTAATTACTCGAACATCTAAATTATACCACTTTCTGTAAACTTTGTCAACTTTCCGCAAATTTATCATGTTCATAGTATTGCCACAATGGGTTTAAAGTATACCATAAAACCTTAGAACTGTCAAATTTCTGATTTGAAAAATTTAATTACAAACGCACTTCCTTTATCTTTGTTATTTAAAGCAACAATACTTCCATTATCTTTATTAATTATTTCTTTAGCAAGAGAAAGGCCAATTCCAAAATTATTATTTTTATAATTACTTTTATAAAATCTATCAAAAATGTGTTTTATATCTTTATCTTTAATACCTGGCCCCTCATCGCTAATCTCTATTTTAACTGAGTAACCAATATCAATAAAAGAAATACTTATAACACCATTTTCTGGGCTATATTCGATAGCATTTTTAATTATATTGGAAAGAGCTTCCTTTTCCCATTTATAATCGGCATAGATAAAGGCATCATTGCTTCCCGTAAAATTCACTTTAACATTTTTAGCCTTTGCAAGCGTATCAACAGCTTTTACAGCATCTGAAATTAGTCTTACCAAATATACTTTTTCTTTTTTAAATTTAACCACACTTGCATCAAATGAAGAAAGTTTAAGCAAAGCCATAATTAAGAAATTAATGTTTTCAGTTTGCATTCGCATATCTTCCAAAAATTCATATCGCATACTTTTTGGCACATCTTCCTCGAGCAAAGTATCAAGCATAATCATAATTGATGTCAAAGGTGTCTTTAACTGATGCGAAATATTAGCAAGATTATCTTTAATAATACTTTTTTCTTTTAATAAATTAGCAGCATTTTCCCTTAATGTTATCGTTGTTTTATATATTTCATTTTTAAGTTTTGAAACTCTTCCCTCTTCATTACATGTAAGCTCTAAATCATATATTCCCCGGTTAATCTTTTCTAAATAACTAATAAGTTCATCTATTTTTTCTTTCTCTTTTTTCCTATAATTTCTATAAACTATAAAACCTCCCAGAAAAAGCCCGCCAAAAAGTAAAGAGTCCAAAGTTAAAGTTTGAATATAAGTTTTATTCAAAGCTTTTATATAACTAATATCACTTTTAACAAACCCATATCTTTGTAAAGTACTTCCACCAGCATCACCATCATTTAGTATTTTCACAAGACTTTCTTCATCAATATCACTACTACTTGCTACCCTTAAAACAAAATCATTCATAACAGATGCATACTTAACATAATTTTGATAAGAGACTAAAGTTCCAAAAAGAAGCAAAAGTATAAACGATGCACACACCTTTTTCATATATCCACCCTATACCCTATTCCTTTAATAGTTTTAATAAAACTTTCATTCTGAAGTTTTTCTCTAATTCTCTTAATATATACAGTTAACGTATTATCATTTACAAACTTCCCTGACATATCCCATATTTTATTTATTATTACTTCCCTTGTCATAATTTTATTTTTATTTTCAAGCAGCATAAATAAAATCTTCATCTCAAGACTAGTTAGACTGACTTCTTTTGAAAAAGAAAATACTCTTGCACTCTCTAAATCAATCACTAAATTTTCATACTCTATTTTTTTTATCATTTTCGTTCTTTTTATAATACTATTAATTCTTGATAACAACTCTTTAGACCTAAATGGCTTTATTATATAGTCAAATGCTCCCATATCTATAGCTTTTACAACATCATCTTCTAAAGCTACAGCACTTAAAACAAGCATTGGGATAAACTTATACTCTTTTAAAAAATCAAGGCCACTTCCATCAGGAAGCATTACATCAAGTATAACTAAAACATAATTATTATTTATTTTTTCTCTAGCTTCTTGAATAGTCTTAGCAATATCCACCTCATAATCATGTTGCATAAGTAAATATCTAGTTGCCTTACTTATCATTTCATCATCTTCAACCAAAAGTATCTTCATACGCCACCTCACAATAATTATGCCAAAGGTTTGATCAAATATCAAACATTTTCATTTCTAATTACATCTATAATATTTTCATTCTTTGTCTTTCGAAGCGCAAAATATAAAATCAAATTAACTAAAATAAATACTACGACAACTGCAATTAACACAGCTACAAGAGGGAAATGATACCCAAAGTCACTACCATTTGCAAATGCTTTATAAATAGCAAATGAACCTAATAAACCTAAAGGAATACCAATAATTAATGCTTTCGTAGAATACATAATTGACTCTAAGTTAATCATTTTATTAAATTCATTTTTAGTCATACCAATAGACTTAAGCATAGCAAACTCTCTTCTTCTTAAATTCATATTAGTACTTATTGTATTAATAATATTAGTAACACCAATTAAACTGATAACAATAATAAAACCATACAAGAATATTGATACTAAAATAATTAAACTTCTTTGTGCTTTAGCCTCTGTTTCAATATTAAACAAATTATAATTTGTAATATTTTTATCAAGTAGATATTCTTTAATTAAACTTTCTAGTTTTTCACAATCAGTAGATTTAATATATAAACTTCTTGAATCAGTAGCATTTACATTATAATTAGATATAATATAATCATAAAATTCATCACTTACTATAAATGTTGGCGCTGCACTATATATATTTTGAAATCCCATTGGTAAGGTATCAATTCTTTTTAAAATTTTAATACTTAATTCTTTATTATTAATAGAACCTGTTACTGTTTTAAATTTATTTAAATCCAATAAATTTACTTCTTTATAATTTTTACTATTCTCTTCATAAAACATACCTTTATCAATTAATAATCCTTTATAACTATAATCACTTTCATTTAAATTATTTTCATTAAGTATTCTTTCAAACTCATTTTTACCCACAGATACAATTCTAAACGCTAAATCATTTGTCCCATCAAAGTATTTTAATACATCTTCATTATAATATTTTTTATAATCGAATATCATACTCATAGCTCTATTTATGCTATATCTAGTAATATTATCCATTTTTATTATGTCATTAACTAATCTAATAGATTCTTCTTCATTAGTATTCCTAAGATAAAGCTGAATATCATAATTAGCATCTTGATAATACTGATTTGTTAATTTAAAACCATAATTTATAAATGATGATAAAGAAATAAATACTGCTACACTTATTACAATTGATATAATCGTAGTTCTATTTCTTTTCTTATTTCTTTTTAAATTCTTATAAGCAATATCACCACCAACACCAAATAACTTATCAACTATTTTAGATGATTTAATTTTCTTACTGCTTATTTTTATTTCATTATTATTTCTAATAGCTTCAATCGGCGTAATTTTACTACTCTTTCTAGCAGCTCTAACAACAGATAAATAAATTGTAATAGTGCCAAGTAAAACACTTAAAACAACTGGCCAAATAGATATACTAAATACAAATTTAACATCATTAAAAGAATACTTACCAATATAATTAATTATAATAACAAGTATATAATCCGCAAATATTCCACATATAATACCTAAAGGAATACCAATTAGGCCTAGGATAAAACCTTCATGTAAAACATTTTTCTTAATTTGTTTACTTGTTGCCCCAATACTTGAAAGCATACCATACATCTTTTTCTTCTCTTGATTAGCAATATCAAAACTATTCTTTATTACAAATACACTTGTAAGTATTATAATACTTATAACAACACCTGAAATAGCATATAACATACTCATTGTATTATCACTTAAACTAGCTCCACTCCATCTTAAAAGTTCATCATTTAAAGTAATATTATATTTATTTAGATCATTATCATTTGCTATATTATTTACATATTCTTTATAATACTTAGCATCTTTAAATAATAAAGATACATTTATATTATCACTTGCTTTATCTATTTTAGTAATCATCATATAACCTGGAGCACTATAACCTTCAAGACTATAATCAGGTCTTTCCATAATACCAACAATTTTATATTCATGTTTGGTAGTATCAGTTATATATTCTTGACATTCATCAATTTCTCCTTCTTGGATATAATAAGGATTACTTTGACTAAGAATAGTTCCATCAGTGCATACTCTCTTACCAATATCTAAACTAATTATATCACCTAGTTTTACTTTAGCATTATTTTGAAAAGGTACACTAACTACTATTTCCCCACTATCTTCTGGAAGTCTTCCAGTGTCTAAACGTATCGTAGTATTATCAAAAGCTGATTTTGTATATCCAACAACATAAGCATAAGGCTTATATTCATTCATATTATCTACTTTAGCATAACCTAAAGTTTCACTTAAATACATACTCTTTACATGACTATTATTTGTAAAGTATTTTAAATCTTTTTTACTTACATTTTCAATTGTTAAATGTCTATTTCCTCCATTAATAATTGCTCTATTAACGAGTGTTGCCCTAAAAGATGTAACCATACCAGCTACTGCACAAATTAAAGCAACAGACAAAACTATACCTATTATTGTTACTATTGTTCTTTTTTTATTAAGTTTTAAATTCTTAACAGTTAATTCATTTAATATATTCATAATTAATTCCTAACATCACTAACTATTTTACCATCTTCAATAGTAATAACTCTATTTGCTTCTTGAGCAATTGAAGCATCATGAGTAATAACAATAATAGTTTGATTATATTTTTTATTAGACTCTTTTAACAATGAAACAATTTCATCACTAGCTTTTGAATCTAAATTACCCGTAGGTTCATCTGCTAAAACTAAAGCTGGATTATTAATAATAGCTCTTCCAATAGAAACTCTTTGTTGTTGACCACCAGATAATTCATTTGGTAAATGTTTTCTTCTTTTAGAAAGACCTAAAGTATCAATAATTTCATTAAGTCTATCTTTACTTACATTTTTACCATCTAATTTACATGGAAGTACAATATTTTCCTCCACATTCATGATAGGAATTAAATTATAAAACTGATAGATAAGTCCAATTTGCCTTCTTCGAAATATAGCAAGTGCATCATTATCCATCTTATATATATCAGTTCCATCAATATAAACTTTCCCTGATGTAGGTCTATCAACACCTCCCAGCAAATGCAAAAGTGTCGACTTCCCACTTCCACTAGCACCAATAATTGCCACAAAATCCCCTTTGTCAACACTAAAACTTATGTTATCAACAGCATGAACTAAAGAAGAGCCATTTTTATAAGTCTTAACTAAATTTTCTACTTTTAATATTTCCATAAACTTCGTCCTTTCCTTAAGTATATTATATTCTTCCAATATGACTATAAAATGACTTTCATAAAAAAAAGCCGAATTTATATCAGCTCCACAATAGTCTCCCCTAAATTCCAATTATTTTTATAATATTTTTTCACATTTTTATTAAGATTTAATACTCTATGCACTTCATCTGTAATTATATTAGTACTCTTCCCATGTACTATAACTACTAACTTTTCATCCATAAGCATATTATCTTTAATAAATTCATCGACCAAAACTTTAACCATCGCAACTATCTCTCCATGCAAATCCAGTCTTGGCGTCTTACTGGTTAATATTTTGATATCCATTATTATTTACAGCCTCGTTAGTTTGCATATTATTATTCATACCCATTTTATTATTATAGTAGTCCATTACTTCACCTAAACTTGGCACTGAAGTTCTTGAACCAATCTTTGTAACAGACAAACCTGCTGTAATATTCGCTATGGTAATAATCTTTTCCATATCAAAGTTTTGAGAAAGAGCATAAGTAAAAGCTCCATGAAATATATCTCCTGCTCCTGTTGTATCCACCGCTTGCACTTTAAGTCCTGGCATAATCTTTATCTCATTATTATTTTGATATAAAGCTCCTCTTTCTTCAAGGGTTACTACAATATTTGCATTCGGATATTTATTTTGTAGTTTGTTATATATATTTACTAAAGTCTGTGGGTTATTGTAATCAATCTTTAAACCTGAAACAGTCTCCGCAAATCCTTTACTACACACAATATATTTAATATATTTACAAAGTTCTAAAAGCTCTGGTGTAACCCGTCCTGCATCAATTACTGTTAAAGCATTTGGAAATTTACTTATCGCATTTTGAGTCGCCGCATAATCATGACCATCAGTAAAAATAATATCAGGTGTAAAGTCATAACTAAACTTCTTTAAAGCTGGATGCTCTGTTGCCACATTAAATACTGTTCTAGAACCGGTATTTTTATTTATCAAAATAAATGATAGTGACGTATCTTTATCATAACTAGTTTCCAAATATTCGGTATTAACTCCAACACTTTGAAATTCTTTTTTTATCTTCGCTCCAAAATCATCTGACCCAACATTTGAAGCAATAACGGTATCAATCCCCCACTTACCAAGCAAATAAGCCGCATTACCAGCAGGTCCACCCCCACAAGAATACTTTTCATTAAATCTATATTTAGTATTTTCAACAGGATACACATCTGCTGGAACAGTTATATCCCAGCTAGAATGCCCTATACATAATATTTTCATTTTTTCCTCCCTTTTAATTTATCCGATAAGGATTAGTTTTGGTTCCATCACCAGATACATAAGTAGTGCTAGAAAGCAAATTGAATACAGGACGAATAATATTATTACTAAGCCCCTCTTCACAATTTATATAACCGAGTTCATTAATACGGAAAAGATCGTATAAATGATTAGCTTTTTTTATAATGGTGGGTTCATCATAACCACCATTATATAACCAATTCTCATCAATTGACTTTCGAATATCATTTTCATTTTTTTCATCATTACTTGGTAAAGTCCAATATTTAGGATCAGCAGCAAAACCATAATCACTTGCATACATCAGTCCTATTTTTGCACTATAAGTAGTACTTGAATTGCTATTCATTTCCTTATTATACATATTTTTTACACCAGCGGTTGTTACCATGGTAAAATCAGCACCGCCTATCATCCAATTTGTATCATCAATTTTAGCACTCCAATCGCTTCCAATATTATTTACAAAGTTTGTATTTAAATTTGTTTTATTTAACAGTGAAGTCATCCAATTGTTAGATCCATGACCATTATTTTGGGTTTTATTATATGCATAATTCCACCTATATAAACTCAAAGAAGATGTTGAATAATAAGAGCTATAATCACCATCTGTTCCTAGTAAATCCTTAGTAGCTGGCGTTGCCTTAATTAATTCAGCCTGATTATGTTTTATATAAATAATTCGGTACAAATTATCATTTGGACAAACATTAGCAGTCGAACCAAAACATACATAATTATTGACGTCATCACTTGCTCCTGAATATCTATATGATCCATCGACTGCTCCATTGGTTAGTTTACTATTATGAATATAAATATTACTATTAGATGAACCCACTGAATTTGCATAAGCCATAATACATTCCGCAAAATTATCTCCATTAGCACAATAGTCTGTAACTAGTTTTGATGTTTTTGACACAATTACTTTAGTACTCATTGTATGTCCATAATTAGTTGACTGATCTACACTAGCAAGATTTAAATAAGTAAGAGTAAATGTCCAATTTTCAGTTGTTGCACTAGTACTTGATGAGGAACTGATAGCTTGCGCTGATGCTATTGCAAACGATCCTGTTTTTGTAGTCACATCAAAACCATTAACGCCACTGTAAGTGCCATAAGTTAAACCAGAAATACTAGTCACTTCTCCACTTGGACCAGTAATAGACAAAACAATCTCAGGGGTCGTTCCATCTGAATAAACAAAGGAATTGGATGGAATTTGAAAATAAACATAATACTGTTTACTTACACTTTTTGTAGTACTATTAGCAAGCAAAGATACAGTTGATTTACTAGTTTTAACTATATTACTTCCACCTTTAGGTAAAGTGGTACTTGTCGCACTAATACTTAAAGGATCACCAATACTTATTTTAAAATTATCGGTTGTATCAGTTTTTAAAACAACATCCTTCTTCACAGCACTTCCATATTGAGCAAGCAAATAAGCATAAGTAAACCTAGCTATCAAAACAATAGCTAAGCCCAAAATAAGTACACTTAGAAATAGTAACATTTTATTATTTTTAATCTTATTAAATATCCTTTTCACTTGCTCCACCCTACTATTAAAAGTATAGCATAAATTTTTCTAAAGTCCTAGTCTTTTTTAATAATAAATATTTTTTTATTTTTGTAAAAAGCATAAAATATGTCCTTAATTTGTAGATTTTTCTTGGCTAGTTCTTCTTCTATATAACTTCTATCTTTCTTTATATGTTTTAAAACTTTTTCTTGTAGTTTTCCATCTAGTATCACCGCAAGCGGATAAGGACTTTTCATCTTAAAAATGTTATATTTAAACACAGAAAGCTCTCCATTTGGCTCTAAAAAAGCATACTCAACCATTTCAATATCTCTAATTTCTTTTTGACGTAAACCAATAAGTAAATCATCTAAAGAATATCTTTGTTTAATCATTTCTTTATAATTAATTTTTCCATTTACAATAATTAAAGACGGTTTTCCATCAAAGATTGTTCGAAACTTGCGGGACTTAATAGAAATAAAAGCAAATAGAATTTCCAAAAGAACAAGTAAAGCTATTGGCACAACTGTTAAATATATAGGTTCTGTATGTTCTTCAATACTTATTGCCACTAACTCTGCAATTAGAATAGAAACAATTAAATCTATTACTCCCAACTGGCCAATTTCTCTTTTCCCCATAATTCGGTAAGATACTAAAACAAAAAAATAGAAAAAGATTGTTCGAAATAGTACTATAAATAGCTGCATAATATCACCACTTATATTATGGGTCTTATCATAAAATTTTAAACACTTACGTATAATTTAGCAGGTGATACATTTGAAAAATTTATTAATTAATGCTGGCTACTACACTATATTTCTTATCTTAATTGTTTTTATGACAAGTTTTCTAAATCTTTTTGGAGTAAATAGCACTATTACTAGCCTTCTACTGTTTTTATTTAACACTGGAGCATTTTTCTTCTTCGGTTTAAAAAGTGGTAAAAAAGCATCTAAAAAAGGATTTTTAGAAGGTTTAAAACAAAGTTTAATTCTTCTATTTATTCTCTTTGTTTTAAATCTCGCAACTAGTAAAGGATTTTCTTTTAGTCAAATTATTTATTATATAATACTTATTTTAGCAGGAATAATCGGAGGTACTACTGGCATCAACAAAAAAGAAAACAAATAAACTTACTTTACAATAAATTTCTTTGTTTTCAAATCAACATAACTGTTTTCATTATAATACTCTTTTGTAATTTTATTATACTCTTTATCTAAATACTTATTATCATAAAGCATCTTTAAGGTAACTTTATCCCCATGACAATCATTATTCACGACGCACTTTTGAGCAGTCTCTAAAATTAGTTTACTTTCTACCAGTTTTATTTTCTCTTGATGCTCAATAATTACTTTCCCTATACTAACAAGTATAATAATAGTAATAAGTAAAACTATGAGAAAATAACATACCTTTTTATTTATGGTAATATTCTTTGACAAATTCATCCCGAAACTCCTTAAGTTTTCCTTGCTTTATATTTTCTCTAATATCTTTCATTAGGTTATGAAGAAAATAGATATTATGAATAGATAGAAGTCTTGCTCCAAGCACCTCTCCTGCCACTATTAAATGTCTAATATAGGCCTTGGTATAGTTCCGGCAAGCATAACACTTACAATCTTCTAGCGAAGTAAAATCTTCTTTATACTTACTATTTTTTATATTTATTTTGCCATATCTTGTATATGCATGCCCATGTCTTGCTAGCCTTGTTGGACTAACGCAGTCAAAAATATCAACACCCCGCATCGCATTTTCAATTAAATCTATTGGGTCACCTACTCCCATTAAATAACGTAGTTTATCCTCTGGCAAATAAGGAGTGGTATATTCAACCATTTTATACATCGTTGGTTTATCCTCTCCCACACTTGTGCCACCAATTGAATAACCATCAAAATCCATCTTCACAAGTTCTAAAGCGCAGTGTTTCCTAAGGTCTGGATATTCTCCACCTTGTACTATTCCAAACAAAAGTTGTTCATTATCTTCTTTGGCTTTTTTTCCTCTTAAAGCCCATCTTAAAGTTCTCTCAACACTTTGCTTCATATACTCATGTGTACTTGGCCACTTCACACACTCATCAAAACTCATCATAATATCACTACCAAGTTTGGTTTGAATTTCAATTGACTTCTCCGGTGTTAAAAGTATTTTATCTCCATTTAAATGATTTTTAAAGTTTACTCCTTCTTCTTTAACATCTTTGGGTTTAGCAAGTGAAAAAACTTGGAAACCTCCACTATCAGTTAAAATTGGACCATCATAATTCATAAATTTATGAAGCCCACCAGCCGCAGCTACAATATCCTCACCAGGACGTACATGCAAGTGATATGTATTAGCAAGAATTATCCCTGAGCCGACCTCTTTTATTTCCTCCGGCGTCAAAGTCTTCACAGTTGCATTCGTTCCAACAGGCATAAACATTGGTGTTTCATAAGTCTTGCCATTATATGATATCTCTCCAATTCTCCCCATTGTCTTTTCATCTGTATATTTTAATTTAAAAGTTAATCGCATTATCAATCACCACCAAAATTATACCAAAAATAAAAAGAAAGATATAGACAAAATTAGTATTTTTCAGTATTATTAGACTAGGTGACAAACATGAATCAAAATCAAATTTTTATCTTTACAGTTTTTGTATTTTTAACTCTTTTATTTCTAACTAAATATTACAAGTTAAATACTAAATTAAAACAAATGGAGCACATTTTATGTAAATGTACAAATACCATCACTAAAACAAGCTACTACAAAAATACTTATAGTTACATCTATGAATATAAATACAAAGGAAAAACTTATGAAATTGAAGACAAAACCAAATTTAAATGGCCATTTTTTAAACCGCAAATTAAAGAAGAATTAGACCTTTTTCTAAACAAACAAGAAATAATAACTCCATTAAAACTTTACTATCTAAAAATCTACAAATTTGGAAGCTTCATAAGTCTTGTCTGTGCTATTTTAACTTTAATATAAAAAAACTTGCTTTTACGCAACTTTTTTTATGTATTTATTATATAATTCTTGGCATTTTACCTCATCCATCGGCTTTTTATCTTTATAGGGATTAAATATGCCTAGTGCTTCATACTTAGCATCTCCTAGTTTTTCATATGGCAAAAATTCTACTTTATCAACATTTTTAAAAGTTTTAATAAACAAAGAAAGCTCTTGCATATATAAATCACTATCAGTCTCCCCAGGCACAACCACTTGTCTAAGCCACAGATGAACATTACTTTTATCCAGTGCCTTTTTAAACATCCAAAACTTATCCATACTTTTACCCGTTATATTTTTATAACCATCCCCATTTATATGTTTTATATCTAAAATAACTAAATCCACTAAAGAAAGTATTTCCTCATAATCACCAAGCCCCACTCCCGCCGTATCTAAAGCAACATGGATATTTTCATTTTTTAAGGCTTTGGTAAGTTCTGTAATAAACTCTATTTGCAAAAGAGCCTCACCCCCTGAAAAAGTAACACCACCACCATTTTTAAAATATGGCTTAAACCTTTTTATTTTCTCGACCATTTCATCTACACTTGTATTATTTTCTTTTCTTAAAAACATCTCAGGATTATGACAATACTTACACCTAAGAGAGCAGCCATTTAAAAAGATAACATATCTTATCCCTGGTCCATCTAAAAGGCCAAAACTCTCAACACTGTTAATACTTCCACCCACATTTTTATAACTTAGCATGGAAAGTCCTACTTATTACTTCTTCTTGTTGTTTTCTAGTAAGTCTATTAAATCTAACGGCATACCCAGATACTCTAATAGTTAAAAGTGGATATTTATCGGGATTATTCATCGCATCAATCAAAGTCTCTCTATTTAACACATTAACATTTAAGTGATGCGCACCCTTTTCAAAATAACCTCCTAAAATATTTACTAAGTTATTTATTCTATCTTCTTCACTTTTACCTAAAGTACTTGGGACAATTGAGAAAGTATTACTTATTCCATCTTGGCAACAACCAGCATACTTTATTTTGGCAACACTATTTAAAGATGCTAAAGCACCACTTAAGTCTCTTTCATGCATTGGATTAGCCCCTGGTGCAAAAGGAACTCCCTTCTTCCTTCCATCTGGTGTTGCTCCGGTCTTTTCTCCATATACTACATTAGAAGTAATTGTTAAAACTGATAAAGTTGGCATTGCATCTCTTCTTTGTTTATGACGGCAAAGCTCACTATAAAACTTCTCTAATACTTCTAAGGCAATATTATCAACATCATCGATATCATTACCAAACTTTGGATAATCTCCAGTAACTTCAAAATCTACCGCAATACCTTCACTATTTCTAATTGGTTTTACTTTCGCATATTTTATCGCTGACAAGCTATCACAAACAACGGACAAACCTGCCACTCCATATGCCATAAGTCTACGCACATGTGTATCGTGAAGAGCCATTTGCACACTTTCATAAGCATATTTATCATGCATATAGTGAATGATATTCATCGCATTAACATAAATATCTGCAACAATTTCTAGAACTTTAAAGTAAGCTTTTTTAACTTCTTCATAGTCTAATAATTCAGAAGTAATTCTTGGAACATCTAAAACTTTATCTCCTTTAACTTCATCTACTCCCCCATTTATCGCATATAAAAGGGCTTTTGCTAGGTTACATCTAGCTCCAAAATACTGCATATCTTTTCCCAGTCTCATTGCCGATACACAGCAAGCAATTGCATAATCATCACCGTATATTGGCCGCATTATATCATCATTTTCATATTGAATAGCATCACTTTCAATACTTACCTTAGCAACATATCTTTTAAAAGCTTGAGGCAAGTTTTCACTCCACAAAATTGTAATATTTGGCTCTGGTGCTGGGCCTAAATTACTTAGTGTATGAAGAAGGCGGAAAGATGTTTTCGTCACCATTGATTTTCCATCTTCGCTCACTCCCCCAATAGAACAAGTAACCCAAGTCGGATCTCCTGAGAAAAGCTCATCATACTCTGGTGTCCGCAAATGTCTAACTAGTCTTAATTTAATAACAAACTGGTCAATTAACTCTTGAGCCTCTTTTTCTGTAAGCTTTCCTCTTTCTATATCTCTACTTATATAAATATCGAAAAATGCATCAACCCTTCCTAAACTCATCGCTGCCCCATTATTTTCTTGAACAGCCGCAAGATAAGCAAAATAAGTCCATTGCATCGCTTCTTTAGCATCCCGCGCTGGCTCCGTGATATCAAAGCCATATTTTTTTGCTAATTCTTCTAACTGCGAAAGAGCCTTTATCTGCATAGCTACTTCTTCTCTTAGAGTAATTAGTTCATCATTCATCTCTCCAAGCAAAGTATTATTCCACTCATAAAGTTTTTCTTTCTTTAAAAGTTTTGTTCCATAAAGAGCAACCCGCCTATAATCACCAATTATCCTTCCTCTGCCATAAGCATCTGGAAGTCCTGTCAAAAGTCCAACATGTCTTGCCCTTTTAATATCTTTGGTATAAGCATCAAATACTCCATCATTATGAGTTTTTCGATATTTAAAAACTAACTCCATCTCTGGGTCCATCTTATACCCATAAGCCTCAAGTTCTTTATAAACCATTTTAAGCCCCCCGAAAGGATTAACAATTCTCTTAAGTGGCTCATCAGTTTGAAGTCCCACAATAACTTCATTATTTTTATCTATATATCCAGCATCATATACACCAATTCCTGAGATATGTTTAGTATCAATATCTAAAACATGTTTTTTAACTTCTTCCTTTAAAAGCTCTTCAGTAACACTCCAAACACTTTTAGTTTTATCACTAATACCTTCTAAAAAATCCTCATTACCATCATACTTCACACAATTTTTTCTAATAAAATCTTGAACATCTATTTTTTCATTCCATTTTCCGTGGTTAAACCCTATCCATGCTTCCATAACATCCTCCTTATTCTACATTAAAATTATACAATAAAAGTTTAAGTTATAACAAGCAAAAAGGAAAGACTTGACAAAACTTTTAAGTCTGAAGTCCTTCCACAATTTTCTTAAAATTCATCGAGTTACTTGCTTTCACTAAAATATTATCACCAGCACCAATAATACCTTTAACATATTTTATCGCATCATCTATAGCTTCAAAATGCACTTGCAAAGCCTTGCTATACATTTCAAATCCTTTATTTATATATTTAGCTTCTTCTCCCACGGTTACTAAAATATCGATATCTTCTAAGCCGGCAATCTTTCCAATATCTTCATGAAGCTTTAAACTGTAATCACCAAGCTCTTTCATCGAGCCTAAAACAGCAATATTTCTCCCTCTTAACGTTGATAAATAATTAATCGCATACTTCATGGAATCAAAATTAGCATTATAGGAGTCATCAATCAAACAAATACCATCCTTTTTAATAATATGCATTCTATTGGTACTAAGTTTAAAATCTTTAATACCCAAAGAAATATTTTTATCATCAATATTAAATAGATAACCAACAGCAATAGCAACAAGAGCATTATAAACAAAAGCATCCCCAGGAGTTGGTACAAAATATTCATAACCATTACAAGTAAATTTACTACCATTATCAAGGCTTATCACATTTGTAGCCTTATAATCACAGTCACTTTCTATTCCAATTGTAATGATATCATAATTGCCATTATTTTCTTCATACCACTTCGCAAGCAAATCATTATCTTTATTAATAATCACTTTGCCTCCCGGTGCTAACCCCTCTAGTATCTCAAGCTTTGCCTTCAAAATATTTTCCCGACTTTTTAAGTTTCCTATATGAGCCGTTCCCACATTTGTAATTATAGCAACATTTGGCCGAGCAATACTAGTTAAGTAAGATATTTCCTTTAAGTGATTCATTCCCATTTCTAAAACAAGCATATCTGCATCAGGCTTCAAAGATAAAACCGTAAGGGGCAGACCTAAATGATTATTTTGATTTCCAATAGTCTTTTGAGCATTATACTTTTGCTTCAAAACACTATATATCATATCTTTCGTACTAGTCTTTCCAGCACTTCCTGTTACTGCAATTACCGGACTTGTAAACTGACTTCTTTTAAATCTTGCCAGATTTCCTAAAGCCCTGATGGTATTCTCTACCACCATAACGGACTTCCCATTTTCCTGTAAATACTTGATAGTCTCCAAGCTAGCATCAAACCTTTCTACTATTGCCAGACTTGCTCCTTTTTCTAAAGCCTCTTTAACAAATAAATTACCATCAAAGTTTTCTCCTTTTATCCCCACGTAACAATCATGTATTTTCACTTTTCTAGTATCAATTACAACATTTTCAATTCTTTCATCTATTTCATTAAATAAAGAAAGATATTTAATATTTTCATAAATATCTCTTGAGTTCAAAATATCCTCTCCTCACACTTATATTATAGTTTATTTAAATATTTTTGTATATATCTCATCAAAATTACTTACTAAATTGATAGTAAGTTTATCCGTTACTTCTTTAGGCAAATTCTTTAAAACATCACTATTTTCTTTAGGGATAAAAACCTCTTCTACTCCCATGTTATATGCTGCAATAAGTTTTTCTTTGACAGATCCAACAGGCAAAATTTTACCTGTTAAACTAATTTCTCCAGTAAAAGATACACTTGCCGGCACTATCCTTTTCTCCATAATACTACATAATGAAACGGCAATAGCAACACCAGCACTAGGACCATTTTTACGACTACTAGCATCTAAAAAATGTAAATGTAAATCTAAATTATGAAAAGCATACTTATACTTATCTCTTAGCATAGACTTCACAACATATACACTTTCTTCAAGTATTTTTCCAGCTTGGCCTGTAATTAAAACTTTACCATTTCCTTTAAAACTTAAAGTCTCTAACTTGGTAACATTACCACTAGCACCACTTGTCGAAAGAAGACTTACCTCTCCAATGCTCGAGCTAAGTGTAAGTTTTTGGGTATACGGGCCTACTCCCAAAAGTTTTTCCACCCGGCTTTCATTTAACATTTTCACATTATCTATCGTAATTTTTCGAGCAAGGCTTCCTAAAACTCGATTTAAATCCCTAACCCCAGCTTCTAAAGTATAATTATTGATAATGTACCGCAAAAGCTCATCTGTAAACTTTATTTTACTATCATAAACAACATTATCTTGCAAAACCTTTGGCAAAATATAATTCTTAGCAATATCCACCTTTTCAAATAACGTATAACTATTTATTTTAATAATCTCCAGTCTATCTCGCAAAATATAAGGAATATTCTCTTCTTCATTCGCCGTCAAAATGAAAAACACATGACTTAAATCAAATGGTTCTTCCACATAATTATCCATAAAAATTTTATTTTGCACTGGGTCCAAAATTTCCAAAAGCACAGAAGCTGGGTCTCCCTTAAAATCTTTTACCATCTTATCAACTTCATCAATTAAAATAAGGGGATTATTTACTCCACATTTATTTATCCCTTGAATTATTTTCCCTGGACTAGAAGCTAGATATGTTCTCCTTGTTCCAATAAGCTCAGTGGAATCATTTAATCCTCCCACACTTATTTTATAAAATTCTCGATTTAAAGCTTTGGCAATCGATGAGGCTATACTTGTTTTACCAACCCCTGGGGGCCCAATTAAACAAATAATCGGGGGCAATATATTTTTATTTAAATTTTTAATAGCAACATACTCACTAATTCTTTTTTTTATTGTATCAAGTCCAAAATGGGACTTATCTAAAGCTTTATGTACTTCCACAAAATTGGCATTTTCTTTGCTTTCTTTATTCCAAGGAAGCTTAAGCACCGTTTCCAAATAATTATGCATAACACTTATCTCTGGCGCAGTATCAGCCATAATTTTATATTTTTCTATCTCTCGGTTTAAATGCTCTTTTATTCCTTTATTTATCTTTAGTTTCCCAAGTATTTTCTTATATTCAAGTACTTCTTCATCTTTCCAAGACTTCTCATCAAGTTCTTCTTTTAATACTTTCATCTTTTCTTTTAAAAGATACATTCTTTGGTCATTTTGTAGTCTTTCATCAACTTTTTCTTCCAGCTCTTCATCTAGTCTCGCTGCAACTACTGCATTATTCACATCTTTTATAAGGCTCTTAGCCCGTGCATCAGCACTAACTTCCTGCATATACCAAAGTTTTTTATTTGTATTAAATGGCAAAAAAGCTGCAATCAAATCAGTAATCTTCTCAAAACTTTCTTCACTACTTACCAAAGAAATAATGTCATTTGACACGCCCTTTTCCCTATCAACATATTCTTTTAACACTTTAAAAAGTTTATCTTTTAAAGCTTCCATCTCTGGCTTTTCTATCTCTACAACATCAATATCTTTAACCCGACTATATAATATTGTTTTATTTTTCTCTTGATAATACTTCTGAACAACTACTCTTTTTATTCCTTTAAGCCTTACATATATCTGCCCACCATCATCAAGTTTATTTTTTATTTTGGCAACTACCCCCACCGAAGGTAAATCATCAACACTAGGTTCCTCTTCTAAAGCATCAATCGGAGCAACCACCAAAACTTCACCCTTATACTTACTACTTGCCTCATTTATCGTACTACCACTAATATCATTATTAACAGCAATTTTCGCTTCTTGACCTGGAAGGATAACTAACTCTTTAAGCAATATAACAGGTATATTAAACTCCACTCATAACACCTCCCAAACTAAAAGTTATTATATAGGTAATAAAGTTTTTTGTAAAGTAATTTTCCCTAAATTTTCTAAAAATTTCTAGGTCTTTTAACATCACAAATTTTCATATTAAACATAGGATAAAAATAGATGTGAGGTCGAGATTATGATTAATTGGTATATAAATTTAGCCTATCCACTCCAAGCTTTTATTGCCGCTCTTTTTACATGGTTTATAACATCGCTTGGAGCAGCAATAGTTTTTCTTTTTAAGAACATGAATAAAAATGTTTTAGATGCAATGCTCGGAATATCCGCCGGAGTAATGCTTGCTGCTGCTTTCTTTTCACTTTTATCGCCTGCCATATCTTTAGCAGAAAACTTAGGTATGACGCCATGGCTTATCGCAAGTGCTGGTCTTTTATGTGGAGGAATACTTTTATTTATTGGTGATAAACTTTTTGAAAGACTTATGGAAAAAAATAAAAACATCAAAAGTACAAAAAGATCACTTATGCTCATTTTTTCCATTACCCTTCACAATATTCCTGAGGGTCTTGCAATTGGAGTTGCTTTCGGCTCAATCGGCTATGGCTTAGAAGGAGCAACGTTAATATCGGCTTTAATGCTCGCTTTAGGAATAGGTATTCAAAATTTTCCTGAAGGATCAAGTGTTTCTCTTCCTCTTCTAAGGGAAAAGATTAGTCCGATGAAAGCTTTTCTTTGTGGTTCTCTAAGTGGAATTGTTGAACCTATCGCCGCCATTATCGGAGCAATTATTGCCATCAAAATCAAAATGCTCTTGCCAATTCTCTTATCTTTTGCCGCCGGTGCTATGATTTATGTAATAGTTCAAGAACTAATTCCCGAAAGTCAAACTAACGAAAAAAAAGACCTCATGGCCCTTTTCACAATTTTTGGTTTTATCATCATGATGGTTTTTGATGTTGCTTTAGGCTAAGCGAATTGGGTCGCTTGAAGTTTTTATACCTGATGCATAATTTACCGTAGACAATAAATTAAATGTTGACCTAACCGAATTGCCATTATTAGCACGATGGTCCACACGTCAATAATACCAACAGTTTCAATAAAATAAGTTCGGAAAGCTGTTTCTTTGCCATAATTAAATAACCACTAATAAATGTTAATTGATAAATAAAACGAGTTTTTATTAACAGCTTTTTAAATATCATTTCCATTTGTCTCTTGATACCCTGGTAAGTTCCAATAATTTGGTGAAGCCGCAAAGCCATAATCGCTGGCATACATAAGTTCTATTTTAGCACTATAGGAAACATCAGATAATTCATCATTATAAATAGCTTTAATTGAAGTTATTGGCGATTCTAAAGAAAGCCCACCTATCATGATGATAAAGTCCCATAGCTTGTCCATACTTTGAGCCAAGAATTATAAGACATGTTGCAAAATTATTTCCTTTCGTGCATCCACTTGTTGCTAACGTATATTGCTCCTCTTTACCTATTTGAAGTATCCCACTAAAACTTTTCCCAACATTCGGAGGTTGATCACTATTTAAATTTACTAAAGTAACAGTTACTTTCCATGTGTCTGTTTTACTTGGAGATGCAAAAATTTCATAATAATCTGCAAGCTTAATCGGTCCACTAAATATTGTAATACCAAAACCACTTACTCCACCACTTGTTACATAATTCATCCCATCAATTGCTAGGGTATTAAGAATACCTTTAGTTATCAAATATCAACAGGTATTGTTAACGCCTATTATGATTTTAAACACAGTGATTTAAATATAATTAAATCGATGTAGAAAATGATAATTAATGCAAATAAATACGAACCAAAAGATATATTAAAGATTATAAGAGAGTGGACCAACTTAACTCAAAAAGATTTTGGAAACCAAATCGGTAAATCAAATGAATGGGTAAAAGCTAACGAAGCTGGTAAAACCAATTATTATTTTAAAGACCTTTTAGACCATTCTAGGAAAAACAACATAAATATAATTATTACTAAAAACGAAAAGATAAAGTGACTTTTAAATCACTTTATCTTTTTTAAATTTAATTCATATGATGCCCCAAAATCAGGGGTTTTATCCATGGGAAGATCATAACATAGTTTAAAAAGCCCCACTAAATTATCCATTTCCATTTTACTTCTTTGTTTTAAAAACTCTGCAAAACCATCATAATCCAAATTATTCAAATAATTATAATAATCATCAGTATCTTCTTCCGTTATAATCACAGGAGCACAAGAACTTTTAAGTAAATTGCCAGTCATAATTATTTTAGCAGTTCTTTTATTTCCATCTTCGAAAGGATGAATCCGCATAAATTCTATATGAAATCTGGCTTCTCTTTCAAAAGGCGTTAATATATTCCAAACATTATAATAGTTATCCAAAAGAGAATACAAAGCCATATAAATATTACTAACTGGAGCAGGACTAAATTTAGCATACTTCCCTGCTGAAACTTCAATTTTACGAAGTCCACTTATTCCCTCCAAACTATTAACAGTATTTCCAACTTCAACAATATCTTGAATAGTAATTCTATCACTATTATGTTCCAGAACTCTCTTCAAAGCCTCAAGCATCAAAAACATAAAATCTTTTCTAAACGAACTTTTAGTTAAACCCTCAAGCTCAGAATTATTATAAATAAATCTTTCAATAAAAAATCTCTTATATAAGTCAAAAAACTGAGGATATTTTTCATTTAATTCACTAAATTCTTCTAAATACATATTCCTCCTCCTTACTAAGCGCGTTTATAATAGCATTAAATTTACATTATGTCAAACTTTAGTTTTTACACTCATCTAGCTTTTGACATAGATAACACTTTAGAATTAATCTTTTCAATAGAAGATTTTACTTCATCATAACAATCATCTAATAATTTTTTATTTCTAGATAGTCTTTCCCACACTTTTTTATAACTCATAATCAAATCTCCTTTATCTAAGCTTGAACAAGCCTTTTCCTGTTTTAACTTGTAAAGAAGTTCACTATTTCCGGCTTCTGGATTTAATCTATCTACTGATTTTAAATTTAAATCTAAACTTCCTATTCCATTAACAAGTACAGCTTTAGAACCATCTAAAATGTTTAAAACTACTAAATTGGTTGGATCAAAAACATATTGTCCTTTATTTTCATTAACAATAGTTACGGAATGATTTTCCTTTTTTTGCCCTAATAAAAGTACTTTTATAAAAATATGTCTTATCCTATTTTTAAGTTCTTCATTTTTATTTTTATTTTTTTCTATATAAGGAGTAGACGAAAAATCTTTTTTCCAATTATTATCGGCAATATAGCTTCCCATTATAAGTGCCTCTTTATCACACAGAAGCAAAAAATCTCGAAGTAAAGCAGCATTCTCTAAACAAGCAGCTTTGCCGTGCAAAACACCAGCAGCATAAAAATTTCCCACTACCACTCTATCTTTTAAATTATATTCATAGTATTTACCACTTGATAAATAACCATTCCACAAAAGATATGTCAAAAAGTAAGATAGATCTAAAGCCGATGAAAATTTTAAATCCTGTGCAACATTCTTATAAATCTTAAGTATATCTTCATATAATTTTAATTCCTCACAAAATTCTTCTTTAAATTCTCTTTGTCTTTCAATGAGACTAATTAGTAAATCAAATTCTAATAAACCACTACAGTCAAATACTTTTTGGACATTTCTCAAATTATCCATGGTATCAAAGCCATTTACTACATCAATTTCAGAAGCACTTAATACTTCATAAAACTGATTATTATCAAACAATTGTGTTTCATTTTTCTCTCTAATTAAATAATAAAAGATCTTTCTTTTTTCATCTTTAGTTAAATTCCTATACTTATCACTATAATAACTACATATCTTATTTATTATTACCTTTTCTTTCTCAGCCTCTTTTATTATTTCTTCCAAAATATCATCAAAAATTGCCATAATACCCCCATAAACAGATTATTATTTTAACAAAAAATTTCCAACATGTAAACACTTATTTCAAACAATTTAATAAATCCCACTTTAAACTTCAACATTCTATTTATTCTTAATTAACTTAATTTACTTGTTGTAATATTTCTAATTTTTAATGTTTTTATTATTTTTATTACATCCATTTGATTTCTGCTAGTTTATTAAGCCTAATTAATATATCAAATTATTTTATATTCAGTCCAATCAATTCCATATTAATGTTTTCTAAATTATTTAAAATAATTAAATGAAATAAATAAGTACAAACTTTTAAATTTCATTATCTAACTCTTTTTTAAGTTTTCAGTAAAACGAGGGAATTTTTATAAGCATTTTTAATATGCTTATTATTAATAAAACTAAGTTCATCACTTTTATAAAGAAAAGCTTCAATTATTCCAAAGTTAACAAATAACCAGTATAACTCATACTCTCTGCCCTTATATTTTTTAAATATATCATCTAAAAGTTTATTATCTAAAGCTCTTTTAACCATTATATCTACCGCATCCGGTTCATCATAAACCTTTTCCCCAAGCAAATGTACTAAATAATGATATCCAGCATAAACATCAAAATTACTATAAAAATTCAAACCCTTAATATATATCTTTTTTATATTTGGACGTTCCTCTCCAATCGAATTATAAGTTAAAAATTCACTAAAATTTTGAGCTAAAGCTTCTTCAAGCAAGATAAAACCACGATACAAAAACACTATCCAAAAACTATTATACTTATGAGTAATCATATCATCAAAATAAGCTACTTCTTCACTATTTACAATATCTAGTAATTTATGACCAACTTCATGAAACAATACACTTCTTCTAATCATTTCTTTCTCTAATCCATTACTCTCATAACTAATCTTTTTCTTTACCCCTATCTCATCATGCTCACTTATTCCATAATAATATACATGTCGTGGCAAAACATATAGCCTATGAAGACCCGTTTTATCTTTTAAAGTATCAACTGCTTTATCCAATTTCATTAAACTTAAATTATCTAAAAGTCTTAAAAGCACTTCTATCTCCGCGATTAAACTTAAAATTGTTTTTTTATTTTCCTTATCAAATGAAGTCATAACAAGTCTTTTCAAATAGTCTAAAACAAAAGGATAATTTTTCCATTCACTTAAAAAAGAAAAATTTTTTATATTTTTCTCCACTTTAAAAATTTCAAAATATTCACTAATTAAACTATTAGATCCTTCCCAAACCAGTTTTTCATTCATATAGCCCCCACTGTAAATATCCTACTCAGCTCGAAAATCTTCTTCAGTTGCTTCTTCCGTAAGTATTTTATTTACTCTTTTAGTTGCATTATTAAGCTTTTCACTCGCATATTTTGCTAGCTCCATTGCTTTACTATATTTATTTATTGCATCATCCAAAGATGCATTCCCACTTTCAAGTTCTTTTACTATTACTTCTAACTCTTCTAAAGCACTTTCAAAACTTTTATTTTCTTCCATTTTTACTTCTCCTTTACTTCTGCTTTAATATTTCCTTTATATAATTTAATATCTATTATATCTCCAACATTTACATCACTATTACTTTTAATTACTTTTTCATTTTTGCTTGCAAGTGAATAACCTTTTTCAAGTATTCCCAAAGGATTTAAATGTTTAAGAGTATTAATAATTAAACTTAAAGAATGTTTTGGTTTATCGATAAGACTATTTGGATTTTGCAAAACATATGATAGTTTAATGTTATCAAGTTTAGATTTCTTTTTACTTAAACAGTCATTTATACTTTTATTTAAATTATCTATTAGGTTATCAAGTTTTTGCTCTTTTATTTCATATAAAGCCATTGGATTTTTTAACACAAAACTATTTTTTAAACTTCTCCATTTAATAAACTTTGTATTAATAGTATTTTTAATATTTTTATTAAGCCTTATTTTATAGTTATTTAAAAGATTGTTTAAATCAACAACTGTTGGAACTGCCATTTCGGCCGCTCCTGTTGGTGTTGGCGCGCGAAGGTCAGCAACAAAATCAGCAATGGTCCAATCTATTTCATGACCAACCGCACTTATAATCGGTGTTTTTGCCTCGTATATTGCATAAGCTACCACTTCTTCATTAAAAGCCCACAAGTCTTCAATCGAACCTCCACCTCGGCCAACAATAATTGTATCAACGCCATAATTATCAGCTCTTCTAATCTGCCTTACAATATCATCTGCAGCATCACGTCCTTGTACAAGACACGGAAACAATATTGTTTTACAAAGGGGATATCTTCTATTAATCGTACTCATAATATCTCTAATCGCCGCCCCTGTAGATGCTGTCACAACCCCAATTGTCTCTGGATACTTTGGAATAGCTTTTTTATGTTCCGAAGAAAACAACCCTTCTTTTTCTAATCTTTTCTTTAGTTTTTCATATTCAAGCATTAAAGCACCAAGGCCATCAAGCTCCATTTTTTCCACATACACTTGATAACTTCCTTGCGCCGGATAAGCACTAATTCTTCCTTCGATTAAGACATTCATCCCATCTTCAGGTACAAAAGAGACACTTTTAGCATTACTTGCAAACATAATCGCACTAATTCTCGAAGTATCATCCTTCAAAGAAAAATAAAAGTGACCCCTCGTATGATTTTTAAAATTACTTATCTCTCCTTTTAAATATATTTTATTTAAAAACGTATCTTGGTCTAAAAGTAACTTTATATAGTTATTTAACTCACTAATGTTTAGGTAATTATTTTCCATCTTTATCACGCCTTACTATATTTATCTAAAACAGCATTAATAATCTTCCTAACTGCATCATCAGAGTATTTCTTTGCCATTTCCATCGCCTCATCAATTACCACAGCAAATGGAGTACTAGTATATCTTATTTCATAAAGAGCCATTCTCAAAATTGCTGCCCCCGTCTTATCAAGTCTATCAATAGTCCAGTTTTCAATATAATTATTAGCAATCTTATCAAGTTCCTCTTTATTTTCTATAACACCTTTAACAGTATTTTCTATAAACTCATCATTTTTATTTGTATTAGCAAGTATTAATTCATCTACACTTTTTAAAATTCCTCTTTCTTCATATATATCAATTTGATATAAAATTCTCATAATAATTTCTCGTTTTTCGCGCCTAGATATCCCCATTTAAAGCCACTCTCCTTGCCACTTCATTATATCATTTAATAAGACTAGCTTCAACAGTTAATTGATAGCCTTTAAGGACTTGGTCACATGTAGTTAAATAAAGCATTCCCTCAAGATTACTAATATTTAATTTCCCATTTTTAACACTTCTTTTAATACTAGTAACTTCATAGGTATATGTTTTATTCTGCATATTTACTTTTATTATATCTTTTTTCTCTAAATATCTAATATCATTAAAGTAAGCAAGCGGGCCAGTACCAGAATGAGCGGCAAAAAGAAAAGTATCTTTAATGCCTGTATTTATATAAAAAATATTTTGATTAACGTTATTCTTTTTACTTGTCTCTTCATAAAAGGGTAAATCCATTTTTATTTTTTCAATCACTAAAGACCCGACTTTTTCATCTATCTTTCTTACCAAGTATTTCCCTACTACTTTCTTAGCATAACTATTATAAAGTACTTCTTTTTCTTCCCCATAACCTTGATAAATAATTACTCCCATAATTACTAAAAGTATTAAAGTAAACCGTTTCATTAACTCCCCCTACAAAAGTATCTGGTATATCCACAATATCTTCTTCTATTTTTGCATCAATTACTTCTTTTTCCGTCACGCTTTCATTGGCTTTTACTTCTGCGCCGCTACTATTTTGCTCATTTTCAATTTGAAACACTATTTTTCTATCACTATCTACAAGCACCTCTTTTTCTTCTTTTGTTAAATTATTAATAATTCTATATTCTCCGGATGAAAGTTTCAAAACACATTGAACGTCCTTACATTCATCTACTAAATAATTATCTTTATATATACTTATATCACTTAAAACTTTTTTGTTCATATTTACAGTTTCAATAGTAACACTATATCTTTTCACATTTTTACCTACATCCACTACTTCATCTTGATAATTATTCATAAATACTTTTATATCACTAACTGCTTTTGTCTTTTCTTTTAAAATAATATTTTCTCCCCCATATATATAAGTATTATTGTCTTTATTTATCTTTATCTCATCAAGTTTTTTTTCATCAAAGTCATATACTAAAAACTCATAAGTATCATTATCTAGCATATTAAATTTAAGAGTTTTCCCTAAAACATTAACCCGTATCGTAAAGGGCCGGTAAGTTTCATGCAAAGCATAAATATAAGGACCAAACTCATGCACATAATTATCAAAAGTTATCACCTTACTTCCTTTTTCTTTGAAGCTTACTAAACCTAATTTTTTTCCTTTATTATAGTGGTCATGTTCCATATAATGATATAAACTTAAATCTTTACTACTTTCAAGCACTAGATCATCATAAATTTTCACATCAAACTCTTTATTATTTAAATCAATATTCTTATCCCACTTCTTTAGTTTCTCTTCTATTTTATTCTCAATACTACTAGAATTAAATAACTCTTTATCTAAAGCAATTGCAAACGTATAATCTGGATAAGCACAATCTAAAATCATTTTTTGAATTGTTATTTGCTCTTTATAATCACTAGTTAAAGTGCCAAGATACGCAAGATTATTAAGGCGCATTCCATTAGATAGATTAGCATCATCATCAAGCTTAAGTAAATACATCGAAAGTCCGGCTTCCTCATGGACATCAAAGCCAAAACTTTTACTACCATTAACAATTATTTCTCCTGCAGCCAAAGCTTTAGCATTAAAACCAAAAAGTACTACCATTAATAATATAAATTTTTTCATAATCTTTCCCCCTACCTCTAGGCTACCACTGTAAAATGCTTGTAGACTAGCAAAATTTTTGACATAAAAAAAAGAGTCTTGTCACTCTTTGTCATTATTTAGCACTTTTCTTAACATTCTTGTTTATAAATTTTACTTTTACGCCTTTAACTCTACCAAATTTATATTTTACACCCTCAGGTAAATTTTTCTTAATTTTCTTCACTTGCTTCCACCTCACTTCGCTACATATTATAACACACTTTTATATTTCTTGTATATAACTTCAAACACTTTAATACCATCAATTGCACTAGTTGTAATGCCTCCAGCATAACCAGAACCCTCACCAATTGGATAAAGTCCTTTTATATTACTTTCCATATTTTCATCCCGAAGTATTCTAATTGGACTAGAAGACCTAGTCTCTGGAGCAACAAGTATGGCATCACTTTCATTAAAGCCTTTTATTTTTTCACCAAAATAATCTATGCCTTCTATCAAGGCATCATTAACCATCTTTGGAAAAATATCATGAATATTTGCCGGTGCCACTTTACCTAAAATGCCAGCAACATCAAAATTATCACTTACCCTTTTATTTTTATAATCTCCAAATTTTTGCAAGACCATTTTCCCTGAAGTTAACTTATAAGCTTTTTGTTCTATACTTTCTTGAAAATTCACCCCAGCCCATAAACCATCACCATAAATCTTTTTATCTACAGTAGCAATAATAGCGCTATTTGCAAAGCCAGAACTTCTATCGTAATTACTCATCCCATTAGTGCACACACCATTTTCTGTACTCCGAGCATTAACAACATAACCACCTGGACACATACAAAAACTATAAACACCAAGGCCATTTTTACATTTATATGTTAGTTTATATGATGCTGGTGGCAAAAAAGAATATTTTTCCGGATACTGATTTTCATCAATTAATTTTTGGGGATGAATTATGCGAACACCTACGGCAAAAGGTTTACTTTCAAGGCTTACCTCACAACTAGAAAGCATCTTAAAGGTATCTCGAGCTGAATGTCCAATTGCCAAAACAACCACATCACTTAAAAATTCTTCACCAGAGGCTACTATCCCCTTAACAACTCCATTATCTACTAAAAGATTAGTTACCAAAGAGTTAAAATGAAACTCACCACCCAAACAAATTATCTCATTTCGCATATTCACAATAACTTTTCGTAAAAGATCTGTTCCAATATGAGGCTTACTATCATACATAATTTCCTCAGGTGCTCCAAATCGTACAAATATTTCTAATACTTTTTTCTTTCGAAAAGATTTATCTTTAACTAAAGTATTAAGCTTTCCATCACTAAATGTTCCAGCGCCACCTTCTCCAAACTGAACATTAGAATTTGCCAAAAATTTATTATCCCTAAACAAAGCATCAACATCTTTTATCCTATCTTCAACGCGTTTCCCCCGCTCAAAGATAACTGGTTTATATCCATACTTAGCAAGCATATAAGCACAAAAAAGTCCTGCAGGACCAGCCCCAACAATTATCGGGCGCCTAGTTTCTTCGGCACCTTGCAAGTATGGCACTTCATACTCTTCTTTTAAAGCTAAAGTTACATCTTTTTTTATATATTTACTTTCATTATCTATCTCTACATCCAAGTCAAAAACATAACTAAACTTATGCTTATCTCGAGCATCAATACTTCTTTTTCTAATTAAAACATTTTTTATTTCATTTTTATCTACTCCAAGTTTTTTAGCGGCCACTAAATATAAATTGGCATGAGAAGAAACTGGAGTTTTAACATTTTTAAGTCTAATCATTTAAGCTCACCTGCCTTCATGCCCGTTATAAATGCTATTGCTAAGTTATAACCTCCACAATCTCCATCTAAATCAAGTATCTCTCCAGCTAAATATAGTCCCGGATATTTCTTAAGCTGCATATTTTCCTCATTAATTTCTTCAAGCATTACCCCACCTTTACAAACTTGGGCGCTATCAAAATCAAGTGTATTCTCAATATCAATTTGAAACTCAGTAAGCATAGTAGCTAATTTCCTTTGCTTTTGCACACCAATATCATCCCAAGTTGCTTCCGAAGATATTTTCAAAGCCTTAAGTAGCACGCTACTTAACTTATAATCCATAAATCCATCTAAAAGTAAAGATATACTTCGCCCTGGCAAATCCTTATTTCTCTTTTCTAGAAATTCAAATGCATCACTGCCTAGCCAAGACATAAAATTTATAACAATCGCTTCTTTATTTCCTTTCATAAGCCCTAGCTTAATATCACCACTTAAATTAAAGACACAAATTCCAGATAAACCATACTTAGTAAACTGAATTTCCCCTTCTTCTTTTTTTACTATAGCATCATTTTCTTTTAAATATATACATACGTTTGCTCTTAATCCTGCCCAATATTTTTCTAAACCTGAATTAGTAACAACTGGCACCAAGGACTCACTTAAAACCGTCATTTGGACCCCTAACCTTTTTAAAAGTTCATATCCATCTCCTGTACTTCCCGTCTTAGGATAAGCCCTTGACCCCGTTGTTACAATTACCTTATCAAAATATTTATCATTTACCAAAAAGCCTTTATCTAAAACCTTTAAATCCGAAACACCATAATCACAAATAAGCTTTCCCCCATTTTGCAAATATGCATTTAAAAGCACAGACAATACGCTACTAGATTTCTCACTAAAAGGATATATTCCTCCCTTTTTTGTAGTCATAACAAGACCTAACTTTTCTAAAAACTCTATATACTTTAGTCTATTTTCTTCCCTTACAAATAAATCTTTACGCCCACTTTCGGAGTGAATTTTATTTAAATCTAAATAAAGAGGTGCTAAATTACACTTTCCATTCCCAGTTAACAGTAATTTCTTGCCACATTTACTATTTTTCTCAAAAATAGTTACATCATTTTTTCCAGAAGCGGCCACTATACCTGCCACTAACCCAGCAGCACCACCACCAATAATTGCTACTTTCATAAATTTCTCCCTTCGAAAAAATACTCTAAAACCCCTAGAGTATTATTTTATTTCTTCAATTTTCATAAAATCAGTAAGTCTTACTGAAGGCATTCCTCCGGTAACAATAATTTTATCACCAACTTGTAAATCAAAATATTTAACCGCTGCATCTCGAACCGTTTTAACAAGCTCATCAGTATCATCCATTAAAGGTACAATAGTTGTATATACCCCATAATTAAGAGCTAAGCTTCGAGCTACTTTAGCAGTAGTGCAGCAAGATAAAATTGGTGAATTAGGCCTAAAATTACTAATCATTCTTGTTGAAAAACCACTTAATCCTTCAGAAACTATTGCTTTAACATCAACATATTTAGTTAAATCAACTGCTGCTTTAGCAATACACTCAGTTCTCCCAATTTTTCCGTTAAAACCAAAATGTTTTGCCGAATACTCCTCTGCATCACGAGCAATACTTGCCATATACTTAACAGTTTCTAAAGGATATAACCCAACAGTTGTTTCTCCACTTAGCATAACTGCATCAGTTCCATCAAGTACCGCATTTGCAACATCGGTAACTTCAGCTCTTGTTGGTCTAGAATTTTTCTTCATACTTTCTAGCATTTCCGTTGCTACTATAACAAACTTTCCATGTTCTCTTGCTTTTTGAATAATTTGTTTTTGATAAACAGGCAAAAGAGAAATAGAAACTTCTTCACCAAGGTCACCTCTTGCAACCATAACACCATCACTAACTTCCAAAATTTCTTCTAGATTATCAATCCCAGTTCTACTTTCAATCTTTGATATTATCTTAATATTACCATCATTTTCTTCTATTATTTTTTTTGCATCCATCACATCTTGTGCAGATGATACAAAAGACAAAGCCAAAAAGTCACCATCATTTTGACAAGCATAAATAATATCTTCTTTATCTACTTCACTAATAAAAGGAATATTCAAATTAACCCCTGGCACAAATAAACTCTTACGGCTTCCTAAAATACCACCATTAACAATCTCACAAAGCACATAATCATCATGCTTTTCTATAACCTTTATTTTCATAAGGCCATTTTCAAGTTGGATAATTGAACCAATGTTTAAAGCATCAATAGCCTCTGGATGATTAACACTAAATCTTTCTTCATCTCCAAGACACTTTTCTTTTACTATCTTTATCAATCGGCCAGGAACTAAACTTATTCCTCCATCTTTAACTTCACCATTTCGAAACTCCGGACCCTTAGTATCAAAAAGTAGTCCAATATTATGTCCATACTTTTCATTAACGGTCTTAACAAGTTCAATTACTGTTTGTCTTTCTTCAAGTGTAGCATGTGAAAAATTAACTCTAGCCACATTCATCCCACTATCAACCATTTGTTTAAATACATTAATATCACTACTAGCAGGTCCAATACTACATATAATCTTTGTCTTTTTCATAAATATTTTCCCCTTTACTCGGAAACAATATTCTATCACGAATTTAAATCACTTGCAATACTCTAAACTCTTGTTGTTATTTCCAAACCTTTAAATATTAAAACAAAAAACCAAAGATTTCTCTTCAGCTCTAATTATTTTTGTTAAAGTTCTTACTTGATCACTTTTACTTAGTTGTTTTTTATAGTCTGCTCTAAACATTTCTAAAATAATATCAAGTTTAGCCATAGTAATTTTTTCATAAAACTCTAAATTATATAATCTATTTCCTAGTCAAACACTTTCTCAAGTCTTTTACCAATAATAGAATACAAATATACTTCTATTTTTTTGGTATATATACTAGCCACATAATCATAATAAACTTGAAGTTGCTCTTTATAAATATCTTTGGATATATCTTTAAGCTTATAATCAATAATCACCACTTTATCATCATAAATAAGAAGCAGGTCTATAATACCATGATAACTTACATCATTTATTTCATAATAAAATTCATGTTCCCGAAGCACTTTAGCAGCATCAAAATCAAAATACTTAGCAAGGCCATCAAAAACTTTATCATCAAGAGGGCTATATTCCATTTTCTCATGCATACTTGTCCCATATTCCAAAAGCTTGTTTTCTTCCTTAGTAATAACTTCTTTCATTGCATGGGATGCCCGCTTCATCTCTTGAACATTTTTTTCCACATCAATATTTATAAACTCTATCTTCTCTTTACTATCTACATCTATTTTTACTTTAGATTTAATAAAATTATAATCTTTCGTTAAATTCAAATCTTTCATATTTAAAAGTGTTTGATAAGACTTGAGGTTCCCTGATAGTGAGCTTAAAAAATCATAAAACGACCGATAACTATAAAATGTACCTGCATCTATTACATCTTTTACCAACCTAGGCTTTTTCACCTCTGGCATAACCATAATAATCTTTTCTTTACTTCTTGTTAAAGCTACATAAAAAAGTCTTATTTTCTCTGCTATTTCATCACTATAATATTTTCTTTTAACTAAATACTTAATAAATGTATCACCAACCCCATCATCATAAAAAGGAGTTATAATACCATAAGTATTATCAAACATAAATTTATTATGTAAATCTCTTAAATTAAATGTTTTTGCAAAGCCCGCAAAATAACACACTGGAAACTCAAGACCTTTAGATTTATGAATATTCATAAGTTTCACACTAGCCTCTGTACTTCGAGCAGTCTTATATTTTATACTTTTATTTTCCTTTATCTGTTTATCTAAATAATTTTTAAAATCATTTATAGTATAACCTAAATCATCCATATTCTGGGCAAGATCCCAAAGATACCGATATCTTTTTAAACCAGCTTCCACATTTCCAACCAAAGTAAGCTTTTTATAAACATCAAATGTTTCATATATTTCTCTTAAAAGTATATAAGGACTTTTTTTATCTAAGTCTTGTGCAAGTTTTTTACACTTTAAATAAACATCAGTTTTATAAATATCATTACTCTCTAAAGCCGAAAATACCTCATCATCCATCATGTTTCCAAGATAACTTCTTGCCACGCTCATAAAAAAGTATCTCATCTCTTTATCAATTTTCCCAAGATATATCTTTTGAACTAAACCAATTATATTTTTAAGAATATATATACTATCATCATCTAACAAATCACTATCTTTATACATATCTAAAGGAATATTAAAATACTCAAATATCTTTTTATATAAATCCATAGCACTACCTCTATCTAAAATAATACTAAAATCATCATAAGTTATCTCTCTATTTTGCTCTTTATCGGCATCATATACTAAATATTTCTCCTCCATTTTCTTTTTTATATCTTGAGCAATTATAAAAGCTTCTATTTCATCATTTGTAAACTCTTTAGTGCTACTTTCATATTTTAATATATCCATATAATTATTATTGTCATTTTTCCCAAGTGTTTCATAAGCTTTATTTCCATAAACCATCATATGCCCATGTTTATAATCTGCTCCCCCCATATCCTCTTGCATAATCGGTGCAAATATTTCATTTATGTTATGAAGTACTTCTTCTCTTGACCTAAAATTTTTAAGTAAATCTATTTTTTCCCCCCCAATAGAATTACTATAATTATTATATTTCTGTCTAAAAATATCTGGATTAGCATTTCTAAATCTATATATCGACTGCTTTATATCTCCAACCATATATACATTATTATTTTCAATATAGTTTATAAAAACTTCTTGTAAATCACTAGTATCTTGATACTCATCAATCATTATCTCAACAAAATAATTTTTTATACTTTCACAAATACTTTCATTTTCCGATACTATCCTTATTGCCATCTTCGCTATATCCGTAAATTCATAAGCACATCTTTCTTTTTTATATAAATTTATTTTTATATCAAACCTTTTAATTATCTCTCTTATAATTTGCACGTATTCATAAGTACTCATGTAGTAAGTTATATATTCTTCTTTAGAATAGACCAAATAACTTTTAATTTCACTAAACAATGCTTTTATACGCTCTTTTAAATCTAAATATTCTTCATCTATACTACAAAACCTTGGAAGTTTACTATCTTTATATTTATATAAATCATCATAAGTCTTTGGCTGAAAAAACTTCCCTAAAACATCATAAAGCTTCATGGAAAAATCTGGTTCAAGTTCTCCCTCTAGTTCGTAAAAAGTATTTTCCAATTCCAAACATTTTTCTTTTAGCAAGGAAAAAAACTCATCAAATCTTTTTTCTACATACTCCTTACTATAAAATTTTTCTAAGTACTTATCCAAATATTTATCCTTATCATATTTTAAGTCTAATCCCCCATTTATACTTAGCACAGCTTCTTTAATTAAATCATCATCTCGCAAAGTAAAGTCATCTAGAAGTTTTAAAAATGCTTCATTTTTTTCTTCATAAAGATCCATAAAAATTTCATCTAGTATTTTCTCTTTTTCAAGAGCAATCACAGAGCTATCTACTATTTTGACATCCCTGGAAATATTAAGAAGATAATGATATTTTTTAACAACACTTAAGGCATAGGCATCAAAAGTAGTAATATATGCTTCATTTAAATCTCGCAGTGCTTTTGATAGTCCAGCTTTTTTTAGCTTTTTCCTAATTCTATTAGCCATTTCTCCAGCGGCTTCATTAGTAAATGTTAAAATCAAAATTCGGCGAATATCAATTCCACTTTGCACCATGGCTAAAACTCTTTCTGACAATACTGCTGTCTTACCAGAGCCTGCACCCGCGGAAACAATAATATTTGTTCCCCTTTGATTTATCGCTTGAAGCTGCTCACTCGTCCACTTCATTTGCTACCTCACTTTCTATAATCACTTCATCTTGCTTAGTTTTAAAACAAATATCTCGAAAACTACAATACGTGCAAGCATAATTTTTTTTATCGATAACTTTTGGGTTTATGGCAAACTCTCCTTTAAAAATATTTTCTATAGCATCATCGATTATAGCTTCTTGATTTTCGGCAAGAGTGTCCATCATAGCATCATCTAAAACCTTACTGCTTTTTAAAAATTCACCATCCTTTTTACATTTTAAACCCTTAATAATTTTACTACTAGCATAATTTTCATCAATTAATCTTAAAATATTTTCATCACTATTTGTATACCCGTTTAATCGCATATTTTCAGACTTAAAGGCTTCTAAAGTTTTCTTATCATCCTTTTTTAAAGGACTAGTTAATATCTGTTGAAAATAAAAGCCTCCAATTCTTGCCTCACTAAACTTAGAAGACTTTCTAAGTAAATATAAATACATCGGCAGTTGCATATTAATACCATAAGGAAAAGTCTTTAAAGAAATATCTTTCTTTCCTGTCTTATAATCTATTGCTAAAACTACATCTTTGCCATTATATGTATCATATAACACTTTATCAATAATTCCTTCAATTAATACTGTTGTATCTCCTCTTTTTTTTACGACACTTATCTTTTCTTCTTCCAAAGACTTCTTTAAAGAAATAATTTCCTGCTGGTGCCTCAAATATGATAATGTTCCCTCAAGCTCTCTGCCTAACTTTTTTAAATAAAACATTTCTTTGGCATTTAACGAAATATTTCCTTCCCGAATATACACCTGAACTTCTTCATCTATATTTATATCATTTTTAAGTCCTTTTTCCACTATATAGTGAGCGACTTTCCCAAGTAGCACTTTCAAACTACTTTCAAATAAATCAAGCTTTAAAATTCTAGCCACATAATACTTAAAACTACACTCATAGTAACTTTCTAAGCTTGTATATGAAAGTCTCAGTTCATCACCAATTACTTCTTTTAAAAGGCTATTATTTACTTTTTTATATTTATTATCATATCCTCGATAAAAAATTGATAAAGAATTAGCATAAGTATCAAACCAAAGTGACCTAGCATTATATTTATATAAGTTATCTAAAAGACTAGCATAAAAAATCTCACTTAAATCTTTAGAGTAACTCTTGCTTCTATCTACAACTGCCTCTTTTATATTAGCATCAAGTATATCTAGTATCGTACTTGGATAGCACTTTCCATTATCACCGCACTCTTTATAAAACAAATAAAGATTATTTATCTCATATATTTTTTGTAAAACTTTTTTTTCTTCTAGGATATTTTTTTCACTTGAAGTATCAAGCCCAAGTTTTCGGCATGCATCATCACTTAAATACTCATCATCCTTATATATCTTCGGATAATCTCCCAAATTAAACCCTAGCCAAAACACATAATCATCTTTATTAATATAATCATCATAACTTATAACATCTATGCCATTTTCAAAAATCTTTCCTGGCAAAACAGTGCTTTTTAAATCACTAATAATAAACTCTTTACGAAGCACTTCTCCCTCAAGGCTCGCACTTTTATTAATAATATCTATCAAATAATTTATATCATTATCCTTTAGCTTCTCTATTACTTCCAAAAGATTTGTCCCATCGTAAAGCCTTAAAAACTCTTGCGTAAGTGATAGCGAGTATAGTGAACTTTTTTCAGGTACATTTATAGGTAAATCAAACATATAAGCATAATAATTTAAATAGTTGTAATACTGAGGTTTAGCAATAATTTTAATCTTTCGCACTGGCACATTTGATGAAATTAACATACAAATCTTTTCAAAAACACTCTCCACCTCGGTGGATATATCACTAGCTTTAAAGCACTCAATCTTTTTTGGAAAGTAATCTTCATGCATCACCTTCACATTTAACCAATTTAATATTTTTTTCTCTTTTAAAGAAAGTTCTTCCTCATAAACAAGTATCTCTTTATTTAAAATATATTCTTTAAATCCCCCATTCACTTGCCAAAGTCCCTTATTTTCAAGTTTTCCTTTAAGATTTATTAAAAAATTAACCTTGGCATCATTTACATCCTGCAAAAAATACATATTTTCAAGAAAAATCTTGGCAATATCTAAGCTTACATTGCACTCTTTCATCACATAAAGTATTGCTTGCTTATCATAATCACCATAAATATTTTTCTTTATCTCATCAAATGTATAAAACTTATAATTATGAAACCTTTTTTCTTCATATAACTTTTTTAAAATATGCTTTTTTTGTGCTGGACTTGCCATAATTATTTTTTCATCCATTAGTTATCACCTCAATACTTACCACCATCATTTTAACACACCAAAAAGTTATTTTAAAATAAAATATTAATTCAGAAATTCATTTATTTATTCTAGCAAATATGTATTTTTTTCAACTTTTATTGTATTTATTCCTATTTTTTTTTGCTGTATTAACATTATCAATATTGTCATCCAAAAATAATAATTCTTCAGGTCTAATATTATGTTTATTTAATATATATTCATAAAAATCCATGTTCGGTTATATTTTATGAATCTCAGCAGCGATAATTAAATCCTCTAAGTAATTGACATTAAAGGATTCTCCAATAAAATTTCTTACAAAAGACAAATGATTAGTTGCAATAATAACTTTTATATTATTTTCCGAAGTAAACTCACATCTATTAGGAAGCCCTCCCCATTTTACATAATTCCAAAAACTCTCTTCTTCTTTGGCCTTTTTACCAGAAAATGAGGTAAATTTTTTATAAGATAATGGAAAAATATTAAATAAAACATATCCACCGGAAAGCACAGTGGAAAGTTCCTGAGACAATAATTTACTATTAGACCCCGTAATAAATATACTAGTATTATCTGTAGATGCCCAAAGAGAATTAACAACCTCTTCAAACTTTTCCACTTTTTACACTTCATCTAAAAATATATAAAGTTTGTCTTTATCAACTAATTTACTTTTCACATATGAACTTTTTATAATCTTTTAATTTCTCAAACTCAATATATTAAAAATTATTATAACAATACCTTTAATAAAATATAGTAATTTAAAAAAGAAGAAATCACTTTTTCATAAGCTCTAGTCTTTCTTCTTCTTCTTTTAATGTTTGTCTTTCTTTTTCAACTAAATTTGCTGGTGCTTTCTTACAATAGTTTTCATTACTAAGAAGTTTTCTTCTTCTCTCAATTGAAGCCTCTAAATCTTTTATTTGTTTTTCCTTTAGCATTTTACTTTCCAAATTCTCTTCTTTTTCATAATATATATCCACATTATAATCTTTGTAAATAACACTATATTTTTGCTTATCATTTTTGCCTATTTGCGCATCACTTATTCTAAGAATTTTAAATATCAGCGAATAATCAGCATCACTTCGGATGTCCACTAAAAAGTCTTTACCAATTTTATTTTCTAATTTTACATTTCTAAATAACTTAATAAATTCTTTTTTATTTTCATAACTTTCCATATCTTCCATATATATTTCCTTTTCATTATATACTGGATAAGTATCTAGAATAATGTTTTCTTGTTTTAATGGAAGCATTGAATATATCTCATCAGTTACATAAGGCATAAATGGATGAAGCATTTTAAGTATACTATCTAAAACTTTATAAAGAACTGATTTTGTTACCATACTATCTAATCTAAATTTTGATACTTCGATATAATTATCACAAAAATCATTCCAAATAAAGTTATATAAAATCGTACCTACATTATTAAATTCATACTTTTCCATAAATTTCGTAACACTAGCAACAGTTAAATTTAGTTTAGTTAATATCCATTTATCTTCTTCTTTTACATCATCAAGTGTTACTTCTTTTAAGTTCTCAATATTCATAAGAACAAATCTTGATGCATTCCAAAGTTTATTAATGAAGTTCCAAGTTGATTTAACTTTTTCCTCATCATATCTAAGGTCAGTTCCAGCTGCTGCAGATGTTGTTAAGAAAAATCGTAAAGCATCTGCTCCATACTTTTCAATAACATCCATTGGGTCTACTCCATTACCAAGACTCTTACTCATCTTTCTACCCATTTTATCTCTTATTAGTCCATGAATAATACAATCTTTAAAAGGTCTTTGACCAGTAAAATGTAAGCCTTGAAAAGTCATTCTATTAACCCAGAAAGGTATGATATCATAACCAGTTACCAAACAGTTGTTAGGATAAAATTTCTTATAATCATCAGTCTCTTCCGGCCAACCAAGTGTACTAAAAGGCCACAAAGCACTTGAGAACCAAGTATCTAAAACATCTAAGTCTTGAACCCAGCCTTCTTCTTCCACGGGAGTTTCACTAACAATTACTTCTCCATCTTTATACCAAGCTGGTATTCTATGTCCCCACCATAACTGTCTTGAGATGCACCAATCATAAGTTATCTCCATCCAGTGATTCATCGTCTTTTCATATCTTTCCGGAACAAAATTAACTTTAGTCTGAGCATTTTTTTGATTTTCAAGTACTTTATCAGCAAGAGGTCTCATCTTAACAAACCACTGAGAAGAAAAATAAGGTTCAACCATTGCATTACTTCTTTCACTATGCCCAACATTATGAACTATTTCTTCAACACCTACAAGTAAATCTTGTTTTTGTAAATCTATTTCTATCCTATCACGAGCCTCAAACCGGTCAAGTCCCGCATAAGGTCCTGCATTTTCATTTAAAGTACCATCTTTATTTATAACAACTACTCTCTCTAAGTTATGTCTAAGCCCTACTTCAAAGTCATTAGGGTCATGAGCAGGCGTAATCTTAACAACCCCAGTTCCAAACTCAGGGTCAGCATGCATATCTCCAATAACTGGAATTTTCTTATTTAAAATAGGTAAAATTACATTCTTTCCAATATATTTATTATATCTTACATCTTCAGGATTAACTGCAACAGCAGTATCACCAAATAAAGTTTCCGGTCTTGTTGTTGCTACTACTAAATAATCTTCAGCATCCTCTAAAAAATACTTAATTTTATAAAATTTACCCTTTACTTCTTTATATATTACTTCTTCATTAGATAAAGCAGTCATCGCAACAGGGTCCCAATTTATGATTTTTTCCCCACGATATATAAGCCCCTCATCATAAAGTTTCTTAAATACATGTACAACTGCTTTATTAAGTCCCTCATCTAAAGTAAATCTTTCTTTTGAATAGCAAAGTGATAAACCAAGTTTTGCCCATTGATTATGGATATTTTCGGCATACTCTTCTTTCCACTTCCAAGCATACTCAAGCCACTTTTCTCTCGGTAAACTTCTAGGGTTAATTCCCATTTCTTTTAATTTTGCATCAACCTTTGATTGGGTCGCAATTCCCGCATGGTCCATTCCCGGTATCCAAACAGCATTATACCCTTGCATTCTTTTAAATCTAATTAAAATATCTTGAATAGCAGTATCCCACGCATGCCCAAGATGAAGTTTTCCTGTAACATTTGGCGGAGGAATAACAATTGCATATGGCTTAAGATTAGGCCTTTCTTCAAAATAACCATTTTTAACCCACTTATCATACTTTCCTTTTTCCACACTTAAATGGTCATATTTCTTATCAAGCATAAAACTTCTTCCTTTCTTATAACAAAAAAGAATGGTTACCAAGGAGTCAAATTCATGACGGTACCATCCTTTCATTTCTCTTTCTAGGTTTTAATGGATCCTCTCCAACATTTCTCCTTTTGCAACCTTCAACTAAGCACTTTATTAGTTTCCACCAACCACTAACTCTCTAGCAAAGTACTTTAGCATACTCCTCAAAAATCATCAAAACTTAAAACTATTCTAACAAAATTTTTACCCAAGCGCAATAGTATCTCTTAAATTTCCTTCCACATACACTTCATAATTTTTATCATTTTTACTTATATTAACATTATTTCCATCAACAATCATCACGCGGTCGATAAGACCATCTTCTATTTTTTCATAAATAAGTAAATTCATTCCCACACGTACAAACAAATACTTGCCAGCTCCATAAGCATTACTTATAAGCATATCTGTTAAATAAATATTGTTATCGTAATCATATACATGATAAGAACCATCATAAGTAACATAGTAATTATCAGAAAAATCAACTATTTCCGCATCACTTTGAGCTAAGACTTTTTCTGCTCTATCAATAATTTGCCACTTCAAGCCATCATAGACAATAAACTTATTAAATGAAAGATTATTATTTTCCATAAAAGCTGGAACTCCAATAAACTCATAATTATTAGCTATAACTTTACTTGATAAATCCAAATACACTATCCCCCATTTACCATCTTTTTTATTTATTAAAACATTTGGTTTACTATCAATTTTATATGTTTTAACATCTTCATATCTATTAACTACCGTCCCAGTTTTGACATTAATAAGTTCTAAACTATTACTATTTTTAATAATTCCAAAGCTTTTACTAAGAGTACTATCAATATCACTTACCCCATATTTATAATAATTAATATGATATTTATCATCATCAATCACTGACGATGCCCGCGAGCAAGTCTTACATGGATAAGTTTCTAAAAGATTATTACGATCATAAAAATATACTTTATCTTGATATATCAAAGACTTACTAGGATTAGTATCAATAACCTCTCCATTTTTGTATTTACTATGAACTACAGTTGCAACAATACTTAAGGGAAGAAAAAGAACAAGCAAAACAATTTGGGTATAAAGCGTCTTTTTATCTTTCATAACTCCTCCCTTCTTATTCTACGGAAATATTTTCATCTATCATAAAATTATCTTGGATATAAGTTATTTTTAAAGTATTTCCAGAGACAGTATACTTAATTTCTTTACTAAAGTCTTTCCCTGGCAAAACAACATTTGACTTAAACAAATTATCTTTAGAATTGTATTTATATACACCAATTTTATTATTATCATCAACACTTATATAGAAATTATTTTCCATTATAATGTACTTAAATACCCCACTTACTACTTTTCCATCTAAACTATATACTTGGTATGCAGCATCAGATGATTTTACCTTAATATGATTATTTTTATATTCTACGATCTCACTAGTAGTACTAACATTTGGAGTAAGCTCACTTCCCTTACTATCATAAAGGTGATATGTTCCATCCCCTCTTTTAATTAGGATATTATCTTGCAAATAGGAAATAGAGCTATTTAAAACATTTGCCACTTTATCTTTAAAAGGAATAACGCCCTGAACTGAATCTTTGGTGACATTGATAAGCCCATAAGAATCACTAGTATTCTTAGCAAAAATATAAGTCCCTGCCGTATCAACAAAACTAATTGCATCACTACTATGATATAAAGCATCTACTTCTTTATAAGTAGCTAACTTTTTTTTGTTAGTTAAATCCCATAAAACGATATTATCATTACTATTTGGTTTTTTAGTATCTACTATAAAAATAAATCTATTATTAAATATTGGTAAGTAACTATTAATAAGTTCTTCTCCTGGTTTCATAATATTACTTTCTTTAGCAATATAGCAGTTTGAAAAAGCATTATCACCAGTAACAGAGTTAGCATAACTACAACTATAACTACCTAAAAGATTTGTTTTTTCACTATCACTAAAGATATAAAGTTTCCCACTAAAATAGCTAACATATGGCATAGTTTTATTAACAGCACCTTCTTCTAAGTTAATATTTATTTTTTCACTACCAATTTCTAGTTGCATTTTATTATTTAAAATACTTACACCATAACTTTTCTTTCTTTCAACTTCCTTTTTCGTCTTCTCATTAATTATAATCTTTTCATCATAATCATCACTACTTATTTTAATGCCATCAATATTCATCGGAGCACCATCTTTATCAAAGATATACATTTTTCCATCATTTATCGCAATTATATAACTATCTGTAAAACTTACATAATCAAAAGTTTGATTTATTTTAAGTACTCCATCATAACCATAAACTTCTCTTTTATCTTTATTAAGCACACTTATATTTTGACTATCAAAACTCATAATCTTTCCAGAAACTTCATGACTTTTGATTTTTCCATCAAAATCTATGAGAAAATAGTTATTATTATCACCTGCAATTAAAAAGTCAGTATCAGCTATATATCCTAAATAATCATAAGAAGAGTTAAAGACCTCATCTACTTTGGAAGAAGATAAATCAAGTAAGTTATATCCTTTATCCCCTAAAACAATGACATTATTTTTCCCAGCTTCTAATATTTTTTCATAACTATCAATCTCTTTTTTCTGATCTATATCATATAAAGTTACATTTTCCATATTCTCTTTTTTATTATCATATACAAAAACATATCTTTCTTTAAATATATCACTAACAAGATTTACACTTTTACCATTTTCATATACCATTTTTGGTCCATCAAACTCATTATTCACGCTATAATATGCAACATAACACAAATCCTCATCTTTATTTTTACATTCATATCTTCCAAGTTCCTTTTTATTTTCATTTAAAAAGACTAAACTTCCATCTTCATACCGGTAATTTTCTTTTTCAATCACTACTTTTGGTTCAGCCGCAGGCGTTTTATCATCCTTAATAACAATAAAATATACAAGTAAACCTATAATAAGTAAAATTAAAACTATTAAAGATACTGAGATAATAATCTTTTGCTTTTTTGATAAACTTTGCCATTTATCCTTTAACTTTTTAAAAACATTATCTTTCTTTGGCTTTTTCTCCTTTTCTTTTACTTCTTCCTCTTTTTCTTCTTTATCATAAAGAGAGTTACTGGCCTCAATGTTTTCATCTATTTCCACAATTTCATTCGATGGCTCTTCATCCATTTTCTCTATTTCTTTAAGAAAATCATCTTCCATAATTCTAACCTCCAACTTATATTTTACTATTAATAGTTTTTTCTAGTATTCTTTTAACATCTCTTTCATTAAACGGTTTAAGTAAAATATCAACAATTGGATATTTAAAAGCTTTTTCAATAGATTCTTTATCAGATACCCCTGTAATAATTGATATAGGTATTACTTTAAATAAATCACTTTTCTTATAAAAATCAAGTACTTCAAATCCGTTTACATCTGGCATATTTAAATCAAGTAGCACTGCCTTTAAAGACTTCTTTTTTTCTTCATCGCTTAAGTAATCAATTGCTTTCTTACCATCTTCTAAAGCCACAACATCAAAAGAATCGCCTAAAATCTTACCAATAAAATTACATATGATATTGGAGTCATCAACTACTAAAATAACATTACTACTCTTTGTGATTTTACCATTTTCTCTTTTTGCATCATCTTCTATATAACCACCAACACCCATGTATTTCTTTACTAAATTAACAACTCTAGTTGCCTCGTTCATTAACTCATCAAAATGTTCAGTTACATAATACATATCATTAGCCTTACTTTTAAGTTCATGATCATACGCAATTTCGGCAAGTTTCTCAAATCCAAAATATTTAGCATCACTTTTTAAAGAGTGAACTAAAATAGCATAATTTGCCATATCTCCAATACTTTTAAAAGATTTTATCTTTTCAAGCTTCCCTGGCACTTCATTTAAGAATACTTCAAGCGTTTGGTCATAAGTTTCCATATCTCCAAAAAGTTCTAATGCCTTTTTTACATTCGCTCCATTATCAATTAATATATTTACATCTTTCATACATTTTCTCCTTTTTCATCACCCAAATATTTACTCACTATATCATTTAATTCTTCTTTATTTATTGGCTTAGCAAGATAATCACTAAAACCACTTGCCAGATATTTTTCCCGCATTCCAGTTAAAGCATTGGCCGTTAGTGCTACCACTGGAGTATTAAACTTAGTAAACTCTTTCTTAACCTTTTGAAGTGTTTCCACTCCACTCATGCTCGGCATCATGTCATCTAGAAAAATTAAATCATAACTTTTCCCCTCTTTTATCTTATCAATCATTAGAAAACCACTTAAAACACAATCTACATCTAGTTCATAACTTTCCAAAAGTCTTTCTGCAACTTTCAAATTTATCTTATTATCATCAACTATTAAAACCCTTTTATTTTTATATGTCTTCTTCACTTCTTCAGGTTGCTTTTTCATAAGCTTTATATGAGGATTTGCCACTATCTTTTGGTCTATTGATATAGTAAACTTTGAACCCTTACCATAAACACTTTGCACAACTATCTTCCCATGCATCATATCCACAAGTTTTTTAGTTATCGCAAGACCTAGACCAGTTCCTTCAATAGTTATATTTTCTTCTAAGTCTAGTCTTTCAAACTTATTAAAAAGTTTATCTATATTTTCAGTCTTAATACCCATACCAGTATCTTCAACACTTATTATTAATCTTTCCACATCATCTTTACGTACCCCATGTATCTTTAAATCAATAAATCCCTCTTTCGTATACTTAACAGCATTAGTTAAAATATTAACACCTATTTGCTTCATTCTAGCTTGATCTCCAAAAAGAACCTTTGGAATACTTTCATCCAAGCTATATTTAAACTCAATATTTTTTCCAGTAAGCCTTCCTTTTGTAAGAGTAACTAGTTCATCAAATACCTCATCAATACTATACTCATTATCGATTATCTCTAATTTACCAGCCTCAATCTTTGATATATCCAAAATACCATTAACAATCTCTAACAAATTATTACTAGCCATTATTATATCAGCCACTTCATCTTTGGACTTCTTCGATAACTTCTTATCTTCTAAAAGCAAATTACTAAAACCAACAATTGCATTAAGTGGCGTTCTTATCTCATGGGACATACTTGATAAAAATTCAGTCTTCGCACTATTAGCTTTTTCCGCTTGATCTTTTGCCATATTTAGCTCTTCAATTAGTAAAACATCAGGATTTTCAATTGTAAAATACATAAACAAGGTAATAAATGCCATGATGCACGATAAAATATTAAGTCCTGGCTCAAAAGTTCTAATAACAACGCAAAGCCCCATTAAAAGAACTAAAGAAAAAAGAGGCATAATCTTCTTGATAGGGATATCTTTAAAATGTTTAACAGCAATACCTAACGCCAAAAATAAATTAGCACCATAAATAACTGTGACAAAATCTGCTCCTAGACCATAAGAATACATTATATTATTTTCATGATAATAGTGAAGCGGTGCAATACTTATCACAAACAAACTTATTATGTATATTATTATCTCTGTCTTAGTAAGGTTATATAAAAGTTTTTTCTCAGATTTTTGGGTAAGAGATATACTAAACATATAAACACTAAAAAACATATTCCACACAAGCAAGGAAAAAAGAAATAATCTACTAACCAAAGCTGCCAGCCAAGGAATTTCATCTGCTAAACTAATCGTTCCAAAACAACCAAGTTCTAAAACTAAATTAGCAAAATTGGCCCAAAGAAGAAATTTATATAAATTTGTTTCGTGATAATTAAAATGGGGTTTAGAAAAGAACACCAACATAACTAAAACACTATAAACTAAACTACATACAACTAGGGATATACCTACATACATCATCGCATATACACCTCTACTTTACAAATAGTATAACACTAATTAGGAAAAAACTAAAGAAAATTTATAAGCGTACCCTTTTTAATCTTGGATACTTCTCTTTGTTAAGTTCTTCCATCTTAGCTGTATCCACTTTTCCAATTGGAGTTCTTGGATATTCCTCAACAAAACAGTAATCACTTGGAACTTGATAATCAGCCAGTTTATTTATGCATTCTTTTTTAATAATCTCAAGAATTTCTGGAGCATTTTTTCGAGCTTCTTTCTTCAAAAGAATATTTGCTTGAGGCACAAAACCTTGAACATGAAAAATATCTGGCATGGCTACAACTTTGCAACTTTCCACTTCCTCAAAAGAATTTATCACATTTTCAATAGGAAATGGAGGAACTTTAAATCCATCCGCTCTAACTATAACTCTTTTAAGTCTCCCACTAACAAATAGTGCTCCATCTTCATCGATATAACCTAAATCACCTGAATGAAGCCATATTTTTCCATCACTATGCTTACATAATACTTTTTTAGTCTCTTCCTCATTATTAAGATATTTTATCATCATACTAGGACTTGTTAAACATATTTCTCCGAGTTCATTTGTACCAAGTTCTTCATTCTTATCATCAATGCTAAATATACCAACGTTATTATGCAAAAAAGGAATACCTACACTACCTATTTTATTACTGCCACAAAAAGATACTGTCGCTGCCGCACAAACCTCAGTAAGCCCATATCCTTTTATAACACTCATATTAGCATTATGTTCTTTAAAAAATCTATTTACTTCCATCTCTAAAGATATATCCATGGAGTCACCTCCAACACCTGCTAAAACCCACTTAGAAAAATCATAACCATCTAATTTGTCACTATGAATTAGTGTTTCATAATGTAGGGGCACTCCCGCAAAGTTATTTGGATCATACTTTAGTATTAATTCATCTATTTTCTCTGGCTGAAACACTGGAACTTCAATAACACTCATTCCTACTACAAGAGGAAGATGAAGACCATTACCAACCCCATAAGCTATAAAAGGAGGCATAATATTTAACCACTTTTGGTCTCTTGTAAACTTTAAATCAGAAATAATAAAGTGATGAGCAATCATATTAATCGCATAATTTGATAGTAAAACTCCCTTTGGAATACCTGTTGTTCCTCCCGTATGCTCAACTACCACTGGATCTTCCTTTTTGCATGGTGTAAAAGTATCATCTAAATAGAGTTTTCCCATCTCTAGAAAGGTTGAATAATTAACTTCTATAGTTTTCTTATTATTAACACTTTGACTCTCTTCGACCTTTTCTTGATGAACTAAATTAACTTTAACTAAAGTCTTAACATTTAAATAAGGCAGAGAATAATATATTTTTTCAATAATATTATCAAGCACAAACACAATCTTCGAATCAACCTCTTGAATATAATGCTCAATGCTTTCTGCACTACTACGTACATCAATCATATTAGCAACTGCCCCAATTTTACTAGCAGCATATAATAAATAAACAGACTCTGGTGTACTTGGTATACATACACTTATAATATCCCCCTTTTGCACTCCACAAGCCTTTAATGCTTTCGCTGCAGCTTCAATATTATCAAATAATTCTTTATATGTTATTTTTTCTTCATTATATATTAATGCAACGTTTGCAGGATAATCTTTATTACTTTCATATATTGCTTCATATATACTTCCATCAAACGGAAGGCTTTCTTTAGCTTCCTTGCTATAGTACTTTAGCCAAGATCTTTCTTGACTAGGTTTCAACTTATTATTTTCCATATTCTACTTCCTTTCTTTATATAAAAAATATAAAAGCATAACGCTTTATAAGCGTCCAATAGCTTTTATATTTTTTATTATAATTAATAAGTTACTAAAAAGGTTAAAGAAAGATACTTTAATTTTCTTAAAACAATTATATCGTGAAAATATTTCCATAACTTCCCACCTAACCTAGCTTCATTTTATCATATCAATTTAATAAAAAAAAGATACTTTACTCATTTTTATATCTTTTTCTTATCAAATAATTATCATCCCCTGGCATATGAGCAATACTTTGCCATGCATATTCCAGTTTTAAGATAGATTTAATTATATTCTTATCTTTAAAATAGACAGCTTCTTCCATAATACAGGTATTCTTAGCTTTACAAAAAGCAACTGGTATCACCGGTATATTAAATTTATTTGCAATTTCATACATTTCTTGTAAGATGCGAGCGTCTTCATTTGAAAAAACTACAATATCTCTTTTTTCTTTTAAGGCATCTGCTACTCTAGGCCCTAACTTTACTCCATTATTTAAATCAGGAATAACTCCATTTAAAATAATCCAAAAACCTAATAAGGTATTATAAAGATATGGTAAACTTCCTGTAACTAAATAAGCATTCTTACGTATTCTTGTGTTAAGATTTAAATAATCATCTTGCACACTTCCATCAAATGCCCAAATCACCGAATTTTTTAAATCTCTTTTCCAAATATAGCTTTCTAATGATTTTAGAACATTATCATCATCTTTAACACTAGTATTTAATAAATAGCCAAAATTTTTAACCATATACTCAAAATATTTCGATTCTTGAAAATCTCCTAGTAAGTCAAAAGAAGAATTAATATAACCCTCATCCAGTAAATACTGAAGAGGAGTTTTTTGTCCTTTCTTCATAACATTTAAATTTCTCTCTAAATAATTTCTAACTACTAGCATTACCTCATTCAAACATTTTTGAATATTTATATATTCTTCTAAAGCTTTTTGTTTTTGATTTGAAAAAGCATAAGTCTTACTTGTCAAAACTACATCAGCTAAAGTTTCAAACCCCATTTTCCTAGTTTCTTCTTCAAAAAGATGAAGAACTATGGCATAATCAGCTAAATCCTTAATATTTTTTTTGCTTTCTAGTTTTCCCTTGAAGTTTTTTAAATGTTCCCAAAAAACTTCCAGTTCTTGATTAAACTCTTCAGGCGAACCAAAACCCTCAAGAACATTTTTATCAAATCCTTTAAACTCTTTTAAAAATTGCAAATCTTTCATACCTTCTCCTAATTATTATTTAAATATTTATTAATTATTTCATTAAGTTCATTTTTATCAATTGGCTTGGCCAAAAACTCATCAAACCCTAAAGCCAAATACTTCTCCCGCATACCTGTTAAAGCATCTGCAGTTAAAGCAACTATCGGATAATTTTTATAATCATACTCTTTTCTTATCCTTTTTAAAAGTTCTACTCCATCCATATTTGGCATCATAATATCTAAAAAAATTAAATCATAATCAGAAGTTTGTTTTAGTAGTTTTAAAGCATCTTCGCCACTAAAACATGTTTTTACATTAACCCCATAAGCTTTAACTAGTTTTGATGCCACTTGTAAATTAATCGCATTATCATCAACAATCAAAACATTTTTTAAAGCAAGAGGTTGCACCGGACTTTTTACTCCATTTTTAGTCCCATCTTTTTGAATCAAAGTCACAACAAACTTAGTCCCTTTCCCATAAATACTTTGAACAGTAATCTTTCCATCTAAAGCATCTACTATAGCTTTAGCTATAGAAAGTCCTAAACCAGTTCCAGAAAAGTTCATAGTTTGACTTGTCTTTTCAAACTTATTAAAAATTTTACCTAAATCTTCCTTTTTTATTCCCATTCCCGTATCTTCAATAGTTATTATAAGCCGGCATAAATCTTTTTTCTTAACCACGTTAATACGAAATTCAATCCAACCCTCTTTTGTAAACTTCACTGCATTATTTAGTATGTTCTCACAAATTCGTTTGATTTTACCAACATCACCATAGAGTACTTTTGGTATGGCCGGATCAATATTTACTCGAAAATCAATTGGTAAGAACTCAAGCTGTTTTCTAACATCAGCACTTAACTCATTAACAAAATCATCAACAACATAATTCCTATTAACAATTTCTGCGTTTCCTAAAGATAGCTTCGTTATATCAAGTATACCTTCCACGATATGTAAAAGCTCATCACTAGCATTTAATAAATCTTTTACATCTTCTTTAGCAGTATCTGGTATATTATCATTATCATTTAAAAGATTACTAAAGCCAACGACTGCATTTAAAGGGGTCCTTATCTCATGGGACATATTTGATAAAAACTCAGTCTTCGCGGCATCCGCTTTTTCCGCCCTATCTAAAGCCACATTCAATTGTTTTATCAACTTCACATCAGGATTCTCAATTGAAAAATACATCATAATAACAACTAAAGATATAAAATAGGAAAGAAGTACAATATTTGGAAAGAAACTATTAATTAGAAAGCAAACAATCAGTAACACACATAAAAAATATAAAGGAGCAAGCTTTCTGCTTTCAATATTTCTTGAAAACTTAATAGATAAATACAAAGAATACATCGTATACATAAAACAAATTAAATATATAAATGACCTTTCTATATTTTTCGTAAACAAAATAATTAATGAAAAGAAAACTAAAGCCAAAACATAAAGAGGCACATTTTTCTGTCTTAAACTCTTATATCTTTTCTTCTTTGGTAAACTTATATATTTTGTGTATAAAGTAAAGAGTAAAAACCAAGAAATATAAAAGATATTTAAAAATTTATAGCCCCACTTTAAAACCAAATTAAACTTCCCTGGGGCAAAAAGGACTAAAAAAGATGTTACCACCTCAGTACAAAGCCCCCAAATAGTTAGAAGCAATATCCATTTATACAAATAAATTTCTACATTTCTAATTTTTTCTTTGGCAAAAAAATTATAAACAAATACTAGAGTTATTATTAAAGCACTTAAAGAAAAATAAAATGTCATTAGCCACACTTCCTAACCGCATAATTTTATCATATCATAAAGAAAGATCAAAAACAATTGAAGAGATAAAAAAGAAAAAATTATTTTTTTCTAACTAAAGATTTATTAATTTCCTCTTCTTTTCTCAGTAAATCGGAATAAGATATAACGTCATCATGTTGAAGTACACTTGTTAAATCACTTAAAGCCATATCAAAATTTCCCACTAATGTTGATGGAATATTTTGATCACCTGCGACCATTTTTTTCGCCAAAAGCATCCCACTTGCATCAAACAAATAATACCCATCTAAAGTCTCACCAACATGTAAATTAAAGTCTCCAAAATCACTACCTAAGTCTTTTAATAAAAGTCCTTGCACAAATACATAAACATAATTTATTCCCTCAGTACTTTTTAACTCTTCAACCTTTAAAGCATAATTAAAATTAGTAGTAAATTCCTCAGGGTTATAGCCATAATGTGTATACTCAATAGGCATCTCTTTAAATCCATCAGTAATATTATATATTTTAAGTGTATCACTATCATAAACAGTAGATATCTCTTCTACATTCAAAATTTGTGCAAAAGAATAACTTCCATAACCAGTATACCCGTCTTTAAACCCAGCCCGATCAAGAAGATAATAATACCTATTTCCATTATTTTCTTCATACCAATATCCATCACCATTTATCTCGTAAGCTGGACTAAGTGGATAAAGTGAATCATCAGTTTCATCTAATTCTCCCTTTTTTTGACAAGCAGAAGAAGTAACTCCAACAATTAATGCTAACACTCCTGCCATAAGTCTCTTTTTTCTAATATCCATAAATAGCATCTCCCCCCAAAGGCCTTATAATACTAGCATAAATAACAAGTATTGTCAAACCAATAATCTCTACAAATTCACATAAATATTATAGCATAAAACCTATAAATTTTACAGTCTTGAAGTCTTAATTTAACTCTAGTGAATGAAAACTATTGCTAAAGAATAATAAAGCTAGCGTAAAATCTAAATACCAAAAATGCTCATCTCTAATTAAGAGACAAGCACTTTTTATTCTAATACAGCTTTAATTCTTCTGATACCTGCTGAAGTTGCTTCTTCTTTAATAATTTTAAATTTTCCAAGACACTTAGTACTTTCAACGTGTGGCCCCCCGCAAAGTTCTTTAGAAATATCACCAATCTCATACACAGTTACAACATCAGGATATTTCTCAATAAACATACACTCTGCTCCACTTTCTATAGCTTCCCTTTTACTCATAGTCTTCTTAGTAACCTTTAAATCTTCGTTAATCCAAGTATTAACTAAGTTTTCTATATCATTCTTTTCTTCTAGCGTTAGTTTATGGTCACAATTAAAATCAAAACGTAATCTTTCAGATGTAATATTACTTCCTTTTTGATGAATATCTTTATTAACTACTACTTTTAAAGCAGCATTTAGTAGATGCGTTGCAGTGTGATATTTAGTTTCCATCTCACTATCACCAGCAAGTCCGCCTTTAAACTTACCCTTGCTAGCAGTCCTTGATAACTCTTGATGTTTCAAAAATAGTTCATTAAAGCCGTTTACATCTACGCTTTTTCCACTTTCACTAGCAAGCTCTACCGTCAGTTCAATTGGAAAACCATAAGTATCATACAAATGAAAAGCTACTTCTTTATCGACAACATCTTTATCTTTTGTCATTACTTCATATTTTTTTAACCCTTTAGCAAGTGTTTTACTAAACTTAATTACTTCCCCATTTAATACATCATAAATAACCTTTTCACTTTCATTTAATTCTTTATAATACTTTTTATATTTTTTTATGATAACTTCAGCTATATCATATGTCCAAGACCCCATTATATCAATATCAAGAATTTTAGCATGTCTAATAGCTCTTCTTATAAGTCTTCTTAAAACATAACCTTGATCAGCATTACTTGGTCTAATGCCTGCAGGGTCACTTATAATAAACACAGAAGTACGGATGTGGTCCGCAATAATTCTCATACTTCTTTCATTGCCTTGATAAGTCTTACCAGAAATATTCTCTATTTTTTCGATAACATCACGCCACACACTAGAAGCATAGTTATCATTAACTCCCTCTAAAACAGAAACAATTCTTTCCAGTCCCATTCCTGTATCAACATTTTTATGAGGTAGTTCTTCATACTTACCATCTTTAGTTTTATTATACTGCATAAAGACATTATTCCATATCTCTACCCATCTATCATCTTCTGGATCAAACACATCCGGAATGTTTTCATCTGAGCGAAAATAAAAAATTTCCGTATCCGGCCCACAAGGCCCAGTTTCTCCAGCAATCCAAAAATTATCATCTCTAGTTTTTGAAATTTTTTCTTTACTTATTCCCAAACTAAGCCACTTATTATAACTTTCTTCATCAAACTCGACTTTTCCATTACCAGCAAAAACAGTTACTGCTAGTTTTTCAAGGGGAATATTTAATACTTTAGTTAAAAACTCAAAACTCCACTCAATACTCTCATCTTTAAAATAATCCCCTAAACTCCAGTTTCCAAGCATTTCAAAAAAAGTATGATGAGTTGTATCTCCAACCTCATCAAGGTCATTAGTTCTAAGACATTTTTGATAATCAACAAGTCTTGTTCCACAAGGATGAGGCTCTCCCATTAAATAAGGAATTAAAGGCTGCATTCCTGCCGTATTAAACAAAACAGATGGATCATTTTCTGGAACTATTGAAGCCGATGGAATTTGCACATGCCCCTTTTCTTTAAAAAAATTTATATATTTATCTTTTATATCCATTTTAACCATCTAACCCTTCTAATATTTTAAATACTTTTTCTTTTGTTACATCTATCTTATCATTTGCAATGTAGTAATCCATCTCATCATAACTTTCCAAAGCAGTCTCAGTTATATCAGACTGTTGCTTAACAGTAAGTTTACTTGGAGAAAACTGATTTTCCACCATAATACTTACAACATCATCAAAATTATCTTTAATCATTTCAATTTCTCTTGGAAGTCTTGCATCACTTATTATGACCACATCAGCATAACCTTCATATAACCCAATATCTTGCACCATTCTCTTACTTAAGAAGTCTTTATCAACACTTCGAACATGTGCTCCAAACTCTTGCAAAAAATCGCGAGGCTTCACTGCACTTACTCCATCCCAGTCAGTAAGCTCTTTTGCAAAAATTTTTAAATACTTACTAAACTCAGTAATAACACATTTTTTTAGTTTATATATATAAAACTCTTCAATCATTTTCGCAACTTCATTTTTGCCACTACCACTTTTCCCCCCAACAATAAATATTTTCATCTTCCACCTCTTTTTTAACAGTATTAGTGTATCACAACTCTAAGTTATCAATCAAGCTCTTTTCCCGCTTCTTTTCGGTAATTATCTATTTTTTCTAACCCAAAAAGACCTACAACTTTAAAAATCGATAAAATTGGTGTTGCCAAAATCATTCCTACAATTCCAAAAAAGTGTCCAAATATCAAAAGGGCGCAAATAATTGTAACAGGGTGCAAATTAGTCGCCCTACTCATTACCACTGGTTGCAAAATATAAGACTCAATAAGTTGCACCATAATTGCAATGATAAGCACACCTATTCCAATCATCGGGCTTTGAGTAAATCCCACCACACTTGCTAAAAGAGTTCCAATATATGGACCTATATATGGTATTAAATCTGTTATCCCACAAAAAAGTCCAAACAAAAGTGCTGACTTAAGGCCAATACAAGAAAAACCTACTGTATCACAAACAAACACCATACAAGCCACTAACAAAGTTCCATTAACACACTTTCGAACTTCTTCCCCAATATTCTCAATTAAACCAGCAATTTCTTCTTGATGTTTATGAGGAATCAGTTTCAAAAGTAGGTTAGTTACATTATCAAAATCAAAAAGCATATAAAGCCCAATAATAAGCCCAAAGAAAATGGTACCTATTCCACTAACTAAGCTAGACATAATCTCCACAATCTTCGTTGGTAAATTACTAGAAATATTACTTCCATAACTTGTAATAGCATTTAAAATATTTTCTTTTATTAAAGCCGTATCAACTCCCTCAATCTTTATATTTTTAAACATATTATTAATAAAACTCGTAATTTTTTCAGTTATCCCTGGTAATGCTCCAATTAATTCATTAACTTCAGTATAAATAATTGGAATAAATATTCTAAAGAAAACTACCAAAAAGAATATAAATATAAGATAAACAAGGGTTGATGCCAAAATTCTACTCATGCCCTTTTTCGTAAGTCTTGCAACTAGTGGCGCAAACAACCATGCCACAACAAAACCAATAAAAAGTGGTGATAAAACATTTAAAACCCCTTTAATAGCATGAAAAAATCCAGTTTCTTTTAGTAAAATAATACTTGCTAAAATTATGCTTATTACAAGAACCACAAACAATAATTTCAAAATATTTTTACTAAGATAAATAATTTCATTAATACCACCAGTATCTAAATCACTTTTTTTTCTAAACATAAAGCAATCCTCCCTTATTTATATTATAGTACATATTTTTTATTTTATGGAAAAAAATTAAGGCCTAACTAGCCTTATCTCTCTTTAACTCTGGTACTTTAATAATTTTTTCTTTATTATTTTCCAGCAAATACACAATATACTTTCTAATTTTTAAGTAATCTAAATTAAACAAAATATTTCGAGCAAAAATAACATTTTTATTTTTTAAAGCTCTTTCAAAGCTATTACTAATTATTATATCTTTACTTACACTTCTAAACTTATTAACTAAATTATTAATTTTCACTTTATCATTAACTGCTTCACTTAAAAACTCATCTATATTAAAGTTATTATATAACTCTTTATCAATTACAGCCATCGGATTATGTTTCATATTATCTTGAATAACTAACTTACCTTCCAAGTACTTAAGAGGTGCAATATTTGCTCTTTTAATCGCATCAACTATTTCTTTATTTGTAAACCTCATTGTAAAATAATCGATATCTTTTAAAGTCTCAAACCTAACTCCCCCAGATATATCTAGTCTTGAAGTATCGATATATACACAATCCCCAGGCTTATTCATCAAAGCTAAAAAGTGTTTTTGACTTACTATTTTTTTCATTTAATCACACCTTTCTTAAATGGGAACTTATAATATCACAAATTTTGCCTCCAGTCAAATTGTGTTAATTTTGTTAATTTAAATTTGAAGTGCAACACTTCACCAATTGAAAAAGACACATAAATAACCTATAATATCTTACAGTTAAACAAGAAAGAAAAATACATATGTCTGATAAAAATCAGACAACAAACAAAGAAAAAAAACAATATATTAATTTAAATAAAATTCTTCTCGACAATTTAAAACATTTATTTAAGCATTTTACCTATATAATAAGGATGGTGATAAACTTGAACAACATATTTATAACAAATAACCTTCCAAAACCACTATCGCAAGAAAAACTTAACTCTTTATTTATAGAATACCATGAGGGAAATATCCATGCCAAAGAAACATTAATCGAAAGTAATATCAAATTAGTTATATTTATTGTAAACAAATATTTTGATAATTCAGAAAGTGAAAAAGAAGATTTAGTATCAATTGGAATAATTGGCCTTATGAAAGCTATTGACCACTTTGATTATACTAAAAAAACAAAGTTTTCAACCTTTGCTTTAAAATGCATTAAAAATGAAATACTTTGTTCTATGCGCCGAAAAAAGTGGCCTGAAGTAAGTATGTATGAGGTAATTGGTTCCCACGATGACAAAGACTTAACTATTGAAGACACTCTAGCAGATGATGATGTCAATATCTATTCTCACTATGAAAAGAAAATCATTAAAGATATAATTCTTGCTAAGCTGGATGCTTTGTCAAACCAAGAAAAATATATCATTCTTTTAAAGTTTGGTTTTATCAACAATAAAATCTATACTCACGACGAAGTAGCAAGCATCTTAAATTGTTCAAAAAGTAATGTTACTAGAATAATGCATAAAACTTTAAAGAAACTAAAAATTTATCTAATTAATGAAGATATATTACCTAAAAGAACTTTAAGCCTTTTAAAAAAAACTAAAATTAATTAGTTTTATTTAAATCTATCAATCATTGGTAAATAAATATTTTGAAGTGATTTAACTCCATTTACACTTGTTGCTTCAGCTCGAAAAGTAATATTTGGACCAGTATTTGATGCTCTAACTAGCACCCAGCCATTAGTATATTCTACTCTTACTCCATCTATATCATTAACAGGATAATTTTGCTCCTTGGCATATTTTTTAATCTTTTCAACAACTTCAAACTTTTTCTCATCCGCACAAGGAATTTTCACCTCTGGAGTAGAAACATATTTTGGAAAGTCGGCAACTAACTTACTTAACTTATCTCCTGTTTTACTCATAATTTCTAAAAGCCGCAAGCTAGCATAAATCGCTGAACCACAATCAGCATCTCTATCTCGAAAATACAAATGCCCTGAATATTCTCCTCCAAACGGTAAGTTATCTTGATGAGTCTTAAACTGCGTATATGATGCCCCAGTTCGATATCTAACACCATCAACATTCCAAGATTTCAAAACATCATCAATTACTTTGGAACACTTAATATCATACAAAAACTTTTTCGTGCCAACATTTAAAAGCATATCCTTAATATATATAAGCATTAAATGTTCAATTGGAAGAAGCTCACCATTTTCCATTACAACTCCAATTCTATCTCCATCTCCATCATAAGCAACTCCAAAATCTGCTTTATTATCCTTTACAGCCTTTTGCAGTTGCACCATATTCTCAGCTACAGACGGATCCGGATGATGAGCAGGAAAAGAACCATCAGATATTTCATTAATATAAATTGGTGTGCAAAAACTATTATCAAAGACTTTTCTTATAATACTGCAAGTTGCTCCATTTCCAGGGTCAATTACAATCTTTCTTTTATTTCTACCATAATGTATTGAAAATTTTAAATACTCTAAATACTTATCAAGTACTGTTGCATTCGTAATTTTCCCCATCCCTGCTAGAAATCTACCTTGCACGCAGTAGTCACGAAAATCAGTAATCATTTCTCCCCGAGCATTAATCATCCCATCAAAAGAAAATTTAAAACCATTATCATCTTTTGGATTATGACTAGCAGTAACCATTATCCCTGGCATTTGATTTATATATCTTGCATAGTAATTCATCGGTGTCGTGGTAAGGCCTAAACTTATGACATTTTCCCCAGATGCCATAATTCCTTTGATAAGATTTTGAGTAAGTGCTTCACTTGAAAGTCTATTATCATGGGAAACAATACAAGTATTTTTACTATATTTCTCTTGCAAATAAGACCCATATGCTCTCCCAATTATATATGCCGCTTGTTCATTAATAGTCGTCGGATAAGTACCTCTTATATCATAAGCTCGAAAAATTTCTTTATTTAGTTCATTCATTTTTATCACCTTTTATTTTATTATTGCCTCAAGTGCTAGTTTTATCATATTATTAAGTGAAGTTTGTCTCTCTTCGATTGAAAGCACTACATCACTAAATTTGGAATCTACTACTGTCGCAATCGCCGTTGCTTGTCTATTCATCGAATTAGCTATATGAATAAGGGCAAAAGCTTCCATTTCTTCTCCTAAAACATGATACTTTTTAGGTATTCTATCTAAAACACGATCAAAATCTATATAAGGACCAAAAACATCCATTGTTGTGAGCATTCCTTTATGAAGTGTACTATTCAAATTAAGCTCTTCTGCAGCTTTTAACACACTATCATTTAAAGCTTTATCAGCCACTACAACATGTTTATCATAATTGTTATATGTATAAGCAAAATTAGACTCACTATATACACTTTCACTAAGCAAACAATCATTTATTTCTGCCTCAGGACTTACCGCACCACAAGTTCCTATTCTAATTATTTTTTGAACATTAAAGAAATGAAAAAGTTCAAAAGCATAAATACCCATACTAGGCATACCCATTCCACTTCCCATGACTGTTACTGGCACGCCATTATAAGTACCAGTAAAACCATACATATTACGTACACTTGTTACAAGTTTTGCATCTTCTAAAAAATTTTCTGCAATATATTTAGCTCGCAACGGATCCCCCGGCATTAAAACAAGCTTTGCAATATCCTCTTTACTTTCCACTTCAATATGTATAGGATTTTCTCCAATAAACATAATTATCACCACTACTTTCTGTTATTATTCTATCAAAAAAAAAACTTATTGACTAGCAATTGTCTTTTTCTTTACATTATTTTACTAAATAACAATGCGAATTGGGTCTATTTTAGTTCCTGTACCTGATGCATAAGTTGTGGAAGCCACGAGATTGAAGGACGGCCGAACCACATTCGTATTCAACGCAGTGTCGTAGTACACATACCCAGAGGTAGTCACATTGAACACACTAGACGCAAAGCTCGAATAACGGGAGATAGTCCATTCATAACTACCACCATTATATAGCCAGTTTTCTTTAATTCCTTTTCGGATGTCTTCTCCACTAGAATTATAACCTGGCAATGACCAATATTTTGGACTAGCTGCAAAACCATAGTCACTTGCATACATGAGTCCTATTTTTGCACTATAAGTAGTACTTGCATTCGTCGTCATTTCTTTTGAGTACATATTTTTTATTCCTGCAGTCGTAACCATATCCCATCCAGCTCCACCTACTTGCCACACTGTTGTTGCTATTTTACTTGACCAGTTAGTTCCTATTTTATTTATGAAATTAGTATTTAAATTTGTTTTATTAAGTAAACTTGTACTCCAGTCATTTGAACCATAACCATCATTTATTGTTGTGTCTGCTTTGTAATTCCATCTATAACTCGTACTAGAACTATAATCTCCATCTGTTCCAAGTAAAGTACTACTTGCAACTGTGGCTTTAATAAGTTTCACTTGACCTCCCTTGATATAAATTATACGGTATAAATTATCTTCTGGACATGGACTTGCAGTTGAACCAAAACACACATAATTATCGGGATTTGGTCCTGAATATCTGTAAGAGTCATCTTCTGCTCCTAACGTTAAATTACTATCATGATGGTATAAACTTGCTGCTTGACCATACTTTGTACTGAGTGTTGTAAGACATGTTGCTAAGTTACTACCTGCTGTACATCCACTGCTAGCTATAGTGTACTGCACGTCTTTTCCTATTTGCAGTACACCAGTAAAGCTCTTACCAGCATTACTGGTTTGATCACTATTAAGATTAACAAGTGTTACTTGAACCTTCCATGTATCTGTTTTACTTGGTGATGCTGATATTTCATAATAATCAGCTATTTTTATTGGGCCTGAATATGTTGTGATATCAAAGCCACTTACTCCACCAGAAGTTACATAATTCATCCCATCAAGCTCTGTTACTACTTTATTATTGGGATCAGTAATTGTAAGAATTAATTCTGCAGAATTGCTACTAGTTGTATATATGAATGGATTGTTTGTAATATTAAAATATAAATAATAATGTTCGGTTGCCTTGTTGGTAGCATTATTTGCTGTTAACACCGCAGTTGCAGTCGTACTCCCCGTAACATTACCTTTACCACTTGCAAATGATGTTTGGTCAGCAGTTAATGCAATCGATGATCCCACACTAAAAGATAAGTTATCTGTTGTTGATGTTTGTACTCTTACGCTACCACTTGACGTAGCACCTCCTTGTGCCACAAAATAGGCATATGTTATACTTACCACAATCACTAGCAAAAACAAAGAAGTAACAATCATTAATTTATTTTTTCTAACATATGTTCTCAAAAAAATCACCTCTATATTACTAAAGAAAGTATAGCAAGAAATAATAGCCTTGCCCACGGCACTTTGTCCGTGGTGATAGATAATATTTTATGACACAATTGTCGTGAGGTGGCTTTAATGTTTAAAAGATATAGACTTCAAAAAAACTTCACTCAAGAAAAACTTGCAGACTTAACTGGCCTTGATACAAGAACTATCCAAAGAATTGAAAACAATGAAAGAAAACCATCCCTTGAAAGTCTTGCCAAACTCATTAAAGCCTTAGATATCAAAGATAAAGACATAATTAAATACATCAAAGACCAAAAATAAAAAACTATCCCCAAGAATAGTTTTCTAAAAGCCTCGGCCACCGCCTCCGCCACCACCAAAACCTCCGCCTGATGAAAAGCCTCCCCCATGGCCTCCAAAACTACCACCAGATGCTTCAATACTATTTCTATTAATAGCATTTTGAGCTCCAGTATAAGCAGAATTAATTGATGATGATATCGATGGAGCAATATCTATATCATTAAATATATAAACGTTTCCTCCATACATAGAAGTATCAATTTCTTGAATTTTTACATTCATTGCTTTTTGAACCTTACTAGCAAGTCCAAAAATTGTCGCATAAACTAAATATCTTTCCCATAAAATAATCTCCGGTAAATCTTTAACACTAAAATCTCCAAAATCATTTAAAAACTTTTTAAAAGCTTTCCACTTAGCATAGTCTTCTGCTCCTCTATCACTTCTTCTCGATATAGTTCCAAGATAAATAATAAAAATAGCTGCTCCCACAAACAAAAAGTTCATCAAAAATATTTGCACGTTAAATACTAATCTTCCAAAAAAATAAATAACAAAAGCAATAAATAACATTATAAATCCAGGCTTAATTTTTCCAGATAGTGTATCATAAAATCCTTGACTTTTCGCATCATTTAACACTTTATTTTTCCAAATATTATACTCACTCATAAAAGAATCACATGTACTAGTGCTACTTGCATAAGTTTTTAAGGAAGATGAAGTAAACTCTCCATTTGAGCCAACTTCTTCAAACAAAAACTTAATCAAACTAGCTTCTGCTGCCGTCACATTTTCGCTACTAAGCAAAGTAAACTTAAAGTTATTCTTTTTATCTGGCAACTTCTCAGCTTTTATATTTTTCTTATATATAAGGTTCATAATTGAAGCACTCATCGCATTTGGAGTAATATTTTTATGCATTAAATAATCAATATCTTCAACACTATAATCATCAATAAACTCTCTATTATACTCTAAATTAAACTTTGGTTTTCTTTCTTTATCATATTTTCGATAAGCATATATCCAAGCTAAAGTCAAACCAATAAAATAGCAAATAGTTAAAACATAAAAAACATAATATAATATTTTATTTCTTTTAATAAGCTTTAAATCATTTGCGACTATTTCATCTTCATGAGCAATAATACTTTCTCTTACATCTTCACTCGTCTTTTTAGTAATTAAATTTGAAAGCACAGCATCTTTTGGTATTAAGGTACGAAAATCAACTGCTGAGCCAGCATAAATATGATTAACACTTGCTATTACTTTAGTTGTATCCCCACTATTATCATAATGAGAATTACCAGTTAAATCACCATGAAACCACCAATTAAAATCATCAAGTTCTAATTTTTCTGGATAAGTAACTTCAATTTGTAAGTCTCTAATGGAATCTTCAAATCCTGTTCCAATAAAATTCCAGTAAATTTCTGCACAATCATTATGCAAAATCATTACATCTTTTAAAGTATATTTAATCAGAAAAGCTGTACTTGCACTATCTGTTCTATAGTACATACGAGCTCTTATTCCTCCCTCAATATTACTTAAGATGTATTTATTTCTATCTCCACTTACAGCACTATTATCTTCAGTGGATAAATCAAAATCTTGGTCAAACGTTGCCATACTAACATTTGTAACACTTCCAGAATATATCTCTAAATTAGTAATATCACTAGCATTATAAATGGAATCACTAGAACTATTTTTATAAACTAAATCTCTTTCATACCCATTAAATGTTCCATGAAGTACCAAAAGTTCTGATACATCCATATCCCCATTATCATTAATATTGGCTTTAATATAGTAATTAGTGATGTTATAATCGGCAGCCAAGGAAATAATGGGAAGGCAAAGAAAACACAATAAACTAAATATAAACTTTTTCATAAACTACCTTTCTTTTAAAAAAAGAACGTTTCTAAACGTCCTAAAATTTAACTTGAACATTTTGTCGTTCAGATTCATTTGCTGCAAAAAATGCTTCTTTTTGAAACTTAAATAGTCCTGCTACTATATTACTTGGTACCATTTCAATCTTGTTGTTATAAGTTAAAACAGTATCGTTGTAAAATTGTCTAGCACTAGATATTTTATCTTCAGTTTCTTGCAAGCTTGCTTGTAATTCCAAAAAGTTAGTATTAGCTTTCAAATCAGGATAAGATTCTGCTAAAGCAAATAACTTAGATACAGCTTTAGTAAGTTCTCCATCAGCTTTCATTTGGTCTTCTGGAGTACTAGCTGTAACATAAGAATTACGAGCTTTTACAACATTTTCAAGTGTTTCACTCTCATGCTTTGTATAACCCTTAACAGTTTCCACTAAATTAGGGATCAAATCAAATCTTCTTTTTAATTGAACATCTATTTGTGCCCATTGATCCTTAACTCTATTTCGAAGTGTAACTAAGCTATTATAAACACTGATAACCCATAAGATAAGTAAAACTATAACAATTATAACTATAATCCACCACTTCATAACATATCCTCCTTATCCTAATAATAGCATATTTTAAAAAAAGTGCAAGCTCTTTTGCACTTCCACTAATTTTACTTTTATTATTATTTAGAAACACTTGTTCCATCATTAAGAGTAATATCAAAACTTACTTTACACCAATCTTCATGCCCTTCTATACATGCAGAGGTTTCATATTTCAAAATATTATCAACATCATATCCATCAAAATCATTATTTTGCCTTGCTTCTACTTCATTATCATTTATAAATATTGTATAAACTTTCCCATCTTCGGTAATTGCCAATAAATTAAAATCTGTCCCACTAGATACAGTATTAGCACCTTTAATTCTTTTTATATTGCTAAGTCCATCAAACTTCACTAAATTTTTTTCCATATTAGAATTTGGTAAATCAACTGTTTGATATGATAAAATTTCACTATAAGATAAATTATCAAATTTATAATAAAGGTTACCATCATCTAGGAAAAATACAAGTAACTTCATTTCATTATCGCCCATTAAAGTAGCCTCTATATCTAAAGCATATCGGTCTTCTAATGGTATATTTTCTTTTTCTTTCTTTTCATCCTGATTTATAACTTCACCTGTAGTATTTTTTACATCATTACTTTTTGATTTAATACTTTTATCATATACTATATAACCTGCTAAAACCCCGATAATAATAACGAGAATAACCATAAGTACAATAATTCCTACATTTTGTCTTTCTTCCATCTTTTTCCACCACCTTTAGCATTATAACAAATTTACTTTATCATTTCAAACTTGCTATTGCCTCATCATAATTCACTTTATGACATATATATGAGCCACTTACAACCCCATCAGCTTCCCGTACTTCCAAAACTGTCTCATCATTAATACCGCCATCAACGAAAATTTCAAAATGATACTTTTTTTGATATTCTAAAAGCTTAAGTAACCTTTCTCTTGTTTGCTTCATAAACCTCTGGCCCCCTGCTCCAGGAACAACACTCATAAGTAACACCCGATTTACATGAAGATATAAGTCTTCAAAACTATCTACACTAACATCAGGATTTATAACTATTCCTTTTTTTATACCAAACATAGCCATTTTATCAAGTAATCCTACAATTCCCACATCAGTCTTTGGGTCAATATAAATACAATCAGGATTTAGACTTAATATTTTATCTAGATAAATATGCGGTTCATTTACCATCATATGTACATCCAGTGGTTTAGTATTATCTACAAAAAGCTCTGGCAGGATATCAATATCAAAATTTTTATTAGGAACATTTACACCATCCATTAAATCAACATGCACTCCATCTGCCTTACTTTCATTAATTAATTTAATAGTTTCTTTAACACTTAATCTACTATTTATATAACTTACTACTACCTTCATAACACTCCTTTAAAAAACGAATATAATTAATATATCTTGATGGTAAAATACCACTTTTAGATAAATCACTCGTTATTTTGCATCCTTTTTCTTTATCATGAAAACAATTTTTAAACTTACACCCAGTATCTTTAAACTCTGGAAAACTATCTCTAATTTTTTCTTTAGTAATATTTTTTAAGTCTAAGGAAGAAAAACCAGGCGTGTCAACAAAATAAATATTTTTGATATTAAATATCTCTGTGTGTCTTGTTGTATGCACACCTCTGTTTAAAGATTTACTTATCGGGCTTGTTTCCAGCTTTAAAGATTTATCAAGCTTATTTAAAAGACTAGATTTTCCTACCCCGGTTTGCCCTGTCAAAACAACTACTTTATTTTTAAGTATTCTTTTTAATTTAAATAAATTCTTATTTGTTACAACATCTATATTTATACTTTTATAATATTTAATTAGTTTTCGTAAATCTTTTTTAGAAGCCTTAGTGAGTAAATCAAGTTTAGTAAAACATATCACTGGTTTTATATTATTACAAACTACCACTGTTAGCTCTTTATCAAGTAAACTAAGTGAAATATCTGGTTCTTTAACACTTGTAACAATTAAAGCTATATCTATATTTGCCACAACCGGCCGGTGCAGTTCATTTTTTCTATCATATATTTTTTCAATAATTTTGTTATTTTCCGAAATTTCAACATAATCACCGACTAAAGGGGAAAGCTTCATATTTCTAAACTTTCCCCTAGCACCACACTCATATAGTTTCCCATCACAAGATACTGTATATAAATTACTTATTTGTTTAACGACAATCCCTTTCATTATTCTAAGTCTCCACTATCAGGGTCAACATCACTTGCTTCTTCACCTGCTTTAGCTACAACAATTGTTAGTCTTGCTCCACTTACCACGGTTGAACCTGCTGCTCTACTTTGGGAAATAACTGTTCCCTCTGGCACATCACTAGATACTTGATAATTAACTGTTACATTAACTCCATATTGTTCTGCAAAAGCTCGCACCTCTTCCTCAGTTGCACCATCACTTACAAAGTCCGGATATTTATTATCAAGTTTTGGTACATATAGCGTAATGGTATCCCCTTCTGATAACTTACCACCAGCTTCCACAGATTGTCCAATTATCACGCCTTCTTTATATTCACTTGCTTTACTTGCATCAATTTCTTTTTTCTCAATCAAAACATTAACTTTCAAAGCTTCAAGTTTTCCTTTTATCTCAGAAGAATTTTGACCACTATAATCTTCTACTTCAACTTTAACATCACCAAGAGAAATATATAAAATTATATCAGTTCCCTCTTTTCTTTTCGAACCTGCCGCCGGCGTAGTTTTCGATACATTTCCCTCTTTAACTGTATCATTTGCTTCTTCTCTTTGTTCATCACTTACATTAAATCCTTTATCTTGTAAAATCTGAATAGCTTCCGTTACACTTTTACCTGATACATCTGGAACTTCTTGTTGCTTACTTGATGTAATATAAGGAATTAAAACAAACATAGTTGTAACAATCACCACAAGACCTACAAATATTGTTGCTAGTTTAATTACTGTTTTATTAGCTGGATCTTTAACTTTTTCATTTTTCTTCTTAGTACTTGTCATATTTTCTTTTTCCTCTACTTTAGCACTACTTTCTTTTGGTAAATTCTTTTGAAGTTTACTACCATCATAATCGCTTTCTGGATACTTAAATGTAATTTTCAACTCATTTGCTCGTGACTCATCCAAACAAGTTTTCAAATCTTCATTCATTTCTCGAGCATCTGAATATCTATTCTTTGGATTTTTAGCAGTTGCTTTTAAAATAATATTCTCAACACTTTGAGGAATATCAGGATATTCATCCCTTATTGATGGCATTGGTTCTTTTAAATGTTTAAGGGCTATTTCAACAGCATTATCACCTCGAAAGGGAAGTTTCCCTGTCAAAAGCTCATACATTAAAATACCAATTGAGTAAATATCACTTTGCAAAGTTGCCCCTTTTCCACTAGCTTGCTCAGGTGGAAGATAATGAACACTACCCATTACTGAATTTGTTTGAGTAAGCTGCGTAGCATTCATTGCAACAGCAATACCAAAGTCTGTTATCTTAATCATTCCATTTTCTAAGATAAGAATATTTTGCGGTTTAATATCACGGTGAATAATATATGAATCATGAGCAACACTTAAACCACTTGTAATCTGCAAGGTTATATCCACAACTTCAGGAACAGTTAATTTTCCACGCTTTTTAAGTAAACTTTTTAAGTGCTTACCTTCAACATATTCCATGACAATATAATATTCGCCATTATCTTCACCCACATCATAAACTTCCACTATATTCGGATTAGATAAACTAGATGCAGACAAAGCTTCTCTTTGAAATCTTCTAACAAACTTTTCATCACCTGCTAAATCGCCACGTAAAACTTTAACAGCTACATTTCTATCTAGAATAGTATCATAAGCCAGGTAGACATTAGCCATTCCGCCTTCCCCAATGGACTTTATAATTTGATATCTATCACTAATCTTTTGCCCCTTCATTATCATGATAAATCACCACTTTCTCTTACTAGATAGGCTGCCGAAATATTATCATTACCACCTCTAGCATTACATTTTTTTATTAATTTGGCTACTTTTTCTTCCACAGTCAAACCATCTTCTAATAAAACTTTTTCTATTTGCTCATCTGTAAGCATTCCTGTTAAACCATCACTACACAAAAACACTTCCGTACTTTCATTATCAACATCAAATATATCTGGTTCACATTTCTCTGCCGCTCCTAAAGCTTTCATAAGCACATTCTTCTTAGGATGATTTCGAGCTTCTTCCTCAGTTAAGTCTCCTGCTTCTACTAGTAAACTAACAAGCGTATGAGGTTTTGTTACCTTATGAAGTTTTTTATTTTTAAGTACATAACCAGAAGAATCACCAACATTTGCAAATATCACAAAATCTTTAGTTACTATCGCCACTACAACAGTCGTACCTAACCCCTTAGAGTTTTCATTCTTCTCTCCATAATCAATTATTTCTCTATTAATCTCACTAATATTATCAGAAAGCCAATTAACGGCATCAATCTTAGTACCAATCGATGGACTTTCCGTAAATCTTTTACCTAAGTGAGCAACCGTTAAAGCACTAGCCACTTCCCCTTTACGGTGTCCCCCCATTCCATCTGCTACAACAAGTAAATATTCATCATTTAAATTTTTCAAAATAGTTACACTATCTTCATTATGTTCTCGAACCTGACCAGTATCAGTTAAATAAAACGATTTCGTATTAATCACTCTCACTTCTAAGCTGTCCACATGCAGCTTTAATATTTCCACCAAATTCTCTTCTAACAGTCACATTTATTCCCTGTTTTTTTAGTATTTCAAAAAATCTATCAATTCTTTTCTTACTGCTTTTAGTATAGTTAATATTACTAGTTTCATTATAAGGAATTAAATTAACATAAACATTCATTCCTTTAAGTAATTTAGCTAGATTATAAGCATCACTTTCTTTATCATTAACCATACTAAGCATAACATATTCAATAGTAACTCGTCTATTGGTTTTCTTAATATATTCTTTTAAAGTTGTCATAATTATGTCAAGAGAATATACCTTAGCAATAGGCATAATTTTCTTTCTTGTCTCATCATCTGCAGCATGTAGCGATAAAGCTAAATTAACCTGCAAGTCCAAATTCATAAATTCTTTTATCTTCGGAACTAACCCACAAGTTGAAACAGTGATATGTCTTGCCCCAATCGCTAAAGACTTTGGGTCATTTATAATTTTAATAAATTTTATAATGTTTTCATAGTTATCAAATGGCTCTCCAATCCCCATCAAAACAACGCTATCTACTCTTTTTTGTGTATATTTTTCAATCAGCATTATTTGTTGTACCATTTCAAATGTTTCTAAGTTTCGTACCTTTTTAAGTCTTCCACTTTCACAAAATTTACATCCCATATTACAACCAACTTGACTTGATACACAAACTGAATTGCCATAATCATGCATCATCAACACAGCTTCAATTTTTTCACCATCTAAAAGCTCAAACAAAAACTTTTGCACATCTTCCCCGGTTTGCACAGTTACTATTTTTATAAAATCAAAAGAAAATTCATCATTTAGTTTCTTCCGATAATCAAAAGAAAGATTGTTAAATAAAAGAGGATTTGTTTGCTTTTGAGCGTAAAGCCACTCAAAAACTTGCACAGCCTTATATTTCTTCGCATTATTTTGCAAAAAATATTCCTCTAACATTTCTCTAGTATATCCATATATATTATTTTTCATAAATCTATCCCCCTTTTAAAGTAATGACTTAAAACTTTCAAATTATCATGATTTTTATATTTTTCATAAAACTCTGGGCAGAACAAAAACTCCCGCATAGATACCTCTGGTAGTTCCACGCTTGTTTTTCTTTCTGGCTTATCACTTTTATATTCTCTCACATAACTTAAAAGCACTAAAAAATCAAGAACAAATAAAGGTACAAACAAATAATAAAAATTTCCTTTATAAATGTAAGAAACAGATATGACTAAACCTGCAACCCACATCTTTATCTTTCCAAGTATATTACTTTTAATATTCATATTAGCATCAAACTTCTTTTTTTGAACTATAAAAATTAAAAACTCACAAATAATCACTAGGATTGCTAACTTTGTTTTAGTTACTAAAATTAATAGATTAACAATAACAAAAAGTTTATCAGAAAGTCCATCTAGTAAGCTTCCAAAAAATGTTGAACATTTAAAAAGCCTTGCCATAAAGCCATCTAAAAAGTCCGTTAAAAAGCAAAAGATAACTAGATAGAAGACAATAGTTTCACTGCCATAATTAACTAAAGGAATTAAAAGTATAATTCCCAGCAGTCTTAAAATTGTCAAAAAGTTCGTTAGTATAAATCCTATTTTTTTCATCTTTTCTCCATTATTTTTCATCATTTATATATTTACCAATTATATTACTATTACTTTTTCCATTTAAATAACTCTTTATATCTAGCTCTTTTTTTCCACTAGGCTTTATTTTTTGAAAATATATAATACCATCTTGGCACATTACTCCCAAAGTCTTTTTATCCCCCACAATTAATCCTACTTTAGTATTTTCGTGCCTTTCAAATGTTGCATCAAGCACTTTTACTTCTTCATTATCTATAATTATATTTGCCAAAGGAAAGGGATTAAAAGCTCTTATTTTATTAATTATTTCTTCTCCCGTTTTGGTAAAATCAAGTCTTTCATTCTCTCTTTTAATCATCGGTGCCAAAGTATAATTATCTCCTTGCTTCACTCTTTTTGCTTTACCACAAAAAATATCATCTAAACATTCATCTAAAGCATCTCGGCCTAGCAAAGATAATTTTTCATGAAGCGTTCCAACATTATCACTTTCTAAAATATCGATTTCTTTTATTTTAATTATATCTCCTGTATCCATACCAGCATCCATATACATAATAGTTACGCCAGTTTTTTTATCACCATTTAATAAAGCCCATTGAATTGGTGCCGCTCCCCTATACTTTGGTAAAATAGAAGCATGAACATTTACTGCTCCATACTTTGGCATATCCAAAATAACTTGCGGAATAATTTGGCCATAAGCACAAGTTACAATTAAATCAATATCAATTTTTTCTAAAGGCGTAAAGTCATTTCTAATTTTCTCTGGTTGAAAGACCTCTATATTATGTAAAGAAGCCGCCCTTTTCACAGGACTAGGAGTTATTATTCTCTTTCTTCCCACTGGCTTATCAGGCTTTGTTACCACCATTACTACATTAGTTTTTTCTATCAAAAGCTCTAAAATTGGTACAGCAAAATCAGGAGTTCCCATAAATACGACATTTTTCTTTGACATAAAAATCAAATCCTTTCCCAAAAATTATATAATACTAAACTAAAAAAGACAAGCATTTACTTGTCTTCTTCACAGTTTACACAGACATTTTCACCATTTTTTGTTACAATTAACTCGCCACAATCAGGACATATATCTCCTGTTGGTTTATACCAAAGTGCATACTTACATTTTGGATAATTTGAGCAACCATAAAAAATCTTACCCTTCTTAGTTTTTCTCTCAATTATTTTCCCAACTTCACACTTTGGACATTTACAAACTTCAACTACTTGTTTTACTTCCTTTTTAATATATTTGCAAGTCGGATAGTTACTACAAGCCGTAAACTCACCATACTTTCCTTTTCTAATTACTAAATCACTGCCACAATTTGGACATAACTCTCCCGTATGAACTGGCTCTTTTTTCTCCATTTCATGAAAAGCCTTTTCCACAAGGGGTTCAAACTCATCATAAAAGTCTTTTAAAACTTTAATATTATCTTTTTTGGCTTCCGCTATTTCATCTAAATTTTCTTCCATATGAGCCGTATATTCAACATTAACAATTCCACTAAAGAACTCTTGAAGTTTATCAGTTGTCTCAATTCCTACCTCAGTTGGCACGAACTTTTTATCTTGTAAAACAACATAACCTCTATCTTTAATTGTCCCAACAATACTTGCATAAGTTGATGGTCTTCCAATACCTAAACTTTCCATTTCTTTAATCAGACTACTTTCCGTATATCTTGGCGCTGGTTTAGTAAAGTGTTGGAACTTCTCAATTTTATCAGCAACTAAACAATTCGATTTATAATCCTTTAAATTAGGAAGCTTCACTTCCACGCTATCTTCAAATTTACCATAAACTTTTAAATACCCATCAAAAACTAAAACACTACCACTAGCTTTAAACGTATAACCATTATTTTCAAGAACAATAGTTGTAGTAAGCATTTTTGCATCGCTCATTAAAGAAGCAAGACTTCGAGTGTAAATAAGTTCATAAAGCTTAAACTCATCTTGGGATAAATAACTCTTAACACTATCAGGACTGCGCATTATACTAGTTGGTCTAATACCTTCATGAGCATCTTGCATATTTTCATTTTTCTTTCCCTTTTTAACATAACCAACATACTCATCGCCATATTTTCCTTTGATATAGCCATAAGTCTCTTTTACAAAAGTATCAGAAACCCGAACACTATCCGTACGCATATAAGTAATAAGCCCAACAGTTTCATTTGCTAAATCAACACCCTCATACAATCTTTGGGCTATTTTCATCGTCTTAGATGGAGCAAACCCTAGTTTACTTGAAGCCATTTGTTGCAAAGTACTCGTTTTAAATATTTCTCTAGCACTTTTCTTCTTTTCTTTCTCACTTATATCATCAATAACAAACGACTTAGAAAGCTTCCCTAAAATTTCATCTGCTTCCACTTCATTTGCTATCTTTACATCTTTACCATGATATTTATCAAGCTCTGCCTTAAAATCTTTAAAATCAGCTTCAATTGTCCAGTACTCTCTTGGAACAAAAGCTTCAATCTCTCTTTCTCTATCCACAATAAGTTTAAGAGCTACACTTTGCACCCGACCAGCAGACTTACCTCCAGTCTTTCTTTGCATAAGTTTACTAAGCCTAAAGCCAATAATTCTATCAAGTATCCTTCTAGTTTCGCCTGACTTTACCAAATCCATATCTATCTTCCCCGGATTATTAATAGCATTTAAAACTACATCTTTTGTTATTTCATTAAAAACTACTCTTTTATACTTTTCATCTGGAATATGAGCCTCATCATATATATGCCATGAAATAGTTTCTCCCTCTCTATCTGGGTCAGTTGCTAAATAAATACAATCAGCATCTTCACAACTTTTCTTTAAAGCTTTAACTTCCTTTGCCTTGCCCGTAATTATTTTATAATTAGGCTTAAAATTATCCTCAACATCAACCCCTAAACCAAACTTTCCTGTTGTTGCTAAATCTCTTATATGCCCCTTACTAGATACTACTTTGTAATTACTACCTAAATACTTCTCAATAGTTTTACACTTCGCTGGTGATTCCACTATTACTAGATTTTTCATTCCAATTATTCCTCCACACTCGCTAGCACATCTGTAGTTTGCTCTTTTAATTTATTATCTAAATAATTAAAGTAGTTATTTTGAATAATACTTGAACTTATTTGCATCTTCGCCGTTACTACTTTATTAATATCAACTATTTCCTCAGTAGTATAAGTCTTATCAGTATAATATTTTATGCTTGCCGTCCCAGCATTATAATAAGCAATATCATTTTTCCATGAACCATCTGCAAATACTACTAAATTTAGATAATCATCACTAAAAACATCAGTTCCCATATAAAATCTTGGATCATAATCTAAGTTAAATAAATTAGCAATAGTCGGTGTCAAATTTATATAAGAACTATATTTTGTTACTACTTGTGCTTTTATATCACTATTATAAATTACCATTGGTGTTTTTTCAACATCATAATCATCTAAATTATATGTTAAAACATTACTAATTGTATCGTTAGAAAGTCCATATGGATAATGGTCTCCATATAAAGCAATTACTGTATCATCAAGCACTCCAGCATCTTCTAGTCTTTCAAGTAAAATACCTAAAGCATTATCTAAAGTCTTAAGTTTTGACATATATCTTCGCAGGTCCATCGGATAATCAGTACCCTCAGTAATACTTAAATATTTATCCCCCTCTACGCTAGAGACTTTATAAGGTTGGTGAGATGAAACAGTAGTAAGCCATAACATAAATGGAGCATCACTACTATCATCTAAAGTAATATCCATAGCTACCTTCATAAAATCTTCATCACTAGACCAGTTTTTATATTCATTATAATATGGAATTTTTAAATCTTGTACCCCATAGTATTTTGAACTTCCTAAGTTTCTATGAATAATGCTTCGATAATAATAATTTTCTGTATAATTATGCATACTACTAGTTCTATACCCAGCTTTATTAAAGAGATTAAATATAGATGTAAAGTATGTATTATTTCGATATGTATTGGCTGTACAATTATTTTGAATAGTATAAAGACCTGTCATACCACTAAATTCATTATTACCAGTAGCACAACTATTTCGCGGACTATAATTATTTTCAAAACTTATTCCCTCACTATAAAGTTTATAAAAGTTTGGATATAAATCTTTATTGATAAATATTTCATCAACACTTTCCATCATAATCACAATTAAATTTTTTCCTTCAAATAATCCTGTATGATCATTATAATCAGTTATTTTACTATTAATAAGATAATTACTTATATTATTATAAGTATCATTAGTCTCTTCATCGATTACTTTTTGAAAATCTGTATCATCTATTTTTCGGTTGGTATTTTGTGTATCTATACTGGCATATTCCAAATTGGTAGATATATTATCTTGTCCAAGAGACTTCACATCTAAAAGTCCAAAACCTAAAATACCAAACTGATTTATAGCCAGACTTGGCACAGATGGATATTTAAATAAATCTTTATTAGAAACAGTTTGAAGTTTATTTTGCATAAAACTTACCACCACTGTTTTATTATATAAAAATGCTCCAAAAGCTATTAAAACCAGACACGCTGCACACCTAACAAATGGTTCATACTTAATATGACTTTTTAATACAAACATTTTATTAAATTTTATTTCTGTATACTTATCAATGAAGATATAGTAGCCAATAAGAATAATAAATGGGATATAAGCTAAATAAAACTTTGGTAAAAAAGATGCAAAAAAATCTTTAATGTAAGCTGTTACTGCTCCAAGTTGACTGGATGTATTAATAGATGCATAAACACCAATAAAATTATTAAACCCAAGTTGAAAAAAAACATAACTACTTAGGAAAAATGTAAATAAAATAATAAAGAATTTACTAAAGGAACTATTAGTCCATGACAAAAGAAAACTAATGCCAAGTGCTAATAAATTAAGACCTAAAAAAATTCTAAGTAGAGCAGTATCAACTACTGCATTACCACTAATCATGCGAAAACCAAGTTCAAGCATAAACATAAATATTAGTAATATTAAATAATTTTTTATTAAAATATTGTTAAATATTCTTTTCATTTTGACTCCTCCATTATAGCTTTTACCGGTTTATAAGTAAGTCTATAGCTATCTAATATACCATATTTTTTCAAATTTTCAAGATGTTTTTTAGTTGGATACCCTTTATGATTTTTAAATCCATACTCTGGATGCACCTTATCAAGTTCGTACATCATTTCATCTCTTGTTACTTTTGCAATAACTGATGCTGCAGCAATGCTTAGGGAAAGTGCATCACCATGAATAATTGCCTGAGAATTATCAAAAGGAAGTGGCATCGCATCACTTAATATAAAATCTGGTTTAACACTTAAGCCTTTAAGCGCTTTTATCATAGCTTTTCGACTAGCTTCATAAATATTAATTTCATCTATTTCTTTAGCATCAACAACTCCAACTGCATAACTAACTGCATCTTTAACTAAAATGTTGTAATATTCATTTCGCTTTTTCTCACTTAGTTTTTTAGAATCATTTAAGCCGTCTAAAGTATAATTTTTCGGCAAAATCACTGCAGCTGCCACCACCGGACCAACAAGTGGACCCCTACCTACTTCATCAGTTCCAGCAATTAAACTATATCCTTGTGCATATAACTTTTTTTCATATTCTAATAGATCCATCTATCAAATGTCACTCCCTTAATTGACCCATTAACAACATCTCGGTAAACCTTTTCCGAAATTCGCTCATAATTTGGTTCACCATCTTCATACATGTTAAATCTTTTTGCTAACTTAGCAAATATTTCCGTTGGATCATCTACCACTTCTATATTATACTTCTCTTTTAAAATATGTCCATAATTATTTTTAAGAAAACTAACTAAATAACCACCAATATCAGTCATATTTAGTATTTCTGACTTTATAGTCGCCGTACTTGCCAAATTTAATGCTTCCTCATTATCATCTAATTTTGGCCATAAAATCCCAGGTGTATCCAGCAAAACAAAGCCATTATTTGTTTTAAGCCAGTTCACTTGTTTAGTAACACCTGGTTTATTTCCAACTGTTGCCACTTTTCTTCCAGCCAGCTTATTAATAAGTGTACTTTTTCCAACATTGGGAATACCAATAACCCCAATTTTAATTTCTTTAGCTTTAAGCCCTTTTTCTTTTCGAATTTTTTGAAGTGGCTCCATAACTTCATTTGTAAGTTTTATCAACTTTTTATAATCACTATTATTAGTTAAATCTAGCAAAATAACTTTATAACCATCAGATTCATATTTTTTTACCCAGCGTTTAGTTACAGACTCATCACATAAGTCTTTTTTAGTCATTATTAAAATTTTGGGCTTATTCTTAAGTATTTCATCCATATCTTTCATCTTTGAAGAATTAGGCATCCTTGCATCAATAACTTCATAAACTAAGTCAATTAAATTTATTCTTTCTTTAATTAATCTTTTAGTTTTCACCATATGCCCTGGATACCACGAAATGGAAACTTTTGAAAAACTTTCTTGATTGTCATTATTTTTCTTTTCTTGTCTCATTTTTCTTTTTTGATACATATCCATTTTAATCACTTCCTTTTTACAACTTGTAATTTATATTTCACAAAAATATTTATTTACTAATACTTCAATTTCTTCATTATTCAATAATACTATAACATGGTTTGCATCATAATATTGTTTTTCTTCAACGTTTTTTATAAAATCATCATATTTAATTGTTTTTTCTTTATCAAACATTACATACCATTCGTCAATATCTTTTATTTGATTAAGAACCACATATGGTTTAATAGGAACAACAGAAGGTACATTTTTAGAAACCGAATAAATTCCTATAGATTTATTTGTATCTTCCGTTCTAAACACGGCGGGAGCTGCATAATAAACATCGTATGATTGGATCTCACTTAAAAACTTTTCAAAATCATTTAAATTATTATTTATTTTTTTAAGTTCTATTTGCCCTATTGAAATTGGGTTAAATATACCGAATACTTCAAATCTTTGATATGTATCTCCTGTTTTTATTTTTATGTCTTCTAAAGCTACAATACTGGCTTCTTCATCATATTTAATGAATTTATTATTATCTTCTATATTTACTTGTTCGTCATCTCTTAAGTATTTTTTCATCTTTAAGGTATTACAAATTTTTGCTATTGTATCATAATACATTTTAATTTCCGATGGAGATGTAGGTAAACTTAAAGAAAGTAAAATATCATTTTTATCTATCCATAATTCTATTCCACGAGCAGGTTTTTTTTCATCGTATAAAAGTGTATGACTTGCAATTTCATCTCTCATTAACCTAAAATTATCATCACTGACTCCATAAGATAAACCTGTTAAATTTATAATTTCATCTATTTTTAACTTTTTCTTTAATATAGATTTTTGTTTTATTCTTGCAGTTACTGACATAAGTTCATCTCCTTCATAAATTACTATTTTATTTCCTCAAGTTTCTTTTGCTCTTTTATTTCTAATTTTTTCCTTTCTCTTTCAAGTTCTTTTA
>CAKOLB010000002.1 GCA_934096125.1 uncultured Bacilli bacterium
TAAATAAATGAGTTATTTGTAATATTAAAATAAATATTATAATAATTTGTTGCTTTATTCGTTGCATTATTAGGAGTAAGTAAAGCAGTTGCAGTTGTACTACCCGTCACATTACCTTTCCCACTTGCAAATGATGTTTGATCGGCTGTTAGGTTAACCGATGAACCCACACTAAAAGAGAGATTATCAGTTGTTGATGTTTGTATTCTTACGCTACTATTTGACGTAGCACCACCTTGTGCAACAAAATATGCATATGTTGCTCCTCCTACTACAATAAAAAAGCCAAGTAACGTTATTAACATTAAAATTTTTTCTTTTCTATTACTTTTTTTCATAAATCTACACTCCTCTTAATACTACCAACTTATCTTACTTTTCATTATACCAAAATTAGAAACAGCTAGTCAATCGTATAAAACTGTGTTAATTTAAATTTGAAGTGCAACACTTCACCAATTAAAAAAGACGCATGAATAACCTATAATATCTGACAGTTAAACAAGAAAGGAAAATTCATATGTCTGATAAAAATAATACTACAAACACAGTAAAAAAAACAATATCATCATTTAAACAAAGATGACAGAGTCAAAATTGAGTCTTTAATTAATCAAAAAAATAAAGATGGTAAAAGATTGTTCAACAACACTTACATCGCACAGAATATAAATACCATAAAAATGATCTTCCAGCATCTAAATCTGAATATAGGATAAACAGCAGACCAGAAAAAATAAATAAACGTGAATATTTTGGACATTTCGAGCTCGATACTGTAATCGGTAAGCAAGGAAAACATGAATGTTTAATGACTTTAACAGAACGTAAAACAAGATTGGAAATAATACTTAAACTTAAAGGCAAGACATCTGAAGATGTAGTTTGTAAATTTAACAAAATAAAAGAATTTATGAAAAAGAATTACAATATAATTTTTAAATCAATTACTACTGATAATGGAACCGAATTTTCGGATTTTCTTAGCATTATTAAAGATACAAAAACAAAAATATACTTTTGTCATCCTTATTGCTCTAGTGAAAAAGGCACTAATGAAAGACACAATGGAATAATAAGATATAAAAGGAACACTCATAGAAAAATACTCATATAAACAAATTAACAAGATTGCAAATTGGATGAATAATTATCCAAGAAAAATATTAGATTATAAAACTCCCCTTGAAGCACTTCAAGAAGGGTTTAACGATAAATCAATTTTAAATAAAATATATAAATTACAAGAAAAGATAAACTGTTTATAAATATTTATTCCAATTTTCTTTTGACAAGCAGATATATTTTTATTAATTCATATTCGTTTTAATTATTGTTTACGTTTTAAAGATCGTGTAGTATTTACTTCTTTTTTTGAATTACTTTCAGCAATACCTGGAATGTTAAATCTTGATAGTATTTCATGTGTTGTTAAACTATAATAGTTTTCAGTTATATCAATCATTTCCGGTATTATTTTGCTATCATTTCTCACTTGTTTTAACAATTCTTCTGCAATGTATGAGGAAAATAAATATGAAAAACCATCAAATATCGCAAGGCCATCTTCATAATATTTATGGATGAGACAATCACAAATCTTACCTGTTTCCCTTGTGGCAAGTATGTCTAAATCAGTTTCGTCAATTGATATATAAGGATTTTCTGCAAAACTTGCCCTTATAAGATCCTTATTATTTTTTAACATTTCGGCTTTAGAAATATATCCATTAACCATAATGTCGTGTATTCCAGTGAAAATTTCTGCATTTTCTATGCTTAGAGCAATATTATCTTCAACTCGGCCACTGCGTAATTTATCTATTACTTCCTTTCTATAGCCTTTTTCCCTCAAAAATTCAATAGCTAAGCCTTCGAAAAAAATACTTGGAAATTCTGTTAAAAATACATTTTCAGCAGTACATCTAGTTTCATCGTATTTATAGCCAGTAATATAGTGGGCAAACTCATGTACTAGATCACGAAAATTAGATATAGTTCCATCCTGCTCTATAATTATTTTCCAAATGCCGGACTTATAACAATGACTAAAATCAAATAGATTTTGATTTTTGACAAACTCGATTCCATTTTTTTCTTTTAAGTCTTTATAAAGTTCTTTCCAATGTTCTGGAGCGTTAATGAATGTTAAGAATTCATAAAATAATTCCTCACATTTTTTAGGGGATGATAAAGGTAACTTGTAATTTTCAGTTTTTGCAACCTTTAGAACATCGGCCGAAGATCTTTGTATCATTTTTTCACACGTTGCAATTATCCCCTCAAAGTAAGGGCCTATACTTCCTTTAACAGAGTTAATAGTATGTTCAACTACTTCATTATAAATATTATAACGAGCTTTTTCCAAACACCATTCTTTTATTTCTTTTTGTTCTTTTTGCTCTTTTAAATACTCAACAAAATCTTCAAATGTCCCTTTTTCTTTAAAATATAAATAAGCGAATATAAAGTTTAGCATTTCTTCACTAAGATTGGTTTGATAATTATACATTTCACTTAGAATACTACTGCTTGTAAATAGTATTTCTTTGTATAAACTCTCAAAAACGTATGGATCTGTAGAAATTCTTTCAATTTGCCTGACATCAACAAAATCACGAACCATATCGGCAAATACCTCATCAAAATCAGATATGTAAATTACATCTCTATCACTTGTAGGAACTAAACTTAGTGCCGTTTTATTGGTTACCAGTGGTTCAAACAATTCGTAGTTTTTAACGACCGTTTTCAAGATACTTTCAATATTTTTGTTTATTGATTTTTCATAGAAAATCTTTACTTTTTTTATAATTGCTACACTCATAAATATAAGCCTCCTTCTTGGTAAGGATTATTGTACCATAAGACTTTAGAAAATGAAAATAATTTTTTCCTTTTTACTAATTATTTTAATAAAAGCAAGTTATAGATAGCTTGCTTTAGTGTATTTATTTCATATTTATAATCTTGATTGTGATTTAAATCAAGTACCTTACTTAAATAATTCACTATGACTTCCTGTTGCAATCAGTAAAAGAATAAGTTTTTCTTCTTCATATTAATATATAAGTAGCCAAAGAGCTACAAAATTTGCTAATTTATCAATTACTTCATCTATTTTATCCAAAATCTTACCTTGTTTAGAAATCTTTTTATATTGCTTTTTAAAGTTAGTTGGATAAAACTAGAGCACATTTTTTACTTTTCATTTGCCAAAGCTTTTCTTAAAGATTTTACATCATTAAAACTATCTAACTTTATTTCACCTTTTTGTAGCTTTCTATTTCTTTTAAAGACTTTAATAACTCTTTGCTAAGTGCTGGTGTTAGATTTGGGGTAAACACAAGACCTTGTTCTCTTTCACATTGTCTTAAAAACATATTAATAGCGTAATTGGTATTAGTCCCTAATTTTTTAAATAAAGTATCAACACTTTTTTTAGAATTTTTTTCATTTAATTGATTTTTCTATAGTAATTATATTTTGACAAAAATAACAATTTCTCTATTTATTATAATATCTTGCTTATTATAAAAAGGACTGAGTAAAAACGAGTAGTTTCTATTCAGTCCCCTTAAAATTTTACCCGAAGCGTTCGAGTTTCTATCTAATATGGTGTCCTTGGGCAGATTCGAACTGTCGACCTAATGCGTCGGAGGCATCCACTCTATCCAACTGAGCTACAAGGACACATATTAATTTTAGCATTAATTCTTTTTTATATCAATATAGATTTTTTCAGAATCAATTAAAAATTCTTCTCCGTCACTTGTACTTTCTTGAATACTAGTTGCAAGAGTTTCTTGTTTGATAGTTTCTTCAAAAGCTTTTAGAGCTTCTTCTATTTTCTTGCTAGCTCGATAATTTATACTGATGCGATCGGTTAATTCGAGATTCGCCATTTTTCTTAAACTTTGAACCTTAGAAATAATCTCCCGAGCAATACCTTCGTTTATCAAATCTTTAGTAAGGTGCGTATTTAGAATAATGAAATTGTTATTTTCCATTAGGGCATCAAAACCAGCTTTAGCTTCAATCCTAATATCAACCATATCACTATATATATCATACTCTTTTTCATCAATTGTTAATTTAATACTTTCATTATTTTGAACTTTTTTAATATCATCAGGAGAAAGCGTTAGAAGTGCTTTTTGAAAAGCAGACATTTTACTACCGAAAATTTTACCTACTACTTTGAAATTTGGTTTGACAGTATAGTTTATATAATTTTCTGGGTCTGTTACAAAGGTAACTTTCTTAACATTTAACTCTTCCATTATTAAGCTGGTTAAATTGCCAATAAGACGAGCGTTCTTGCCATCGATTAATATTTCACTTAGAGGCTGACGAACCCGAAGTTTTCTTTCTTCTCTAGCATTTCTACCAAGACTTATAAGCATTCTGACTAAATCCATTTTTTCTTCTAAAAGATTATCAATCTTTGTTTCATTAGCTTTTGGAAAGTCTGCTAGATGAACTGATTTTTCCTTTGTTAGATTTTGATACATTTCTTCAGATAGATATGGATATACAGGAGCTCCAAGTAAAGATACTCCAACAAGAACTTCATAAGTTGTCATATAAACAGCCTTTTTAGAATCATTAAACTCACTTTGCCAAAATCTATTTCTGTTTCTTCTAATATACCAATTGGATAAATCTTCACAAACGAATTCCGTTAAATATTTAACAACTTTATTTAAATCATATTCTTCATAGCCACTAGTTACATTTTTAACAAGTTTATTATATTTACTTAAAAGCCAGCGGTCTATTTCTTCTCTTTTACTTACATCTATATTACACTTTGTTATATCAATATCATCAATATTTGCATACATACTAAAGAAGTTGTAAGTATTTCTTAAAGGGTTAAAGAATTTAGAGTGGACTTCTTTTAAACCGTTAAAGTCAAATTTTAGCGGAACCCATACTGGTGAAACATAAGGAATATAGAAGCGAACAACATCTGCGCCGTATTTTTCCATGGTAGTAAATGGTTCAACAATATTTCCTTTACTTTTACTCATCTTTTTACCATTTGCATCTAGTAATAAGTCATTTACTAAAACATTTTTGTATGGGCTTACGCCTTTTAGGAATGTCGATATAACAAGTAAAGTGTAGAACCATCCTCTTGTTTGGTCAATTCCCTCACAGATAAAGTCCGCTGGAAATTGGGTTTCAAATATATCATTGTTTTCAAATGGATAATGATACTGAGCAAATGGCATAGAGCCTGAGTCAAACCAGCAGTCAATAACATCTTTACATCTGGTCATCGCTTTGCCACATACTGGACACTTTAGATGCACTTCATCGATAAATGGACGATGTAGCTCGATTGATGTATCAATTTCTTCAATAGCTTTTTCTACTAACTCTTTGCGAGAACCAATCATTTCACTATGGCCACATGAACAAAGCCAGTATGGAAGTGGTGTTCCCCAGTATCTGCTTCTTGATATAGCCCAGTCATTTAAATTTTCTAACCAGTTGCCAAATCTTTTTTCACCAACATATTCTGGATACCAGTTTACAGTGTTATTGGCAGCGATTATTTTATCCTTTAACTTAGTTACTTCTAGGTAATAACTAGGTTTTGAATAGTAGATTAAAGGACTATGACATCTCCAGCAGTGAGGATAATTATGGATAATTCTTTCCTTTTTAAATAATTTATTATTTTCTTTTAAATATTTTATAACTTCTTTATCAGCATCAAAGACAAGTATTCCTTTCCATGGGCCTTCAAGATATTTTCCATCTTCACCAACAGGATTTAAATATGGCAAGTTATATTTTTTGCCAACCTCAGCATCATCTGCTCCGAAAGCTGGGGCAATATGAACAATACCAGTTCCATCATCAGCAGTAACATATGAGGCACATGTTACGAAAAACCCTTTGCGGTCAACACTCAAATCAGGAATTAATCTTTCATATTCAGTAAATTCTAATGTGCTACCTTTAAAAGTGTCTAAAATTTCTACTTCTTCGCCTAAAACCTTAGATACTAAAGACGTTGCTAAGATATATTTAGTACCACCCTTTTTTACTAAAGAGTAATCAAACTCGGGATTAACACATAAAGCAACATTAGATATTAAAGTCCATGGAGTTGTTGTCCAAACAAGGAAATAAACGTCTTCATCCTTTTTTTTGATTGGTACGATTACTGTATCAGCAGGAGTTTCTTCATATCCTTGAGCCACTTCATGAGAAGCAAGACCAGTGCCACATCTTGGGCAATATGGAAGTATTTTTGCTCCCTCATAGAATAAGCCTTCTTCATAAAATTTCTTTAAAATCCACCACTCTGTTTCAATATAGTTGTTGTCATATGTAACATATGGATGTTTTAAATCGATGAATTGGCCCATTTTTTCGGTAAGGTCCGTAAATGATTTTTCATTTTTCCAAACACTTTCTTTACATTTTTCATTGAACTTGGCAATGCCATATTTTTCAATATCTTTTTTGCCAGTAAAGCCTAGTTCTTTTTCAACTTGGAGTTCTACTGGAAGACCATGAGTATCCCAACCTACTTTTCTTAAAACTTTGTATCCTTGCATAGTTTTATATTTACATATAGTGTCTTTTAAAAATTTGGCAACCATATGATGAAGACCTGGGTGACCATTAGCAGTTGCAGGTCCATCATAAAAAACAAAGTATGGAGCATCTTTACGGTTTTCAATTGAAGCTGCTAAAATATTTTCTTCTTGCCACTTTTGTCTTATTTTTTCCTCTACTTTGCAAGTTTCTTCCTTACTTAAACTTTTAAATCTTTCCATTTTTCTCATCCCTTCATTAAAAAAAGAATGGTGCCAAGGAGTCAAATTTATGACGGTACCATCCTTTTATTTTACTTATTTATTCTTAACGCGAATGCCACGGATATAGCTTAGTATAATTTTTCAGCTATTCAGTTCATGAGTGATATATATATTACGCTATCATTTTCTTTCCACCACTATAGAAAACTCTCTATCATTTAAATAATATATACGTGTCTCAATCTTAACTTTTATCTCTTCGATATTGGTATTATAATACGGAAATAATATAGAAGTCAATAATAGTTAGATAAGTTTTTATATAAAAAATACTTTTGCGTAGGTTTCTACGCAAAAGTATCAAATACAATAACTCCCATTGTTATCTAAAGTTGTAATAACTGCTACTCTCTTTCAGCCACTACATGAAGATTTTAACATAAGATTTATGGGAGAACAATAGATATCACAAAGTTTTCACATATTTTTCATAATCTTTAATAATTATTGACATTTTAGTCTTGCAATTCAGGATTGTAAACTGTACCCGTAAACCATACTTCTCCGCTTTGTGCATCCCTAATTATGAACATGAATGGTTTGTTAAATGTTAAATCAATTGTTTTAATTGGCACATCATAAAGGTAATCAAAATAGCAACCAATATCTCCTGTTCCTCCAACTAAAGTTACTGCAGATGCTTTAATTCCTTCATTACTAAACTCAATATTTGCTTTATGACTTGTTTTATTTATATAAGCTTGTTGCACACTTGTAAGTTTAGATAGGTCGGCCTTATTTTGGTCGAATACTTTATTTACTCCAATTTTTTGCAAGTCTTCTTTTAAATTTAGTTCATAATCAAATTTGAAAAGTGGAACTTGACCATTTATTTTTGTTATATAACCACTTTCGCTATTATTAAGACTTACATCTTTTAAACTCTTTAAAGTATCATTTAAAGATGAAGCTGTGCTTGTAGAAATATATTCTTTTAAAGAGACTTCTTTTGGCATAATTGCAATATACTCTAAAGTTGTACCATTATATTCTTTAAGTTCTTTAGCAAAGACTTTGGCATCTTTAGTATCAGCATAACGAAAATCAGTAGATGATGCAACATCTTGATAATTTGCTTTTATCTCATTGATATAGTTATTTACTACTGTTTCTGTTGGGTCGTAATAGGCATCTCCACAAGTTTTATTTGCCACAAATTCATTATATTTATTTGTTATATTGCTACGAATATTTTCTTCACCAAGGTCACTTACAATGTCATAGTTGTTTATAACGGCAGCAAATGTAAGCGATTTAACACTGTCATTTACAAATTTTAAAGTGTCAAATATATTCTTTTCTCCGTCTCCGTATACAGCATTAACATCAGCGAATGTATCAGTAGGATTTTTAGAAGCACCATTACTTTCATGTTTATATTCAACTAAAAAATCATTACCATCGGTACTATGCTTTTTGTCATAAGGTTCTTTTTCCTGAAGAGGCTGTATGACATTCTTCCATTCCATATCAATTGCAAGAGCATTAACTAAAATAAAATCTTCATCACTTACATCACTTTCTAAGTTTTTAATTAAGCCAAGTGTTTTTTCATCGACCCAAGAATTTAGTTTATCAGGACTTGTAAATGAGTCATAAATAACATCAGCATTATACTTTCCTTTTAAAGTATTTACATAACTTTCTTTGATGTTTTTCTTATAGTTTTCTTGCACAAAAAGAGCATTGGCAAGACTCATATTACTACTGTTTGTATATTTTTTTGAAGTATACTTTCCTAAAATACTATCTATTTCTGTTTTACTTTCACCAGCTGAGCCTTCACTTAGCATTTCTAAAGCATACTTTATAGAAAGAGGACTGTATAGCATGTTTTTTTCATTGTTTTCTAAATTTAGAAAAGCTATATCAAAGTTTTCAAGAGAGTTGCCGCTTAGGTAGTACCTAGATTTAACCATTGCAGGTGTTACATTATTTACAACACTTTCTTTTTGATGCAACAAATAATAACTACCTACTCCTATACCTGCGCCCAGAACAAGACCACCGATAACCCCAAGTATTATTTTTTTCTTCTTCATTATACCATCCTTCTTTTAAACTATAACATAAAGTACTACTTTTGACAATGCATGCAGTAGTATGTGCTTCGACCTCCGATTTTTTGGATAGTTAAAGGCTTGTTGCAGCTTGGACAAATGCTTTGTTTATGCACTTTTAAATAGTCTTGATAGTGGCCAGTGACACCTAAGCTGGAGGTATAACTTCTGATTGTAGTTCCTCCTAAAGTTATGGCTTTTTCGATGATTTGGTTGCTAGATAAAACTATTTTTTCACATTCATCTATAGTTAGCTCTTTACCTAGTTTATGAGGATTTATCTTGCTTGCAAAAAGTACTTCATTAGCATAAATATTACCTAGGCCACTTATAATACTTTGATCCAGTAACAAAGTTTTAATAGGAATGTTTTTATTTTTAATTTTTTCATAGATGTATTCTCTAGTTAAATTTTCATCCATCGGCTCTATTCCTTGCTTAAGTAAACTGGGAACTTTATCAATATCACTTTTTAAAACTAAATTCATTTTACCAAATTTTCTCGTGTCTTGATATCTAAGGCTTGTATTATCTGTAAAGGTAATAATAACGTGTTCATGTTTTTCTATAGGGCTACTTGCTTTTTTTAAAAAGAATTTCCCTTCCATTCTAAGATGAGATAAAAGAAAATAATGAGTTAGCTCAAAGATAAGCCACTTTCCTTTTCTTTTGATATCGATAAACTCTTCACCAGGCAAATTCTTTTGAAAGTCTTCAAGGTTACTTTCAATAATTCCAGCGTAAAGCACTTTTACTTCTTTTATTTTCTTATGTAATACTTCTTTTTTTAAAACTCTTCGAACCGTTTCTACTTCAGCAATTTCCGGCATATTTTCACTTCCTTATTTTGTTTCATACCAGTTTTTCCCCGTATCTATCTCTACTTTTAGAGGAACACTTAACTTATAAACGTTTTCCATTTCTTCTTTCACAATAGTTTTTATAGTATCTAATTCTTTTTCTAGACAGTCAACGATTATTTCATCGTGAACTTGTAAAAGAATTTTACTTTGGATATTTTCTTTTTGAAATCTTTGATAGACATTTATCATGGCCATTTTCATGATATCAGCGCTAGTTCCTTGTATTGGTGTATTCATTGCCATTCTCTCACCCATCGAGCGAATGATATAACTTGGATTATTTACTTCCTCAATAACTCTCTTCCGGCCAAAAAGTGTGGAAATACTTCCAGTTTCTTTGGCAAATTTTATGCACTTATCGGTATAGTCTTTAACCTCAGGAAAAAGAGTATGAAATTTGTCAATAAAGTCGCTAGCATCTTTTCTAGTGATATGAAGGTTTTCACCTAAACCGAAACTACTAATACCATAGATAATTCCAAAGATAACGGCTTTTGCAGTACGACGCATATTTTTAGTAACACTTTCTTCAGGAACTCCAAAGACTGATGCCGCAACATGGGTATGGATATCTTCATCATTTTGAAAAGCTTCAATTAGACTTGGACATTTTGATAAATGAGCCATTATCCGTAGTTCTATTTGCGAATAATCAGCGCTTAAGAAGACGTCATTTTCTGGGATGAAAGCTTTTCTGATTTGACGCCCCATCTCTTCCCGAACAGGTATGTTTTGTAAATTTGGGTCACTTGATGAAAGGCGACCGGTCCTTGTTAGAGTTTGCCTATATATAGTATGAATTTTACCATCTTCTAAAATATAATTTATTAAGCCATCAATATAGGTACTTTTAAGCTTGGCAAGAGCGCGGTACTCGAGAATTTTCGCAACAATTGGATGTTTATCAAGAAGTTTTTCGAGCACTTTAACATCAGTTTTATAACCAGTTTTATTCTTTTTACCACCAGCGATGCCCAGTTTTTCAAAAAGAATTTCTCCAAGTTGCTTAGGACTTCCAATATTAAATTCTTCACCTGCTAAAGTATAAACATCTTTAGTTATAAGTTCTAGCTTTATATCTAAATTTTCCCCCATATCTTTTAAAATATTTTTATCACAGATAATACCACTTTCTTCCATACTAGCTAAAACATGCGTAAGAGAAAGTTCAATTTTCTCATAAAGCTTTAACTCTTCTTCTGTTAGTTTCTCTTTTACTTTTTTATTATAGTCAAAGATAAACTTACTACGTTTTGCTATAGATGGATAAAGCTCTTCGCTGTTTTTTCGGATGCCCCCGCATGCAGGCACATCAACACTTAACTCTAAAGCTAAGGCTGCTAAATCCTCTTTAGCATTAAAACCAGCGATATATGAAAGTACCATTAAATCATCCGCTATATTAAGGTTTATTTTGCTTACACATAATAACTTTTTAGCATCGTAAGTTATGATGTTTTTAGTACTTATCTCTTTCAAAACGCTTTGGGCATTTTCAGGAGCAATAACATATGTACCATTTTGGTCTGTAATAGATAAAGCCATAATTTTGCCTACGTGATAGTTGTCATTATCTAAGATGATATCTAAGGCAACTGTATCATCTAAATCTATTTTACTCATGTTATCTATGACTTCATATTTTATACTCCCTTCCTTTTTGGGAGCATCTATTTTACTTAATAAAGAGAAAAACTCTAATTTCTTATAGATGTCTTTTAAAGCTAAAACATTACTTCCTTTATATATTAAATCATCTAGCTTTATATCTAAGGGAACATCTTTATAAATAGTAGCTATTTTTTTGCTGATAAAAGCCATTTCTTTATCAGTTTCCAGTTTTTCCCTAGTTTTTCCTTTGATGGCATCAATATTTTCGTAAATATTTTCAAGACTTTTATATTCTTGCAGAAGTTTTAAAGCAGTTTTTTCTCCGATACCTTTAACACCTGGGATGTTATCAGAGCTATCTCCCATCAAAGCTTTTAAGTCAATCATGCGAATTGGCTCTATTTGATAGTCTTCGATAAATTTTTCTTTGGTATAACGGATAAAGCCACTTTGTTTTAAAAGTTTTACTTCTGTTTCATCACTTATAAGCTGAAGTAAGTCTTTATCACTAGAGACAATTAAACCAGCATAGTCATCGTCTTCTTCAGTTTTCTTAACTAAAGCTCCGATAATGTCATCAGCTTCATAAGGCTCAAGTTCTAAGTATTTAATTCCCATCGCAGTTAAAAGTCTTCTAGCAATAGGCATCTGCTTTTTTAGCTCTTCAGGGGTTGCCACTCTTCCCTCTTTATAAAAATCATATTCCTTTTTTCGAAAGTTTTTGCCAACATCAAAAGCTACTGCCATATACTCTGGGTTTTCTTCACTTATGATTTTATTTATCATATTTACAAAACCAAATAAAGCATTGGTCGGAAAACCAGTGCTATTTCTCATAACATTACCAGAATAAGCAGTAGCATAATAACTACGAAACATTAAATTATTTCCATCAATTAAAACTATTTTTTTGACCATTTTATTTCACCTTTTTTAGTATAACATCTTTTTCTTCATTAATAAACGCTAGAGATGAGTTTATAACTCTTTGAACGAATAAACTTGTAAGATTGGTCTCACCTGCAATATCTTTAATACTTTTTTTATTTTGCATAAAATCAAGTAAGATTTTTCGATAGTTTATAGGCATATAGTTTAGATAAACTTTGATTTTAGCTATATCATAGTCTTCAATATTTACTGATACTTCATCTAAAGAAGCACTACTTAAACTTATCACTGATATTTTAAGAGCTTCAATATAATCTGTTATAATATTTTTTTCTTTAACTGAAAATTTAGCTTCTTGATACTTTTTAGTATAGTTTTTTCCAAAAGCTTTTCGAAGAAGAACTTGATGCTTAGGCAAAATATAAGTTATATTTAAAGCTTCTCTTACTTTATGGTAATTTGTCATTAAGATTTCTGCTAGAGTTTTATTATCAAATCCAGTTTCTTCCAAACTTCCAACTTTAATAAAATATCTTTTCATTTTTTGCAATGCGACTTTCTCAATCTGCCTTGCTCTTTCTAGTGTTCTTCCGATTCTTTTAGCTATTTCTTCTAACGTATATCTTTTATCATTATAAAAACCATAACGAAGTTTTATTACCTCTTTTTCTTTATCATCAAGCGTCGAAAATAGTTTTTCCACTATTTCTTTATATGTTATGTCATCGATGAGCATACTTTCAAAAGAGGGGGTAAGACCTAGAATGCTGTAAAAGTTATCTTTCTCTTCTTCGCAGTTAAAAGTTTTATCAAGAGATGCTGGAGTTTGGTAACATATCAAAACTTCTTTAACATCTTCTTCTGAAGCATTTAGAAACCTTGCAATTTCCTCCTCCGTTGCTTCCCTACCATACTTCTGTTCCAAAACTAATGAAGCTTTTTTAGCAGATGAATATAATGTGTATTTATTAAATGGAATTGAAAGTAGACTACGGTTATAGCCATAAGCTCTACTTACCTTTTGAAAGATCCAAAAGTTAGCATAAGTACTAAACTCTATTTTTTTATTTAAATCAAATTTTTCAATGGCAGTAGCAAGACCAAACACTCCTTCTTGGTATAAGTCTTCATCGCCATCATAATATTTATTAACTATTCTATAAACTAAGCCTAGATTGTCTTCAATTACCTTATTACGATACTTTTTATCCTTAGTTTCTTGATATAATCTAATATTTTCTCTTGTTATTTTTTTTCTATCCATAATTACCTCCGTTTTTTTCCAACTTCCACATTACTTTCAATAAAACCAATAGAACTAGAAACAATTTTTTCAATCTCTTTTTCTTCTAATCTAAATTTTCGAGCCGAAGAAGCTAAATTATTTCTTTTTAAATAATCAAGCAGTACTCTTTGATAGACTGACGGTAGATAATTAAAATTTTCCGTTAGAGTTTCTTCTTCTATCGCAAGAAAAGAATTTATATTATTTAAAGAGCTAAAGAAATTTCCAATAACACTTGCCTTTAAAATATTTATACACTTATAAAGTTTGGAAAATTCTGCCTTGGTAAGTGAACCTTTCTGAAGGTTTTGATTTAAATCTTTGCCAAAAGCCTTCTTCATAACTTTGAGCTCATTATCAGTAAATTTGAGACTAAATATTAATGTTAATAATTCTTTGTGACTTAGATGTAAAATTTCATATAGACACATATCAATATAATTTTTTTTATATATCTTAAAGTTTATATCATCTTTCTTATTTTCAACCGTGATTTTTAAAGCTTTTCGCAATGTATTAATAGCCTTTATCTCTAACTGTCTTACTCTTTCTGCAGATAAAGTACCAATAAAAAGAGATGTTTCCTTGAGAGTGTGAGCAGTGCCATCAATAAAACCAAAGCGATATTTTATAATTAGTAGCTCCCTAATACTTAAATAAATATGCATAAAATACCAAATTTTTTCAAAAAGTATTTTATTTATAACTTGATTTTCAAAAGATGAATACGGGTCAGGTATATCGAAAACACTTTTTTCATCTTCAAGTTCTGCTTCGCTTATAGGTAACACTCCTAAAAAAAGCATACGAACTCTTTCAATCTTTTGACGACTCATATTAAGCTTAAGGGATAAATCATTTATACTCATGCTTTCAAAAGAGCTATCTTCTACTTCCTTTATTTTTTTATTAATATTATAAAGATAGTCAGGCAGTTTGATTATCCCTTCTTGTTTATAGGCTCGTTTTATTTTAGCATCTATCCAAAAAAATGCATAAGTACTAAATGATACATTTTTACTTAGGTCAAACCTTTCAATTGCTTCAGATAGCCCAAATACTCCTTCTTGAAATAAATCATCCTTATTATCCCAAGTATATCTTGATAAAACTTTTAGTATAAGTCTTAGATTTCCCTCAATTATTTTTTGGCGGTATAAATTTTCCTTAGTACTTTGATAAAGCTTAATATACTTTAAAGTTTCATCATTACTCATTACAGGAATATTTAATATCTCTTTTTCCAACAAATTTCTCATAACCTAATTTCTCCCTGTTTAGAAGCTATTTTAACATATTTTTAACTTTTTTCAAATATTATTTATTAAAGAGGTTATTTTATGTTTTTACTAAGTTTAATTAAAAGTTTATTATTTTTTACAGGATCTTATTCCAACAATGTTTTTCCTAGTCCATTGTCTTTAGAAGAGGAAGAAGAAGCTCTTAAAAAAATGCAGGAAGGAGATAAAGAGGGCCGCAATAAATTAATTGAACATAACCTAAGACTAGTTGCGCATATAGTTAAAAAATTTGATACAAAAGATGTAAGTACAGATGATTTAATTAGTATTGGAACTATTGGGCTTATTAAAGCAATAGATAGTTATAAGATAAATAAGAAAACAAGGATAACAACTTATGCTGCTAGATGTATTCAAAATGAAATACTAATGTACTTTCGGATGCAAAAAAAGGTAGGACCTACCATTAGTTTAAATGATTCCATTGGTCATGATAAAGAGGGAAATGAAATATGTCTTATGGATATTATTAAAGACTCTAGTATAGATGTCCTTGAAAAAGTAGATTTAAAGACTAATATTAATTTACTGGAAAAGTATTTAAATTTACTTACAAAACGTGAAAAAGAAATAATTATAAGAAGATATGGGATAGATAATAAAAAAGCAATGACTCAAAAGGAAATTGCCAAAGTAATGCATATATCAAGAAGTTATGTCTCAAGAATAGAAAAAAGAGCACTTACAAAAATGCTCACTGAATTTATTAAGAATAAAAACATTGATTAACCCGAACTAAAGATTTACCATTTTCATCAATTATATCTTCATACACTACTTGCTTAAGTATTGATTTTTCTCCAACGATTAAATCTAATTCTTCTAAAGAAACACAGTACTTGCTTGCTAAGTAATTTTTATACTTATCAGGCATATCCCCAAAACACATTTCAAAGCTTCGATATTCTTCAATTAGACTAGATATGCCTTTTTTGGTACTAGCTATATATTCTTCTTTAGTTATTTGGTCATCTAAAGCTTTTTTAATTTCTATATTAATAGCTTTTTCAAAATCATCTTCTTTATCATAACTATTAACGAAGTTATAAAGTCCTTCAATACCAGCGGTAATTCTATCCATTAGTAAAGATGGGTCACTAGTTACCATATCTACAGCCGTTAAAACCTTACTAAAATTTCCATAAACAATAATATTTCGCATAATTATTTTGGCACTTTCTAAAGCTCCAACTAAGCATAAAGTATGATATTTTTCTAGGCAATCAAGACTGGCCTTAGCATTTATCTGAGGCTTCTTAATCATTTCTTCTAAAAATAGTATTTCATCATTTGATAAATCTTTTTTCCACTTATCTAAAAATTTTTGCATTTCTTCACTCCCCTAATTAAAACGCTTCAACATTTATTTTGGCATAATTTAGTTTATGAACATAACAGTAAGTATTAATAAGAGTTCTTAGAGCCTTAATATTCTTGCCACCCTTGCCAATAACATACTTCATTTGTTCTTCTGGCACCATAATCATAAGAGTTGCACCATTTTCATCATCTAATGCTTCAACTTTAATCATCTCTGCATCTTTAACTAAATTTTTAACTAAGAATGTTGTATACTCTACTAACTCCATATTATTTACCCTTATTTTGTTTTGCTTCAGCATATTCTTTTAAGATACCTTCTTTTTTAAGAAGTGTACGTACAGTTTCAGTTGGTTGTGCACCATTATTTAACCACTTTAATGCTAATTCTTTATTGATTTTTACTTCAGCAGGATTTGTAATTGGATTGTATGTACCTACTGTTTCAATAAATCTACCATCTCTAGGACTTCTAGCATCAGCAGCAACTATACGATAAAATGGTCTTTGTTTAGCCCCCATTCTTTTTAGTCTTAATTTAACAGCCATAATCTTTCCCTCCTTCATTAAATTAACTGCTATTACTTTAGCATAAAAAAAAGTATGTGTCAACTATATTTGGTTGACACTATACTGTTATACAAATTAGGTTTGCTTGGGTACCTGTACCTGCGTTTATATCATCCAGCTACGTCTATAAGAGAATCTCATTGGATAGTTCCTTCATCACTACCACCAATATTTAGCAAATTTTGAATTTTCGAGCTGTTTAAACTTGTCGTTCTATCACTTGCATTTTTTCTTTTTTTCATGAAATAAACTTCCTTTCATATCCTAACTCAATCATAAATTATATTTATTTAAATATAAGATTTATTTATAACAAATATTTATTCTTATATTAATACTATGGACTTTTATTTGGGGTTAATTCATGTATTTTGCTAAAGAAAAAATGGGATAGTTCATCCCATTTAATTAATTTATTTTAATTGTAAAATTTTTGTTTTCATCAAGAGTAATATCCAAAGTCTTACCTGCTTCTATATTACTTTCAATGATTTTATGTGCTATTAAGTTTTCAATATTTTTAGTTATATATCTTTTTATTGGCCTTGCTCCATAGCGAGAATCATAAGATTCTTCGATAATTTTATTTCGAGCACTACTACTTACAGATACATGAAGATAGCTTTGGCTAAGTCTTTCATTTAACTCACCAATTAGTTTATCAACAATGTCTCCGACTACATCTTTGCCAAGAGAATTAAAGATTACTATCTCATCAATACGGTTGATAAACTCTGGTCTAAAGTTGTTTTTAAGTTCTGTTAAAACAAGTTCTTTAGCATTTGTTTCATTATCTAAAATATATTCACTACCTAAGTTACTTGTCATGATAATGATAGTATTTTTAAAGTCAACTGTCCGGCCTTGACTATCTGTAAGTCTTCCATCATCTAAGATTTGGAGTAAGATATTGAAAACATCTTTATGAGCTTTTTCAATTTCATCGAATAAGACAATACTATAAGGGTTTCTTCTAACAGCTTCGGTTAACTCTCCTCCCTCATCATATCCAACATATCCTGGAGGCGCTCCGACTAGCCTTGAGACATTAAAGGCTTCCATATATTCCGAACAGTCAATTCGTACCATATGTCTTTCATCATCGAAAAGTTCATAAGCAAGACTTTTGGCAACTTCCGTTTTACCAACACCGGTTGGGCCAAGAAAGATAAAGGAACCAATTGGTTTATTTGGGTCTTTAATACCACTTCGAGCTCTAATTATAGCTTCACTTACTATTTTTAAAGCTTCGTCTTGACCTTTTACTCGTCTATTTAATCTAGTAAATAAATTTAATAATTTATCTTTTTCACTAGAGACAAGTTTCGATACAGGAATGTGAGTCCATCTAGCAATGATTTCAGCGATATTTTCTTCATCCACAACATCTGATAATATAGCACTTTTATTATCATCTTTTAAGGCTTCTAATTCTTTTTCTAAAGCTGGTATTACCCCATGTCTTAACTTCGCACTAGTTTCTAAGTCATAAGCATTTTCAGCTTGACTTAATTTAAACTTAGCAGCTTCTAGTTCTTCTTTCTTTTTATTGATAGTATCTTTTATCTTCTTTTCTTCTTCCCAAGAAGCTCGCATAATACTTTCTTTGTCTTTAAGCTCTTTTAATGAAGTATCAATGTCACTAATTCTTTGCTTAGATATTTCATCTTTTTCCTTTTTTAAAGCTTGCCTTTCGATTTCTAAACGCATTATCTTTCTTGTTAGCTCATCTAAAGGAGCTGGTACAGAGTCAAGTTGCATTTTAATAGTAGCACACGCTTCATCAACAAGGTCGATTGCTTTATCTGGTAAGAAACGGTCTGTTATATAACGGTCAGATAGTGTTGCAGCAGCGACTAAGGCATTATCTTTGATAGTTACGCCATGAAAGATTTCAAAACGTTCTTTTAAACCTCTTAGAATAGTGATAGTATCTGCTACATTTGGCTCACTTACTAAGACTTTTTGAAAACGTCTTTCTAAGGCCCCATCTTTCTCGATATACTTTCGATATTCATTTAAAGTTGTTGCCCCAATAACATGGATGGCACTTCTTGCTAAAAGTGGTTTTAACATATTGGAAACATCCATTGCACCATCGCCACCTGCACCAACAATCATATGAATTTCATCGATAAACATAATGATGTTACCATCAGAATTTTGAACTTCTTTTAAGACAGCTTTTAATCTTTCTTCAAATTCACCACGGTATTTAGCTCCCGCTACTAAAGAACCTAAGTCTAGTTCCCAAATAGTCTTATTTTTTAAAGAACTGGGAACATCACCTTTCACAATTCTTTGGGCAAGGCCTTCCACGATAGCAGTCTTACCTACCCCAGGCTCACCAATTAAAACCGGATTATTTTTACTTTTACGAGATAAAATTCTAATTATGTTTCTGACTTCTTCATCTCGTCCAATAACAGGGTCAACTTTATTGTCTAAAACACTTTTAGTTATATCTCGGCCATATTTATTTAAAACATCTTTAAATTCTTCGTTATTTTCCGTATTCATCTTTATCACCCTTTCTTCATTTCATATATATTATAACCCTAAAATTGGCACTTGTCAATATTAAGTGCTAATTATTGTTTTCTAATGCTTATAGTATCTGTTTCATTTAAATGGCCAATTAAAAGACTGGAATTTACATCATGATTGGGGATATTATTTTTTACTTTATCCTCATCAAAGTTGGCATAACAATACCGGCATAAGTGAAGGCATGTATTATACGCACCGATATCTACTAACTGCCGGCAACCACAAGAGCGACTTTGCCACTTAAGGTATTTTTTCCCAGTTAGTTTAAAGGCTAGTTCTTTACTTAAACAAACTTCATTTTGAAAACCATAAATGGTAAAATCTATCTTTTCATTACAAGTTTGAATGCTCATGCCATTTTCATGGGCTATGCGGGCAAAATTTTTTCCAAGTTCTTCATAGTCTTTGTCTTTAAAAGGAATTACTTTCAAGTATGGAAGATTTTTAGAGACATTTTGATAATTATCCAAAAAAGAAATAATGATATGTTTAGTACTTCCTTTTAAAAGATGACAAAGTCTTGCAAAAGCTTTGATGTGATACTCTAAAGAATATTTAGGACTTAAAAAGATTGGGTCATAACGAATATAGATGTTATCAGGATCTATCGTCTTACTTAAAGCACAAACACTTTCAATAATACTTGTTTTATCTTTAACATTAAGCTCGATATCATTTTGATATGGGGTAATAGTAATATGGAAGATAATGGGTTTTGTAAATAAATGTAAGTGTGGGAGGATGGGTCTTGGGTTTTTAGTACAAAAAAGGTAAAGAGATACATCTTTAAAGTATATTCTACTTACCATTTGGGGATAAAAGGGATTACGAACATCCACAAAACCAGCTTTTAAGCGGTTAATAAGCCATGGGGTATAAAAGGCTACAATATCTGTTCTGCCACTTATATTAAGTATCATTTGGTATCACAGGTACTTTCTAGTTTTAAAGGTATTTTGTGAAGCATATTTTCTCCATCTTTTGTAGTAGCATCTATCTCTAGGTATAAGGAGTTATTTTGATATGTTTTACATACTTTATCATAGTTATTTACTTTAAAAGAAATTTGAGATAGATACTCATCCAAGGTTATATCTTTTTTGCCATTATAGGTAAATGTCTTAATTTCTTTAGTTACATCTTTATTTTTTTCATAAAGTGTACAAGTTATCTTTGTGTATTTGGGAAGAGATTTTTTTCCACAATAATTAATATTACTTATATATATTGATGATTTACTTTCGTTATACGCAATACTTCCATAAAGGGTAAACTCCTTGCAAGTGGCACTGATAGTTTTAAACTCAAATTTTTTATGAGTAGATACCTCATAGATAATAAATGTACTAGCTAAAGCTATAATTATAAGAAGAAAGATAATAATGGTCTTCTTTTTCTTCATAGGTTTGGCTTCTAAAAGGTCATCAAGAAGCATGTTATGGCTTTCACATATTTGTTTTAAAATGCCTATGTCTGGAATGCTCTTGCCATTTTCCCACTTCGAAACAGCTTGGGCGGTGACATTATACTTTTTAGCAAACTCGCTTTGACTTAGATGCTCTTCTTTCCGAATTTTCTTAATAAAAATGCCAATTTTTTCTTGATTCATACTTTTTCACCACTACTTTATATAACCTAACTTCATTTTGTTATAAGCTTTTTCAGTATATTCTATCTTATTAGTAGCCTCCCTTGGTTAGATAACTAAACTAATTATACCATAGGTCTTCAATAAAAAAAATCACCAATTGGTGACTAATTTTCTTCACTTAAATAGTTATCATCAAGGTTATCTACGGCACTATCTAAATTTTCTTCATCAATTATTTCATCATAATCATCATCGTCTTCTTCGACACTTATTTTCACCTTTGTATCTCCCACTATTTCTACGCCCATTTCTTTTTCAATGTCTAAAAGAACATTATCATTTTCGATTTTTACATTACTAACCGTTGGTTGTTTTAAACATCTAACAATAACTTCCGATATATCTTTACTGCTTTCTCCATCGCGAATTGGAACATTTAACTGGTCACTATAATTAAATCTCTTGGTTGAAACAGCAGTTTTTTTATCTTTGTCATATGAGTACCAAACGTTAACATCAAATGAACCATTTACATCAACAGTACTACCTCCATTTTTAACTCCATTAAAAGCATGATTTATAACCCAACAACCTAAAATAGTATTAGGTAATTCTTCCGGAGTTAAGGTGAAGTTATTGCTACTTGTTTTTTTAGCTTTTCCGATAACAGCTTTAGTTACTATTTCTCTATAACTTGCCAAAATATCACTCTCCTAGTTTAAATATATGCAGAGCCGTGACAAATGTACACATTTTTATAAACGGGAATTAAAGATAAAGGTTTAAAAAATTAATAACGCCATAATAATGCAATAATAAATTTTTTCATAACTTATTAATTAAAAAGTCAAGTGCAACTTTTTATGAATAAGCCTATACTGTTTATATGATGTTTTATGCTAGAATATACGCCATATCAAGCAGAAAATCTCAAAGTTTTACACTTTGAGATTTTTTTATCTTCTTAACTTTTTAATATGTTCCAATTTAACTTTTTCACTTGTAAATTTATTAATATAATCAAACATAGAATTAGCATCATCAATAATATCGTATCCTTGTACACCCATTTCTTCTGGGCGACAAATTACAATATCATTTTCTGCTAGTTCAATCACTTTTCTAATAGTATAATCATCACATGTTCTGCCATAGACACCAGTCCAATCTCTTGTTATATCAGGCGTTTGTTCCATCAATCTAAATACTAATCTTCTAAAAAATGATGGATGAGAAAGTGGAAAAAATAGTTTTTGAATATTAAGTCTTTCACCACTTCTTTTTAAATTTAATTTAACATAGTGTATTTGATCGTATTCACTAGACATAGTAAATACATTTAATCCAACACTAAATCCCATATTCTCAAGCATTTCTACAATACTCAAGGTTATTGCACCACGATTAAAGATTTCATTTGAAGATGCCATAGCTAAATTTGCAGCATTGTAATATATATCTATATGTTGTCGTTTAGGATACTGTCTATTAAGCATAGATAATGGATTACCTTCAAGATATGCTTTTACATCTGGAGCATAGCCAACATAGAAATTGTATTGTTTGCTTTTTTTATTTGACATTTTGATATATTTTTCTAATGTATTTTTAAGTTCTACAAGTTTATCAAAATTTTCATGATAACCATATTTACATAATTCTTTTGCTTCATCCAATGATCTTGTTTTACAAAAATCATAACTACCAGTTTCACTAGATAAATCTCTATGTCTCCATACATCACTATTTACTGGTGCTGTTTCAATATATTCAAGAAATTCAGTTATGGAATCAAAGTCATATTCCATAACATTATAATCACCTTTTTTATAGTACTTATACATATTATCTACTCAATCTTAAACGCTTAATACCATCATAATATTTATTATTTGAACTTACATTTTGCATATTACCTATTATTGTATTAACATCATCTTGACCTAAATTCTTAACAACATTAGATGTTAAAGTGTCTTGTACAGGTATTCCGTTTATTTCCTTTTTATATACTTTTCCAATACCACGAGTGGAAACTATATGAGGAATTTTAGATTGATAAACAGCGTTTCTAAATGCCCACATAAATTGTAATACTTCGTCATTTGGATATAATGCTCTTTCTAAGTTTGTATCATAATCAAAGAAGATATTATCAAATCTATCAAGAGTAGCTCCATCTAGTGCATTTCTACCTACATACTGTAAATCTGCACCTTTTCCCCAAGTATTAGCTGCTGCTATTATTCTAAAATCTGGATGTCTATCTATTGTTTCATGTGGAAATGCCATATATCCATTAGCTAACGCTGAGTTAATAACAATAAGTGCTGAAGGATCAGAGTTATCTATTTCATCTAAAAAGAATATTCCTCCATTTTTAAACGCTTTATAAAACTCTGTATCCCTATAATTACCACCTGCATCAATAAATCCAGTTAACTTAAATTCATTTGAAGCATTATTTGTATAATACATGTGTTGTCCTAAAGCATCAGCAACTTGTGATACAGCAACATTCTTACCACTACCTGCTGGTCCAATTAACATAATTGGTTCATCTAATTGAACTTGAGATAATATTTGTTCAAACTTCTCATGGTAAAAGCCACCTTTTGTTTGCCCTAATACTGTATCTCCTAACTTTATTATATGAACTACTGGAACATCAATTTTACTAGCATATTCCTCTAATTTCTCATCAAATAGCTCATTTAGTTTTGTTGTTACCTCATTTTCTAAACTAAATTCTTGAAGTGTATCTTTAATAATTGTTAATATTTGCTTTTTTGTTTCTGTATCTAATTCATTTAATATAAAATTACTTACTCTTTGTTTTGGATCTCCAGAAGTAAGATATTGTTCTATTTTTGTTCTTATAGCTTCATCTGTTACTTGAACTAATAAAGCATTTAAACCATCAATAATTGAATATGCATTTTGTTTAGTCTTTTTTATTAAAGCTGGATTTTTATCTTTTTCATATTTTTCTCCATCTAGCGTATATAATTCTCCATCTTTCATATAAGTGTTTTCATCCATTTCATATACTTCATTACATAATTGTTTCAATGTAGACTCATCATTAGAAAACATCAATTCATGATTCATCTTTGTATATCCATAATACAAATGAGTATATTTACTATTTGGTTCTGTAACTCCTGCAACAATGCTTCCTCTATTACTATCATATATAACTGAACAAAAGTGCATATATTGGCTCAATTTTTTAAACATGTTTTCTCTGTTATCACCGTATAAGAAATTAGTAATTCTTTGATGCCTATCAGCATCATCAAGACCATAACCTGAGAAACTCCTACATGCTCTTTCCACTTCATTTTGATTATAACCATTTACAGATAATATCCCAGTATTTGAACTATAATGTGGATCTCTATCTTCTGTATAATCATCATAAACTACTTTAGCAAATATTAAATCATTATCAGCTTTATATTTTACTGTATAACCACTTGGACAATTTCTATCTAATACCCTATAAATATCATCTCTATCATATTCTTGTCCTTTATAGGCAATAAAAATTTGCCCACTTTTCTCTGTATTTTCCATATTACCCCCCTAACAATCTCAAAGTATAATACTTTGGGGCTTTTTTTGATGCCCATATATAATACCATAATTTTTTTAAATGTCAATAATAGGCGAATATGTTAATTTAAATTTGAAGTGTTGCACTTCAAATTTAAATTAACAATTTTTTCATAACTAGACAAAAATAGAGATATTTTGCTATACTTAAACTGGTGATAAAAATGAAGGATGATTGTTTATTTTGTAAGATTGTGAGGGGAGAAGTTCCGTCTTTAAAGCTTTATGAAGATGAGGATGTTTTAGTAATGCTGGATGCATATCCTGATACAGATGGACATACACTTGTAATACCTAAGAAACATTATGTAGATATCTATGAAGTGCCAAAAGAAATGCTTCAAAAAATGATTGATACAGGCAAAATAATGGCTAAAGATATAATGAATAAAATGCCAAGAAGTAGTATGACGTTTTTAGTGAATTATGGCGATGCTCAAATTATTAAACATATTCATTTACATTTGCTACCAAATTTTGGAGATAAAGAAAATGTACTTGGAAAAGATAAAGTTTATGAAATACTAACAAAGGATAAGTAATGAAAAGGAAGAAAAGAAGAAAAGTTAAAAGAGAAATTAAAATTACTACTACACTAGTATGCATTATACTCTTAGTCTTTGCTGGAATTTTATACACTAAAACCTTTAAAAATAATAGTAGTAATGTTAAAGATAATGATAATAAAGTAATTAAGGCTTTAAAAAAAGAAGAAAATATAAAGAAAATTAAACTTCTGGCAACTGGAGATGGACTTATTCATAGCGTGATATTTAAGTCTTATCAAAATGCCAATGGAGGATTTGATTTCACACCAGCTTTAAGTGATGTTAAAGATATTGTTAGTGATTATGATATTGCCTATTACAATCAAGAGACGCCGATGGGAGATGCTACTTTAGATTACTCAGGATATCCAAGGTTTTATGTTCCTAAAGAATTTGGTGATGCTATGATGGATGCAGGATTTAATACAGTATCTTTAGCATCTAATCACTCACTTGACCGGGGTGAAGCAGGAATTTTGCAAACAGTAAAATACTATAAAACTACTAACCTTTTATATAATGGGATAAACGATAGCAAAGAGATGCGAAATAATTATATAATAAAAGAGAAAAATGGAATAACTTATACCCTGCTTTCATACACAACACTTACCAATGGGCTTTCAGTTCCAGCGGGAAAAGATTATCTTTTAAATATTTATGATGAAGAAAAAGTTAAAGAAGATATTAAAAATGTTAGAGATAAAGTTGATGTTTTAATTGTAGCAATGCACTGGGGAGAAGAATATCAAAGTAGTCCAAATGATAGTCAAAAACAAATAGCAAAGACGTTAACAGATGCTGGCGTAGATATAATAATTGGTAATCATCCTCATATCTTGCAACCTATTACCAAAATAAATGATACTATCGTGATGTATTCACTTGGTAATTTTATATCTAATCAATATGGAAATGATGATTATAACAAACTAGTTGGGTTTATGGCAACACTAGATATAACTAAAAAAGATAAGGAAATTATAATAGATAATTTAGGGGGAGAAATGATATTTACGAAGTATGATGGTAATCCTTTGACAACTGCAGTACATAGTAATCATAAAGTAATACCTTTTAGTAAAATGACTGATAATAGATATTTAAATGATTATGAAAGAATATATAATAAGTATGCTGATGTTTTAAAGTCTTATGGAGAAAATATTAATATTACACCGATTGGAGGAAGCGTAAATTAGCTTCTTTTTTTACTAAAAAAGCGAAAGACTGAATTCTTTCGCTTAACTATTTTATTAAATTTATTAAAGTTTCTTCTAAGTTTTCTAGACTTACTTTTTCTTTTTCTAGTGTTTCATTGTTTTCAAGTTCAACAAAGCCATCATCAAGGGTATTTCCCATGACTAATAGATATCTTGCTCCAAGCATCTTGCTGTCTTTGATTTTTGCTCCTATTGATACTTCTTCACGATCATCATATAGCACATTTAATCCCTTTTCATTTAGCTTAGTATATAAATTATTTGCTAAATCTAACTTTTTAGCATCATCAGTTTTGGCAACGATATGAAGTTTATAAGGATTAATACTTTCTGGTAAAACTATACCACTAAACTTGCCATCTTTATAAATAGCTGAGTTTTCATAAACCATAGCTAGGGTCCGACTAACACCAATGCCATAGCAACCCATGATATAATTTTTATTTACTCCTTCCTCATTTATGAAGTTACCATTCATTGCCTCACTATACTTTGTCCCTAGACAGAAGATATGGCCAAGCTCAACAGCTTTTCTTTTTTCAAGATTACTAGTATTTTTAATACCATAAGTTGTATCTAGGTACTTTTCATAATCATCTCTTTCTAAAAGCTCAGAGTTAAAAGCTTTACCACTTTCTGGCTCAAAATAAACTGTATCTTCTCCAAAGTTTGATAAACACATGAATTCTTCAGATTTACTTCCTCCGATTGCTCCACTATCAGCACCAACGGGAATAACATTTAAACCTAGTTTTGCAAAAATATCAAGGTATGCTTTTTTCATATTTTCATAGTCATGGCTTAATTCTTCTTTACTTCTTCCAAAACTATAAGCATCCATCATAACAAAAGATTTGCCTCTTAAAAGGTAGCCTCTAGTTCTTATCTCGTTGCGAAACTTCTCCCCTATTTGAAAGTAAGTTACTGGTAATTGCTTATAAGATATATTTCTTTTCTTAGCATAAGCTACAACAGCTTCTTCAGCAGTCGGTGCTAAACAATAATTTCCTTTATCGGTTAAACATCTAAACATTACACCATCATCAACATATTTTTTAAGTCGTCCAGATTCTTCCCATATAGCCTCAGGTTGCATAAGGGGTAAAGATATCTCTGTACAACCATATTTGGTTAAACAATCTGATATTACTTTTTTGATGTTTTGTAGTACTAAATAAGGAATATGCCCATAAGCATAGATACCACTACAGAACTGGTCAACTTGGCCAGTTTGCATAAGCATATCTTGCACTGGATATAGCTCATCTAATTTAGTTATTTTTTTACTAATTAATCCGATTTGGGATACTTTCACGATAACACCTCTTTACAAATCTGATTATACTATAAAGATTGGGAAAGTACAACTTTTTGCAGTATTTTTGCAGAAAAATAAAAAAACTAGCACTTAGTTAGAAATGCTAGTTAAAGGGTTCTATAATAAATCTTCATTATCCATTAAACAGTCTTCTAATGCTTCTTGAGCATCATCATCAATTAGTTCTTTTTCAAGCTCTAATTTAATATTGTTATATTGTTTATAACCTGTTCCAGCGGGAATAAGTTTACCAATAATAACGTTTTCTTTTAGACCATTTAAGTTATCTACTTTACCATGAATGGCAGCATCTGTTAAAACTCTAGTTGTTTCTTGGAATGATGCAGCAGATAGGAAAGAATCCGTTTCTAGTGATGACTTAGTAATACCAAGCATGATTGGATTTCCTTTAGCAGGAGTTTTTCCTTCCATAATTACTGGTTTATTACCTTCCGTAAATTCTCTTAGAGATACTGCTAAACCTTCAACAAAGTCGGTATCACCAGCATCAGTAATTCGAACTTTATTAATCATTCTCTTAACGATTATTTCGATATGTTTATCAGAAATATCAACACCTTGAAGTTTATATACTTTTTGTACTTCTTTTAGGATGTATTCTTCAGCAGTAAGTGGGTCTGTTACAGCTAGTAATTCTTTTGGAGAGATAACTCCTTCAGTTAATTTATCACCAGCTTCTACTTCATCACCAATACTAACGCGAACTTTCATGTTGTAATTAGTTACATGTTCACGACATCCAGCTTCGTTTTCAATAGTAATTGTATGTTTACCATTTTGTTCTTCAATACCGATAACTTTACCAGAAATTTCAGCAATAGTTGCTTTTCCTTTTGGAATGCGGGCTTCAAATAATTCTTCAACTCTTGGAAGACCTTGAGTGATATCATCGCCACCTGCAACACCACCGGTGTGGAATGTACGCATAGTAAGCTGAGTACCGGGTTCACCAATTGATTGAGCCGCCATAATACCAACAGCTTCACCTTTTTCAACTAAGTTACCAGTTGCAAGATTACGTCCATAACATTTTTGACATACTCCATTATTAGCTTTACATGTTAAAATACTTCTAATTTCCACCTTTTTAATGCCAGCTTTAACAATTTTAGCAACAGCATTTTCATTAATCATCTTACCTGCTTCAACAATTACTTCTTTAGTTTCAGGATTGACAATTTTCTTTGATGCAAATCTACCAAGGATTCTTTCTGATAGTGGTTCAATAATTGAGTTATCCTTTTCATTTAGTAAGTCATAAACTACTAAGCCTTGGACAGAACCACAGTCATAATCTTTAACAATTATATCTTGAGCAACATCAACAAGTCTTCTGGTTAAGTAACCTGAGTCTGCTGTTCTTAAAGCAGTATCAGCATCTCCTTTACGAGAACCGTGAGTTGATAAGAAGAATTCGCTAACGGTTAAACCTTCGATAAATGATGAAGTAATTGGAATTTCAACAGTTGAACCATCCGGTTTAGCCATTAACCCACGCATACCTGCAAGTTGGGTAAAGTTTGAAATCTTACCACGAGCACCACTATTCATCATCATAAATAATGGATTGTCATAGTCATTTTCACTAATTGCTTTAAGTTCGTTTTTAACTTCATCAGTTGCTTTTGTCCAAACTTCGATAACACTTTGATATCTTTCATTATCAGTGATTAAACCTCTTTGATATTGCTTATTAATCTTTTCAACCTTTTCTTTGGCAGCAGCGATAATTTCTTCCTTTTTATCACTACGTATTACGTCTGCGATTGATACTGTAATACCAGCGATAGTTGAATACTTAAATCCTAAATTTTTAAGTCTATCAAGCATTACAGATGTTGCTGTGGTCTTATATCTTTTGAAGACTTGAGCAATAATTTGACCTAAAGTCTTTTGAATAAATGGACTTACAAGCTCCATTTTCTTAATTTCTTCAGGAATATTTGAGCCCATTGGTAAGAAATATTTATCTGGAGTAATTCCTTCAATATTTTCTTTAGTGCCTTCATTAATATAAGGAAATGTATCCGGTAAAATTTCATTGAATTTAAGCTTACCTACAGTTGTAACTAAATATTTATCTTTTTGACTATCTGTAAATAGTTTATATTTAAATGAACTAACAGGTATTGCAATTCTAGTATGAAGGTTTAATTCTTTTCTTTCATAAGCCATTAGTGCTTCATATTGGTCTTTGTATACATGACCTTCATTAGGTTCTCCGGCATACTCAATAGTTAAGTAGCAGTTTCCTAAAACCATATCTTGAGATGGAGTAACAATTGGTTTTCCATCTTTTGGGTTTAGGATGTTATTAGCACCAAGCATTAAAATTCTAGCTTCAGCTTTAGCTTCTTCTGATAAAGGAACATGGACTGCCATTTGGTCACCATCGAAGTCAGCGTTAAATGCTGTACAAACAAGGGGATGCAGTCTAATTGCCTTACCACCTACTAAAACTGGTTCGAAAGCTTGAATACCAAGTCTATGAAGAGTTGGGGCTCTATTTAGTAATACTGGATATTCTGTAATTACTTCTTCAACAATGTCCCAAACAGATTCATCACGAGCATCAATTAGTTTCTTAGCACCTTTGATGTTATGGGCTAGACCTCTTTCAACAATACCATTAATTACATGGGGTTTAAATAACTCAATAGCCATTTCTTTTGGAAGCCCACATTGGTACATCTTAAGATTTGGTCCAACAACAATAACAGAACGACCAGAATAGTCAACTCTTTTACCAAGTAAGTTTTGACGGAAACGACCTTGTTTACCTTTAAGCATACTTGATAAACTCTTAAGCGGACGATTAGAGGCAGCAGTAATACTTCTTCCCCGGCGTCCATTATCAAATAAAGAGTCTACAGCTTCTTGAAGCATTCTCTTTTCATTTTGAACAATGATTGTTGGAGCACCAAGCTCTAAAAGTTTTTTCAAACGATTATTTCTATTGATAATTCGGCGATATAAATCATTTAAATCGGAAGTGGCAAATCTGCCTCCATCAAGTTGAATCATTGGCCGAAGTTCTGGTGGAATAACAGGTAAAACATCCAAGACCATCCATTCTGGTTTATTACCTGATTCTTGGAAAGCTACTAGACAATCTAATCTTTTAACAAGACGTAGTCTTTTTTGACCAGTTGCATTTTCTAACTCATTTCTTAAGTCTTCAACTTCTTTATCAATATCTACTTGTTTAAGTAGTTCTTTAATAGCTTCAGCACCCATACCTACTTTGAAAGAATTACCATACTTTTCATAATAAGCACGATATTCTTTATCAGATAAGGTTTGTTTTCTTTCTAGAGGAACATTTCCTGGATCAATTACTACATAACTAACAAAGTAAAGTACTTCTTCTAAGTCACGTGGTGACATATCTAGAACAAGACCCATTTTTGATGGAACGCCTTTAAAGAACCAAATGTGAGAACAAGGAGCAGCAAGTTCAATGTGGCCCATTCTTTCTCGACGAACCTTTGATCTTGTTACTTCTACTCCACATCTATCACAAACAATATTTTTATATCTTAATCTTTTGTATTTACCACAACTACATTCAAAGTCTTTAGTTGGTCCAAAAATCTTTTCACAGAATAGACCATCTCTTTCCGGCTTAAGGGTACGGTAGTTTATAGTTTCTGGTTTTTTAACTTCCCCATATGACCAAGAACGAATCTTCTCCGGAGAAGCAATACTTATTTTTATACCTTTAAATTTGCTTACATCTATCATTCTTCTTCACCTATTTCCCCTTCACCATCTAATTCATCTTCTAAAATATCGCCAGGAAATTCTAAGTCATCTAAACTTTTTTCTTCATTTTCAGTATATTTATTTAACTCTTCTTCAACGACATTTTCTTCTTTATTTAAATCTTTAGTTGTTACATCTATTTCTTCAATTCTAAATGCATCAGTATCATCTTCGTCTTCTTCGATATCTTTAAATTCTAATACTTTATCGTTAGTATCTACAACTTGAACATCTAAACCTAAAGCTTGGAATTCTTTAACTAATACTCTAAAGCTTTCTGGAACGCCAGCTTGATCGATTACTTTACCTTTTACTAAAGCTTCATATACTTTAACCCGGCCAGTAATGTCATCGGCTTTAACAGTCAATATTTCTTGTAAGACGTGAGATGCACCATAAGCATAAAGTGCCCAAACTTCCATTTCTCCAAATCTTTGACCACCAAATTGAGCTTTACCACCAAGTGGTTGTTGGGTAACAAGTGAGTATGGTCCTGTTGCTCTTGCATGTAGTTTATCATCAACCATGTGATGAAGTTTTACCATGTACATAACACCAACGTTAACGCGGTGATCGAAAGCTTCACCAGTACGTCCATCATGAAGTTCAACTTTACCATCTGGAGCCATTCCCGCTTCTTTCATTTCCTCAGAAATATCTTCCCAAGTAGCACTATCAAATACTGGTGTTGCATAGTGAACTCCAAGTTTTTGACCAGCCATACCTAAATGTAGTTCAAGGATTTGACCGATGTTCATCCGAGATGGAACCCCAAGAGGGTTAAGCATAACATCTACAGGACGACCATCTGGTAAGTAAGGCATATCTTCTTCTGGTAAGATAAGTGAGATAACCCCTTTGTTACCATGACGACCAGACATTTTATCCCCAACTTGAATTTTTCTTTTTTGGATGATATAAACACGAATTATCTTTGATACACCTGCAGGTAGTTCATCACTGTTTTCTTTAGTATAAACTTTGATATCATGAACAATACCACCAGCACCATGTTCAACCCGTAGGGATGTATCTCTAACTTCCCGAGTTTTTTCACCAAAAATAGCATGTAATAGTTTTTCTTCAGAAGTAAGTTCTTGCATTCCCTTTGGAGTTACTTTACCAACTAAAATATCTCCTTCTCTTACTTCAGTTCCGATTTTAACTATACCATCTTTATCAAGATTTTTCCGTGCATCTTCCCCAACATTTGGAATATCACGAGTGATTTCTTCTGGTCCAAGTTTAGTGTCTCGGCAGTCGATATCGTAGTGAGATATATGTAGTGATGTATAAACATCATCTTTAACTAATCTTTCGTTTAGAATTACAGCATCTTCATAGTTGTATCCTTCAAATGTCATGAAAGCAACTGTTAAGTTTTTACCTAAAGCAAGCTCTCCTTTGTCAGTTGATGGACCATCAGCGATAACTTGGCCACGATGAACTTTGTCACCAGCTTTAACCAATGGACGATGATTAATACAACTTGAAGCATTACTTCTTTCAAAATTTGCTAAATGGTATGTATCTTTTCCACTTGCAACTTTTACAATTATCTTTAAGCCATCAGCATATTCAACAACACCATCAGCTTTACAAACGATTGTTGATCCTGAATCACGAGCCGCAATATATTCAACACCAGTTCCGACAATTGGAGCTTCACACTCTAAAAGAGGAACAGCTTGACGTTGCATGTTAGCACCCATTAGGGTTCTGTGGGCATCATCGAATTCTAGGAATGGAATACAGCTTGTGGTAATAGCAACAACTTGACTTGGAGCAACGTCCATGAAGTCAACTTTTTCTCTTTTAACATAAACAGTATCACCATTTACTCGAACAACTACTTCATCATCAATTATCCGGCCATTTTCATCAAGATTAACAGCAGCTTGACTAATTGCATGACCTTTTTCTTCATCAGCAGTCATATATACTACTTCATCAGTTACTACACCATCTTTTACTTTGTGGTAAGGCGTCATAATGAAACCATATTCATTAATTTTAGCATAACCAGCAAGAGATGTGATAAGGCCAATATTTTGACCTTCTGGAGATTCAATCGGGCAAATACGACCATAGTGAGATGCGTTAACGTCACGAACATCCATACCTGCTCTATCTCTTGATAATCCTCCTGGTCCTAAGCTTGATAAACGTCTTTTATCAGTAAGCTCAGCAATTGGGTTGATTTGGTCCATGAATTTAGATAACTGACTTGAACCAAAAAATTCTTTTAAAGCTGCAGTTACTGGTCTAATATTAATAAGACTTTTTGGTGTAACGGTATCAATTTCTTGAGTAGTCATTCTTTCCCGAATAACTCTTTCCATCCGTGACATACCAGTCCTAAATTGATTTTGAATAAGTTCACCAACTTGACGAACACGACGATTACCTAAGTTATCGATTTCATCATCAGAACCAATGCCATCATGCAAGTTGATATAGTAACTTAAAGATGCATAGATATCAGGGATAGTTAGCCTACGAACATCAACACTTTGGTCTACGCCAATAATATTGATTGTTTTTTTGCTATCGGTAGGATTTACAACCTTAACAGATTGAACCATCTTAAAGTCATCTAATTCTTCATTTATTAAAGCTTCTTTAACATTTAAGCCATCTGCAAAGTAAGGAGCTAGTTTTTCTAAAACTTCTTTAGTTAAAACTTCACCGCTTTCTGCTAAAACTTCACCATCTTTAATAAGAGGTTCTGCTAAAGTTAATCCTTCCAAACGGTCTAAAACATTTAATTTTTTATTGAATTTATAACGACCTACTTTAGCTAAGTCATAACGGAATCTGTCAAAGAATCTTGTAATTAATTGGTTTTTAGAAGAATCTAAAGTCGCAGGTTCTCCTGGTCTTAATTTTTCATAAATTTCAATTAAAGCTTCATCAGTATTTTTAGTATTATCTTTTTCTAAAGTATTTTTAATGTAATCATTATCACCAAAAACACTAATGATATCTTCATCACTTGATAAACCTAAGGCTCTTAAAAGCGTTGTAACCGTTACTTTTCTTGTCCGGTCGATACGAACATATAAAACATCTCTTGCATCAGTTTCATATTCAAGCCATGTTCCTTTATTAGGAATTAACTCACCACTGATGATGTGTCTTCCGTTTTTGTCTATTTCTTTTTTGAAATAGACGCTAGGACTACGAACAAGTTGAGAAACAATTACTCTTTCAGCACCATTGATAATGAAAGAGCCAGCATCAGTCATCAAAGGCATATCCCCTAGGAATATAGTTTGTTCTTTTACTTCACCTGTTTCATGAATGAAAAGACGTGCTTCAACCTTTAGTGGTGCAGCATAGTTTACCATTCTTTCTTTTGCTTCTTTAATTGAATATCTTGGTTCATCAAAATAATAATCCCCAAATTCTAAAGAAATATTTCCCGTAAAACTTTCCACAGGAAAAAGATCATCAAAAATTTCCTTAATACCATTTTCTAAAAATTCTTGATAAGATTTTTTTTGAACTTCTAACAAGTCATTAAGTTCCAAAACATTTCTTGTCTTGGAAAAACTTCTTCTTTCACGATAGTCACCAAATTTTTTTAACTTATAAGCCACGATATCACCCCATACACAATTTTTAAGACTATTTTTTTACGCTTTTATTTTTTTAAAAAAATAAATAAGCCACCAATATAAAATTTTAAAGGCATTTACGGTTTTTGTCAACAAAATTTTGCCCGAAAGCAGTAAAAACCTTTATTTTTCTTTATAACTTCTATATCATAACACGATTCTAGTATTTTTTTTGTCGATTTAGCCCCTTGGTCTTTATTTATAACAAACCATAACTCCCCGCCTTCTTTTAAGTGATTTTTTGCTTCTTGCAAAATTGATAAGACCACTTCTTTACCGGCTCTAATCGGAGGGTTAGTTACAATATAATCATATTTTTCCGATATGTTTTCGTATATATTACTTTCAATAACTTTTCCTTTAATATTATTAAGTTTAATATTTCTCTCGCAAAGATGCAGGGCTCTTTTATTAACATCTGCAAAATTGGGAGTAAAGCCTTTCAGTTTTCCTAAAGTAATTCCAATATAACCATAACCACAGCCAACATCTAAAAGACTTTTATTATCTGGAGGAACTTTTTCCAGCATCGCTTCTACAAGTAATTTCGATGCATAATCTATCTTATTTTTGGAAAACACCCCATTGTCACTTAAAAATTCCAGCTCTTCATCTTGATATTTATAGGTCAATTTTCTAATTTCACTTTTTAAATTTTGATTGTTTGTAAAATAATGTTCCAAAGTATTTCTCCTTTTCAAGGTATCTCCAGTATACCTCAAAAAACTACTCTTAGTCAACCATTTTTAATATAAGTTCCAGTTGATTTTCATAAAATTAAACTTTTTCTCCTGAGTAAAATCTATCTTTTATACAAATACACAACTCTGTAGCACAGTTGTGTATAAAATAGTACTTTTCCTTTAAAGGTGGAACTTATAATCCAATCATATTTTTTCCTTATGCATAACAATTTTAAAAGCCATTTTTATTTTATTAATATTAACTTTTTGAGCTTTTTTTTATTAGTTCTCTTACATATTTTTCCGGCAAACCGTATGTTGACTGAAAATACGCAATTTCTTTTTCACATATTGCTCCTTTTTCCATTATTTTTTTGACTTGTTTCAAGCTTCTTTTTATATTTTCAATATATAATTTTTTTTCTTCTAAAATAACTTCTAATACTTTTTCGTGTGTTATTGTTAAATTATTGTATCTAATACAAGTAATTAAAATATCTTCTATATTAATTCCATTTTCGTTGCACATTTCATAAAGATTTCTTAATATCTTTCTTAGAGTATATGATTGTACTTTTTTACCAGGTTTTATTCCTTCATCTATTAGTCCTACTGCTGTATTTGTGAAATCTGCTATTCTTCTAGCTTTTTCATCTGGTACGTTTTTGCCAGTATTCTTAATATCTTGTATAAATTCATACCACATGGAATTATCATAATTACTTATTTTATCTTCATATGCACTTACTACTCTTTCTAGACTAGCACCCGAGTCCGCAGCTACAAATTCACTTGGATTTTCAAAAACTTGTTTGCTGTTAAATTGCGTAAATACCAGATTCCATAGTTCAATCATTTTATTTTCTTTATTTTTCCACAAAATTTCTGTTCTTAAAGAACTTTTATCTGCATATGGAGATGTAAATGTATTTTTATCCGATAATATTAGGTTGTTATTATTTAATGTTTGCCATACCTTTTTTGTTATATCATCCTTTGGATGTATTGTTGCATAAATTCTGTTTTTATCTAATCCTACTTCTTTAGTTAAAAAATCGTATGCAAACTTTATAAAAGTTTCTTTGCATTCTAATTCCCTACATGTGTGGAACATGAAATGTCCAATCATTTCAAATAGCAAATGATGTCTTTCAGATAATCCTATCCTGTCCATATTATCCGTTCTAATACATTTTTGAATCGATGATACTTTAGGCTCTTCTGCTTGTTTCTTTCCTAAAAGTTCATCTTGATATATTACCCCTCCAGAAATATTAAAAAGCAATCTGGAATTTTCAGGGGCTACTATTGGTGCACTTTCATGATAAATAAATCCATTATCATTTGAATATTTTTCGTAAATTTTTTTTATTTGATTTGAATTTTGTGATTCCATATATTCTCTCCTATTTCATGGTTTGCTCTTCGTACACTAAATACTTTTTATTTGCATCTAATGTACATTTTATACCTATAGGTAACACTATGTTAGTAGCGGTATGACCGAAATCGTTACACTTAAGTACTGGAAAATTATATTCTTTAACAACATCCATTACAATTTCTTCTAAAGTATATCCCTCTTTTGGGGCATACGCGCCTATTAATAGTCCATTTATTTTTTCAAATACTTTACTATTTTTTAATTGATATAAATAACTAGAGATATCTTCAGCACATGATTCAAAAGATAAATCCTCAATAAATAATATTTTATTATCAAAAGATGGGCAATATTCTGTATTTAATATTTTTACGAGGGATGCTAAGTTACCACCTATAAGTTTTCCTGTTGCAACTCCTTTTCGGATACTAACCCATTCTTCATTTTTATCAACTATTCCCTTGTTTCCTATAATAAAGTTTTTTTCAAATTGTTTTTTATTAAAAATAATATTTTTTTCACAAAAACCTTTGTAGTTAGTAAAGTGATATGTTATTAAACCAGTCTTTTTATATATGGCATTTAATAAAATAGTATTATCACTAAAGCCCACAAAAGCTTTTGGATTTTTCTTGATACAATCATAATCGATAAATGGTAATATGCCGTTGCAATTACTCCCTCCTTTAGCAAATATTATAGCTTTTATTTCTACATTAGAAATTAAATCATTTAAATCTTCACTTTTCTCTTTAGGAGAAGCCGAATATTTCAACGATTTTGCATATAATTTTTTAGAATATATGGTTTTTATATTATAACTTGCGAGTAATTTTTCACTCTTTTTAAAATCTAAGTTGTGTTTTTTTTCTACTATACCTGATGGTGAACAAACCCCAATGTTGTCTCCACTTTTTAACCTACTAGCTTTAATTTTTAATCACTCCTTTTTCATTTGCTACTAATGCTAATGTCTTTTTTATTTGCTGTTTTTCAGAATATGTAAAACTGTCAAAATTAGGTTTGGATAGTATTTTATTCTTACTATCTACTTTCTTTAAGTTAATTTTAATTCCTGAGTTTATCAATTTCTCTTCACATTCTTTAAGTAATTTATCATTGAATTTTAAATTTCTACACATATTCTTACATCTATTACTACATATCGATTTATTACATGTAGTTTCATCATATAAATTTAGTAAAGCCACATTATTTCTATTAAGCATATGAGATATAGCGCAAGATGAATGAAAATATACTGGTTTGTTTGGAAAATATTTTTGACATAATTCTATAATATCATCTACAAGCTCTGAAGATAAAGTTTTTTTGTTATGTTCTCTAATTAAATTTGGCATTTTTAATCCACGTATATATTTCAAGCCAAATTCTATTCCTTCAGTCCATCTTAAGCCACCTGGGACTATCATATCTATATACTCGCCATAATTACTACTTATCATCTTCATCATTTGTTCTATATGTTCCTTATTGGCTCCCCACTCAGCAACCAAAGGTCTCAAATACCAACTTACAGTTACACCAGTATCTTTTAATTTTTCAATATTTTTAAAGCGATTATGTTGAGCAGGTTCAATAATTTGAGGATTACCTGCCCAACATATAGATATCATAATATTGTTCCCATTATCGCAAATTTTTTTTAGTCTATCTGAAATATAATTTGGTATTCCAGCTTTGGTTACTATCCAAAATGGATTTTTATAACCTAATTCTGTAAAATATTCCATTATTTTCAAAGTACTCTCTATTGTTTGGTTTGATGCAAATGGCTCGGTACTTGATGTAGCTATACTGACTATGCTTTTATTTTTTTCGAAGTATGGATGTTGTATTAATGCGTTAATTATTTCTTCAATAGAGAATTGACTTCTCGGCTCAATTTTTTTAATCATTTTATAATTTTCATCTAAATCCTCATAAATACCTTGAATATGACAATAAGCACATTGGTATGCACAACCTTTCCAATAGTCTATACTAAATGAGTTGTTGGCCTCACTAACACAGGAGAGCGGATCATTATGATCCATTTTTAATACCCCAAACATATATTCACACAACGAATATCTCTTCCCACTTAAATAAATTTGTTTAATATTTTCGGTTAATTTATCATTCATATTTTTTCTCCAATACTTTTACGTTTCTATCTATTTGATCAAAGGTAGTCATGCCAATAACTAATGATGTATCTTTTTCCATACTTTTTTTTATAATATTCTCTACTAAGTCGTTATTATTCTTTAAGATTTTCCCTTGCAAAAACAGACTTCTCAATATTATTTCTATCCCATATTTCTTATATTCTTCTATATATTTTTCTATCCATGTATTTTCTGGATTATATGGCGCTTCTATTACATCAATAAATGATAATATTTTGTCTGATAAAGCATTATCATAACCATTAGGCAGAGATATTCCGATTCTATTTATTAAATTTTCTCTTTTCAATTGCAATAACCATTCTATTATCTCAAAATGATTATTCCATTCCACTGCCCAATTATGTAACAAACATATATCTATTTTTTCTTTATTTAAATTTTTTAATGATTTATTAACACATTCTTTCATATATTCAAATGAATAAAAATTTGTTATTATTGAGTTATTATCATTGCCAGGTTTATTCTTAGCCGGAATCTTAGTTAAAACCTCTTCCTTATCGGTTACTACTAAAGATAATATCTTTTCTACATTGCCTTTTCCGTATACTAAAGCTGTATCAAATTTTTTTATTCCTTTCATTTTCGCATATTCTAGTAGATTTTCAATTTCTTCATTTGATAGGTTTTTAAATCCACCACCATATTGCCACGTACCTAAATATATTGTGTTGTTCCATCTAATACTTTCCTTTAATATACTTAAAATATATACAATAGATTCTATACTACCATCTTTGATATATTTCAAAATTTCTTTTCTAATAGGTTCCTGACAATTATCAACTAATGTAGTTAATCTCTTAAAACCGCTTATATATTGATTGTTATTAGTATAAATTCCTCTAATTATTGATAACACTAAATCATTTTTTAGTATATTATATTCTAACGATCCAACTTCGTATTTTTGAATTAATTCTTTCTTTAGTTCTATTTCCTCAATACATTCAGATATAATTTTCCTTTTTGCATATGGAGATTTTTTTTGGGTTAATGCTTGCATTATTTTTAAAAAGTCATGTTTATCATTTATAATTTCCATTTTTGAAAGATTATCAACGAAACTTTCGCATATCCAATAGCCTATACTCCAAGTTCTATGGGTCGGTATATTTCCTTTACCGGATAAAAAGTTTCCTATAATTTCTTCAATATTTTCTTTTGTATATAGTGCTATACTAATTTCTATATCTAGATAATCTAAAATTTTTATTGCATCATCTACTAGCTTAATTTTTTCATTCTTAAAACATTCTAGTAATAATTGTTCAGCTTTATTTTTCTCATCAACTACCATTAATAAATCCAAATCATTAAATTCTGATTTCGTAGTAGCGGAACCAACAAGTGCTAGTGGATAATCTATTTTATTAGCTTTTAATTTTTCAAACAATTCTGATATTGCTTTATTTTTTAATGTCATTTTTTCACCAATCCTTCCATTTTATTAAAGTCATCATTTTATCTTTAAAACAACCTGCTATTTGCTCAGTCACTTAGTCTTTTTTAATGCGACTTCTAACTATTTCAATTTTATCTTTATTGTGAAGTTCTTTTGTAGATGTGACTTCCTCGCCGTTTACTAAAATAGATTTTCCAGCAGCCTCTTTAATGATATCGGCCACTTGCGAATTTTTAGGTATCTCAAGCATCCTCTTATTATCAAAACAAACAAAAATCTTGGGTCCTAAAATATATTTGATAACTTCATCATAATACTCTTTATTTGTTAAATTTTCCCCATTTATTTGCTTTAATTTTGGGAAGAAAGGAAATCTCTCTTCTAAATCTTCTTTCATTTGCCCAAGAGCTTTTCCTCTTATTAAAAACCAGTAACCAGCTAAACCATAATCATTAATAAAATTAAATTCGGTAGTTGTACTTTGGACTTGAACATGACCTAAAGGATTATCATTTATAATCATATGCAAACTACGATATAAATTATTTTTGGGAAACTTGATAAAGTCATAAACTGGAGCATCAGTTTCTCCGCACAACTTTTTAATTACTTCTAAGCTTTCATAACAATTAACAGGCATAGAAACTGTAACTTTTAAGGCATATAAATCATTTATATCATGAAGTTCGTAACCTTTTTTCATCTTTCTATAGATACTAGCTGGACTTTTAACCCTTGTATTTACCTCAGCAGTCATTTTATTTTGCTCTAAACTAAACTCTACTCTTTCTTTCAAAATAGAAAGCTCTCTACTTGCTTTTAAACTAGCATTTTCCCTTTCCCAAAGAAGTTCTTTATACTCATCTGGTTCTAAGTACATAAAGGATAGTAATTCAAGTTCAGTTTTTATTTTATGGTTTCCAATTATACCTGCTAAAGGAGCATAGAAGTTTTTGGTTTCAAGAGCTTTTTCCTGCTGTTTAGCTAAGCTTTTATATTCTAAGGTACGCATATTGTGAAGACGGTCGGCCAGTTTAATAAGCACTACCCTTGGATCTTTGACAAGACCTGTTAAAAGTTTACGAAAATTAGCATACACTGCTTCTTTTGGAGTATTAAAATTTAGTTTTGATAAGTTAGTTACTCCATCAACCAAGCTGGCTATATCAGGTCCAAAATCTTTAATCATCTCATCTTTAGTATAAGGCGTATCTTCGAGCGTATCATGTAAAAGTGCTGCACACAAAGAATTTTTATCAGCATGCATTTGTGCCAGAATATAACTAACTGCGATAGGATGGGAAATATATGCTTCTCCACTATTACGAAACTGACCCTTATGAAGTGTTTTAGCAACTTTTAAAGCTTTCTTCACATGTTCTAGTTCTTCTTTATTATACTTTGCAATTTCATCAAATAGCATTTCTTCTGTTATAATCATAGGCCCACATCTTTCTTTTTCTATTAAAATACAAATTTAATAAGGGTTTGTCAAGAAAAAAGCAAAAAAAAGATAGGTTTTTTTCACCTAACTATTTTCCAGCTCAAGTGAGCAAATATTTTCATCAATATTAAACTTCTTATTAGCAATTATTTTCTTGTTATTTGCACAACTTACCAAAGTATATTTATCAAATTCATACTTTCGCATAATAACTTTTTCATTTTCATCTTTATATTCACTGAGATTGCCATCCTTTATTAAATCATCCCATTTAATCTTGCTATCGGATAAAAGGTAGCTAAGTTCATAAATATTATCGACATTATATAAAACATTAAGACTAGTTATTCCATAATAATAGTAATTATTTTCTTTATCTAAATCGGTTAAACTTTCTACATCATTTGTAACTACTTCAAAAGTATAATCATCATAAATACTACTTGGAATTATTTTGGTATCTGTTAAAGTAATTATCGTTTGTCCAGCGACTTCATCAATTTGTTCAACTCGCCCAATAACAGTTATTTCATCATAAACTCGGAAGCTACTTAAGTCAGTTGTGCTCACCACTTTAAGGCTGTAATTGGTATTAAAGTTGACGTAGCCGTTTAAACTATTTTCACTATTTGTAAATAAGGAAAGCTCAATACTTTCATTGCCAGTTATTTTGGACACTTTACCAGCAACTTTCACAAATTTATTATCGTATTTTTGATAAGATGCATGCGGGTCATGCAAAAGCGTGTTAACATTTATCACATCTAAATCTTTATTACTACAAGCATAACTTTTTTTATACCCATAATCAAGAACTAAACTTCCATCACAGTTATATATACGGTAGAAAAAACTATTATAAGTTTTCATCTTTGCACTACTTTTTTCACCATAAACAAAAATTGGAACGTGCATAAATTTGTTTAGAAGAAAAGTATCGACCCCATAAGCTAAAATTATAAGTATAAGAGGTAACAGAAGAGTTAAGATGATATTATGTCTTTCCATTAAGTTAATGCTGATGACAATAATTGTGATACCTATGGCAAGCGATATAAGCCGAAAAATACTATAAATATTTATTAGAAATGGCACTATAAAAAATGTTATTCCTATTCCTAGTAAAACTGCTATCTTCTTTTTCATGTTATACCTCTTTTCTGTCTTTATTTATATTATACCCTACTATGCCAAGAAAAAAAAGTTGATTGACACCAACTTTTCATTTTTTTGACTAATTTAAAGCTTCTTTTAATTTGCTTCCAGCTTTGAATGAAGCAACAGTCTTTTCAGGAATTTTGATTGGTTCTTTAGTTAAAGGGTTAATTCCATCTCTAGCTTCTCTTTTTTTAGCAGTAAATGTTCCAAAACCAACTAAAGCAACCTTTCCGTCTTTTTTAAGACCTGTAGTAATTCCTGTAATTGTAGCATCTAGTGCACGTGCAGCATCAGCTTTTGAAAGCCCAGCTTCTTTTGCAATAATTTCTACTAATTCTGTTTTAGACATAATCTTTACCTCCCATTATCTAAAATTCATTACCGTAAGACACTAGCCTTACATATTAAGGTTATCAAAAAATCCTTTTAAAATCAATAAAAAAAATGCGTTTATTGCAATTTTTACTATTTTTTGTCCTAACTAAGCCCATTTGGGGCAAAAACAAGGTACTTTCTTAAATTAAATAGCTAGTCTATATGGGTCACTAAAGGTTCCGGAGCCACTTTTGTATAAGGCACTACTTTTTAGGTAAAACACTGGCTTTACTTGATAATCAGTATCACTTGCCCTGGGATTGCGAGCTGTTATGTATCCTAACAAGTCTATTATATATATAGCACCAGATATAGCACCAGAATTTGTGTTTAGCGGCCAAAAATATCCGGCACTTCCCGTGATATTTCCTTTGCCACTTACAAATGATGTTTGCACACACAAGCTACTATTTGTATAAGCTCCACCTTGCGCGATAAAATAAACATATGTTGCCCCAGTTACAAGCACTGAAACTGTCATAATCGCTACCACTAGTAATATTTTTGCTTTACTAAACTTTTTTTTATAAATAATTAATACCTCACTATTTACTACATATCTATTGTAATTAAATTACACAACAAATGTGTTCACTAGTCAATAGTTATCTATTTTCAAGTGGTATAAAGATGTTGGTGAATAAAATGTATTACACGCAAAGATTAAAATGGGTGCGCGATTACAAAAATGTTACACAAAAAGAAATTGCTGATTACCTTTTAGGCTTGACGGATGTTATGAACCCTTGCCCTAAAGAAAAATAAGACTATAAAGAGTTTTTGATTTCTCTTTTAGTCTTATTTATTTTATTTTCAATATTAACCCTTTCAACGATACAAATCATAAATATGGCATTAACAGTAAATGAACCTCCGTAACTTAAAAAGGGAAGTGGTACGCCGGTTAGGGGGATTAAAGCTAATACTCCTAAGAGATTGACAAGAATATGAAGAGCAAAATACCAAAACGTTCCATAAGCTAAAATTGAGCAGCGTAAATTTTCCGAAGATTTAGCTATTTTTAAAATTCTAATTAGCATATAAGCATAACCAAGGACGATAAAGACGCCAGTTACGAGGCCAAGTTCTTCCACGATGATGGGAAAGATAAAGTCGGTATGGGATTCTGGCAAGTATAAATACTTTTGAGTTGAATTGCCAAGGCCTACTCCGAAAAGTCCACCATTGTTCATGGCAATAAATCCATTACAAACTTGATAACCAGTTTCTTCAGTGTACCTTGAGCATGGATTACGAAAGTTAAGTCTTCCCTTTTGCACACTACTTAAAATATCATTTCCAGAATACAAGGCTGCAACAGCTAAAACAGTGATAATAACGGCGATAATTTTAAAAAATTTTAAGAAATTATTTTTGATGGCTGGAATACTTATAAAGGTTAGAAAAGTTATGCCAGCGATAATAGCTGCACTTCCCATGTCAGGTTGCATAAAGACAAGACCTACAACAATTCCTACTAAAACTAAAGGAATAAAATAAATATAAATATTTTTAGTTTTTTTATAATGAAGTTTATTGTAATATATAGCCATAAATATAATAATGATAGATTTGGCAAACTCACTAGGCTGGACTTTGAAATATTTCAAATCATACCAACTGACTGCTCCACCAGCAACTTTCCCATGCACAAACAAGAAAGCAAGGGAGGCGATAAGAGCAAACATTAAAGGCCAAGAAAAAGCTGCGTAAGACCTAGTTGGAAGTCTTAAGATGATACCGAGGCCAAAAATAAGAGCCACTACTACAAATATTGCTTGTCTAATGAAAAAGAAGTATGGCTCATAGCCGTATCTAACTACTGCAGTTATACTTGAGGCACTATAAATCATCACAAGACCTAAGACAATGTAAATAATAGTCATAATAAAAAGGGGTATATCTATTTTTGAAAATAATTTACGCATAACTCTACTCCTAAAAATTATTTTATCATAAAACTCTTTTAAAAAGGTCTTTTTTTCGAAAGTTGGGTTATTTTAATGTCAAAAAATCGTCATTTATAATAAAGTATAGTAGATACGTAAAGGAGGTAAAAGTATGTATTACTACGGAAATACTGGCTACTACGGTGGTGGCTATGCAGGTCAAAGTGGATGTGCCCCTACTTATGCTGGTTATACTAGTGGTTATGGTATTGGTGCTGCTATATGGATTGTCTTGTTTATTCTTTTGGTAATAATATTAGGTGCTGGCTGGAGCTGGAATAACAACAATAATTAGTTATATAAATGGAAGCCTTGAGGCTTCTTTTTTGCATTTTAAGGGCTTTTTTGGTAAAATACAAAACAGGTGAGGGAAAATGAAGTTACCAAATATAAAAATATTAGATGAAAAACATAAGATACTACATCAAAAAAGTAAAGATGTAAGTTTTCCGGTTAGTGAAGAATATCGAAAACTTGCCTATGATACTTTGACTTATTTAAAGATGAGCCAAGATGAGGTTATCGCTGATAAATATGATTTGCGGGCTGGTATGGGTATGGCTTTTGTGCAAATGGGCGTGCCAATTAGAATGTTTGTGATTGCAAATGAAAAGGATGAGAAAAATACTTTTGATGAGTATATAATAATAAATCCGAAGATTATTAGTCAAAGTGAAGAGATGGTTTATATTGGTGAGGGAGAAGGATGCTTAAGCGTGAACCGCGAGGTTGAGGGAATTGTTCCAAGGCATGCTCGAATTACCTTAGAATATTATGACTTTGAGGGAAATAAAAAAAAGATGCGAACTAGAGAAGATTTGGCAGTTGCTTTCCAACATGAAATAGACCACCTCGATGGAATACTATTTGTTGATAAAATAGATAAGAAAAATCCTTATAAAGACCAAGATAAAATGCGGGAAATTTAATTGACAAAGTAGATAATGATAAGATATAATACTTGTGCAAGTTATTTAGGCAGTGTTTTTGTTTTGAGATAATGTGTTTAAACCAAAGTTTGGAATAAAGTACTTAGGACTGCCCTAGGAAAATTAATTTAAACTCCCTATTTTAAAATGAAGACAGATAAATATTTTGCAAATAAAATGAAAGGAGATTTTATGGCAAGATATACGGGACCAGCTAATAAGAAATCTAGAAGACTTGGTTTTTCAACACTTGAAAATGGAACTGATTTAAAAAGACCATATGCACCTGGACAACATGGACAATCACGTCGTCGTAAACTTAGTGAATATGGTATTCAGTTACAAGAAAAACAAAAGGTAAGAATTCTTTATGGATTAAACGAAAAACAATTCAGAAAAGTATTTGATAAAGCTTCTAAGATGCATGGTATTGCTGGGGAAAATTTACTTATCCTTCTTGAATCTAGACTTGATAACCTAGTTTATCGTTTAGGAATGGCAAGAACTAGAAGAAGTGCAAGACAAATTGTTAATCACGGGCATATCTTAGTTAATGGTAAAAAGGTTAATATTCCTTCATATACTGTTAAAGTTGGAGATGTAATTTCTGTTAAAGAAAATTCACTTAACCATCCAGCTATTAAGGATGCTTTAGAACAAAAAAAGGTTGTACCTGCTTATCTAGAAATGGATGTTAAAAGTTTATCTGGTAAGTATGTAAGATTCCCTGAAAGAAGTGAACTTAATTCAGAGATTAATGAACAACTTATTGTTGAATTTTACAACAGATAATATTAAAACCAAGGTGTTTAGTCTTGGTTTTTTTGTGGTTTGAAAATAGTTATATTCTTATTATCTAAATCAATTAAATCAATAATGCTTTCTAAATCGCTTAAAGTAATACTTTCTATTCTATCTTTCATGTCGGTTATTATTTTACCTTCATTTATTAAGTTATCTTGCAGGGAGGTATTAACTGTTTCAATATTTTCAAATTGCAATATCAAACTGGCAATACCAGCATTTCTTTTCCGAAGATAATCTTCCTTTGTTACCTTTAGATTATGAAATGTCTTATCTATTTGCCCTACTACCTCATCAATATAGTCAGTTGAGGCTGTAACACTTAGAACTAAAAAGTCATCGTATATATCTGTGCTAGCATACATTGATGTGATTAAGTTCTTTTGCATTAAATTATCTCTTAATGTGCTTGTTCCCCCAAAATTAATGTTCATGATTAAGTTTGATAATAACTTTATTTCATAATAAGAAATATTTGAAAATTTATTTAAGTCTAGCTTTACTTGATATTTTATCCGAGGATAGCTAATATTTAAAAACTCTTCTTCATATTCTTTGGCAACCTTTTGGGGTTCATGTTCCTTGATAATAATAGGATTTTCATATTCATTAAATGTTTTTTCCGATAATGTTTCTTCGGCTACTTTTGCCATTTCATAGGGATTAAAGTTACCAGTGATTATTAAAAACATATTTTCGGGATGATAAAATGTATCATAGACTAAATTTAAATCAGCTACAGTTATCTTTTCAATTTCTTCTTTAGTTCCAGTGATATAATCTTTATATTTCAGCTTAGAAAATATATTTGAAAGGGATTTGAAAAAGCAAATTGTATAAGGGTCATCTTGCCCCATAGCTGCTTCCTCGATTATAATTCCCCGCTCTTTATTAACAAGTTTTTTCGTAAAAAAAGGATTATAAACAAAGTCTAATAAAAGACGTAAATTTTCACATTTGTTTTCGGTTGCAAAAACAATGTATGATGTATACTTGAATGTTGTAAAAGCATTGGCATCTCCTCCTAGTTTTAGAAATTCATCATGGGCGGTGGTATTTTCATCAATGTTAAATTTAACGTGTTCTAGATAGTGAGCTGTTCCATCTGGGACAGTAAAAGATTTCTTGCCCTTTTTAAAACTGGTATGAACTGAGCCATAACGAACAGATAAGCTGGCATGCATACTTTTAATTTTTTCATTTATCCACATATAAACTGGCAATCCAGTCTTAGTTTTATAGTAGTATATTTTTTCATTTAAACCTACTAAATTCAATTCTTCAAGCATTAGTTTTCCCTCCCTTCTAATACTAATATGGTGTTAAGTTTTATTTTCTTACTTATATTAACAACGTTTTCTAAAGTTACTTCTCCAAATAGTTCTTGTCTTTTTTCAACTAGCGGAAGACCGGCGTAAACATTAAAAATATAGTTATCAAGAAGGGATATTTGATTATCACAGACAAAGTCGAGAGCTATTTGCATATTCTTTTTAGCTTCTTCTAAAGCATCCTCGGTAAACTCTCCCCTTTGCATTTCTTTTAAAGACTTTTTAACTAAGCTTATCGCTTTTTCAACATTCTTACTCTCAAGAGATACTTGAATTAAAAGAAGTTTATCATATTTTAAATACATACTACTTACGGCATAGCACATGCTATTTTTCTCCCGCAGGTTTTGATATAAAACAGAGTTTAATCCCCCACTTCCAAAGAGGTAGTTGAATACATTCATGTAAATATCACGGTCTAAGTTTTCCGTATTATCAACATTATAAAGCATGACCAGGCTAGCTTGGACATTATCACTTTTTTCAGTATACACCTTCTCTTTTTTTACCGGCTCGTTATTAACAAGTAAATCTAGTTTTGTTTCATTAATAACGCGGAGAGAAAAGTTTTCCTTAAATAATGATACTAAATGGTCCATGTCAAAGTCCCCGATTATGAAAACGTCACAGGTAAAGTCTTTAAATAAACTTTGATATGCTTTATAAAGAGTACTAGGAGTTACTTTATCAATATCTTCATGCGAACCTAAAAGTGTATAAGAACTTGCACTTTCTCCAAGGTAACTTAAAGCCTTTCTAATACTCCACTTAGCAGGATTTTCCTTTAAACTGTCTATTTCCCTGTGAAGTTTATCTTTGATAAAGTTATATGTTTTTAAATCAAATTCTTCATTAGTAACATTTGGATTATGGATAACTTCCATTAATAATTTAATGATATTTTCTAAATAATTATCATCTTTTATATAGCTTGGATTAATAAAATCTAGTATAAAAGAAAAATTTAAACATGTACCTGTTCTAGAAGTTTGGGCATTGATGCTTGCTAAATAAAGTTTTTCAAACTCCACCACTAAATCTTTTTTGCTTGGATATTTTTTAGTACTTTCACTTAACATATCAGCTAAAAAGGTATAAAGAGGAAGGCTTTCTCGAGTAGCCTTTTTTCGAAATATCACTTCCATGTGAGCAGTTTTAAATTTATCAGTTTTAATCGTGTACACTTTATAGCATCCTGCTGCATAAGTTTTCTTAATCATTTTTCCACCTCACCTTTAGTATGGCTTTTATTTATAATTTTATTATATTCTTTTAAGGCATAATCATCCGTCATTCCAGCGATATAATCTAGTACTATTCTTTCAGGAGTATTTTCTTTTTGGTACTTTTTAGACATATTATTTAAGTAAGAGCTTATAATTGTACTGTTTTGATTATTATTTTTAACATCTTCAAGGCAGCGATTAAATAAGTCATTAAATAGCTTTTTTATATTTTCTTTTTCTTTTTTTGTATAAGCTTTATAATAAATATTTTCATAGTTAAAAGCTTTAAGTGTTTCAACGGCATCATAAACATCAGAGCTTAAAGAGATATAATTTTTGCCTAGACTATTTTTTATGCAGTCATCCATGATTGTTTTGACAATTTCTTCATTACTTGTTCCTAATACTTTTTTAACAATATCTGGTATGTCATCAAAGGTAACTAAATTCATTCGCATAGCATCTTCAATATCTCGTCCTAAATAAGATATTAAATCACTAATTCGAACTACACATCCCTCTAAAGTCATAGGGACAAGTGATTTATTTACACTTTCATCTTGATAAGATGCTAGATATTCTTCTTTAAATTTCTCTTTAGTTTTACTTTTATAGGTATACTTTTCTTTAGCTATCTCGCCATTATGGCACATAATTGCATCTAAACACTGCAGGGTAATATTTTTACCTTTGCCGTGATCTTCAAGCGTCGTTAAAATTCTAACACTTTGAATATTATGATTAAAATACCCTTCTTTATTTTTTAAAGATATTTCATTTAAAATAGTTTCTCCTACGTGACCAAAAGGAGTATGGCCAAGGTCGTGTCCTAAAGCTGCAGCTTCAATTAAATCCTCATTAAGTCCAAGACTGCGCCCGATAGTTCTAGCAATTTTACTCACATATAAAACATGAGTCATTCTTTTCGTTAAATGGTCATTATCTTTGAAACTAAAAACTTGAGTTTTATCTAAATATCTTAGAAAAGCTAAGCTATAAAGTATTTCGTCAGTATCTTCGAAAAAGGGATTAGGGCTTAATTTTACCTTTTTAAAATATAAAGCATCTTTGTTCTTGCAAGTATATTTATTCATAGATTATTTACCTACCATGTATCCACAATGAATACATAGATTTTCCTTTCTTTTTTTATTTTTAAAGCCTTCTTGCATATTCTTAGCCCTCGGACTTTCTAAAACTTTATTTAAATCATCTTCATAAATATTTCCAAGAGTTATATCTCCTTTACTATCTAGGCAGCATGGGACGATACTTCCATCGACCAAAATAGCTATGTGGTCTTTTAAAGCATAACATGCGCCACTTTCATTATGTAAATTGTTGTTTAAATCAGGCCAAATGAAGTTTTTGTCCATGTCCCAAAATACATTATCTGAAAGCTTATGTGATCCAGTAATTTGCCAATGATATTTTTCTTCTAAAGCTTTAATAACTACTGGACTTTTAGTAGTCCATAACCGGTAGTTGATAAAGGTGTGCTTTTTAAGTTTATCGGTAGCTGCAAATATTTCTCCTAGCTTAAGGCGTGCTTTTTCATCATCATAACTATGAAGAGAGATATTTATTTGTCTTATGTTTTTATTATTTCTAATCAAAGAAAGAAAATAGCCATTGGTTGTAACATTTACATAAAAGTCTTGGCTGGCATAATCAATAAACTTATTTATCTCTGGGTGCATAAGAGGCTCGCCTAAAACATGAAGATAAATGTATTTAGTGTGGCCTTTTATTTTTTTTAGTATCTTTTGAAAATTATCAAAAGTCATGTTTTGGGATTTCCTTGAGTTCTTAATGCAAAAGTGGCAATTAAAATTACAATTATTAGTTATTTCAATATATATTTTTTTTAGCATTAAAATATCAATATATCAATTTTAGTCATCAAGTCCACTTTAATGCCCCAAAGTTTTAAAATTCTAATGATACTTCCCACGATTAAATAAATACTAAAAAGGCAGATAAAAAGACCAAAAGCCCCATCGATACGCATGATAAAACATTCAAAGAACAAAAGAACTATTGCACAAAACAATAATAAAATATAACTTTTTATATTTGCTTTTATATTAATCACCCACTTTTCTTCATTTTAGCACCCTTTAGCTTTTTTGTAAAACTAAATTTTAATAGCAAAGATAGAGATAAATATCATGGTTTTAAGATATTTATATTACGACTTAGAAATATAATATTAAAAATTAAAAGTATGATAAAATTATATTAATTATTAACAGATTGGGCAGATGCATCTGACTAACTACGAAAGGAGAAATTATGTTAGAAAATAAAATATTTTGATAAAAAAAGTAATACCCTAGTCTTTAGAGTATTACTTATTAATTTTGTATGTTTCTCCCGTGAAGTTGCTAAAATCTATCGCCTGTGTATCCTCTTTTTTTGGCTTTGTTTCTTCATTTAACTGAGGTAAATCTAGAACTTCCTCTTCATCATCTAGAATAGTAAATAAGCTAGATTGATTGTTTTCTTTAGCTTTGTTATCAGCTTCACTGTTTACGTAAACTGAGCTGAAAACTGAACTTGGTTTATAAGTTGGCTTATCCTCTTTTACTTCATCTTTAATATCAGGTATATCAATTGAATTAAATTCTTTTTTTATGTTGTCAAGCTCGCTTAAGTCAGTGATTAAAGTGCTATCATCTTCATCATCAAGCATTGGCATTTTATTAAATTCTTCAAAGTTAATCGGCTTATTGTCTTCTTCTGTTAAATGAGGTTTAACTGGTTCTTCTGCAGGGGCTTCATTTTGCATAGCCATATTTACTTCCGTGCTTAAGTTTGGCATAAACTCCGTAATATTAACATTTTCATCTGCTTTAGTCTCGGGAACTTTTACTTCATCCCTCGCTTGTTCTTTTACTTCAATTTTAGCAGGCGAAGTATCTTCTTCTTTAAAAGCTTCAACCTCTAACTTTTGAAGTCTTTTCGTCTCTTCTAACTTTTGGTCTTTTTTACCGAAAAGAAGAACAACAACAAATAAGATAATAAGAATTACCAAAGCTATGGTTAAATAGATAGTAAAGTTATCATTTTTATATAAATCATATAGAAAATCAATCATGTAGACACCTCTTTTATTCTATATGTCAATTTTAACAAAATATGAAATAAAAGTAAATAGCATTTGACATTTATTTACAAGCATGAAAAAAATAGACTATTTATTTAAATCTATTCATTTGTTGCATTACTTGTTTTATTTGTTTTTGACTTGGCTTTCTGCCCATTTGAGACATCATCACTTCAATCATCTTTTCATTAATTGGGGGATTTTCGTTTAACATTTTTTTCATGAAAAATCTGGCTAAAAGAAAACCGATGACAAGGCCAATGATAATGCCAATAATTAGGTATAGTATTAGTTTACCCATATTTATCACTCCCTAAGTTAATTTTACTATAAACAAGCTAACTTCTCAAGCCAAAAGTAGTCTTTTGCTTCAAAATCACAAGCAAAAAGATTTTCATCGCACAAGAATTTACAAATATTTTTGGTTAAAACGTTAGTCTTCAAAAGAATGTGAGAGTTTTTTACTGTAATGACTGTATTTTCTTCCCGATACTTATTGATTATCTTATGAATGTCCCCACTTTTAATGTAAAAATCGTTATTTTTATTCTTTTCATAAATTAGTTTATTGTATTTTAGTTTATCTATTGGCACAATGATTTGGTCAAGTAAATCTTTGCCAAGATTAATATTTGCTTTATCAAGATAATAAATATCTTCCAAAGACTTAAATAAATTGTGTGGACTTTCCTTTAAAAGGATTGCCATTTCCTTGCTAATTTTAAATATATAAAATGTTCTCATTTCTTCACCCAAGTATATGATACCAAGGAGAAAACGAGAACATTGTTAGATTGTGTCGATTAACTCTTCATTACTTAAAAATTTAGAAATTTTGGTTAAAATACTATTCTTATCCATTTTCATGTACTTAATTACTTCTTCAGGTTTACCACTCATACCAAATTTATTAACACCGAAAATGTATTCTGGCTTGCTGGCAAATCTATTCCATATAAGAGAGCTTCCGGCTTCGATAACAAAGGTTGGAACTTCTTTGGGAAGAAGTTGTTTTTCATAGTTAGGATTTTGCTTTAAGAAAAGTTCCATACTTGGCATTGAAACAACTCTGGTATCTATTCCTAAAGTAAATAGTTCTTTTGATATTTCCATTGCTACTTCTAGTTCACTACCAGTTGCAATGATTATACCATCTAAATGATACTTTTCTTTGCGAACCATGTATGCTCCATATTTAACAAATTTGGCATTAGTATTCTTTTGACGATTTCTAACTTCTTTGCTAATAACTAAGCTAGTAGCACAGTTATTTTTTAAAATATATTCCCAAGAGCCCATGATTTCATTGATATCAGCGGGACGAAATGTTAAAAGATTAGGAATAGTTCTTAAAGCACTAAGCTGCTCTACCGGCTCATGAGTAGGTCCATCTTGGCCAACATATATTGAGTCATGGGTAAATATGTAGGTAACTGGTAAGTTCATTAGTGCGGATAATCTAATAGCTGGTTTTAAATAATCACTAAAGGATAAAAAGGTTGAACCAAAGACTTTTAGATTGGATAAAGCCATACCATTTAATATTGCTCCCATGGCATGCTCCCGAACACCAAAATAAATATTTTTACCAAGCGGATTTTTACTGCTTTGAATGGTAGATTTATCTAAAGCAGTTTTACAAGAGCTGGAAAGGTCGGCAGAACCACCAAGGAAGAAAGGACTTTTGGGAGATATTAAGTTCATGACTTTATGATTGCTATCACGAAGAGCTTCTTTGTAGTCATCACTAATTTTAAATTTACTATCATCAAAGTCAATTACAAAAGCATTTCTTTCAAGAAGATTAAGTAAATGAACAAGGCCTGTTAACTCCTCTTCTTTAACAGTCGTATACTCTTCTTTCCAAGCTGCATACTTTTTATTTACCCTTAGATTAATACTGTCTTGTAAATATTTTAAAATAGTACTAGGAATGCTGAATGCTGGTTCGGTAATTTTATATTCTTTTTTAATACTGGCAAGGTCACTTTTGGTTAGAGGTGCACCATGCACTTTGTTAGTTCCCTCTAGTTTAGAGTCTTCACCGATTATAGTGTTACAAATAATAATTGATGGTCTTTTACTCTTTTTAGCTTTTTTGATAGCACTACTTATCTCTTTATAATCACTACCATCTTTAACATCTATAATATTAAAATCTAAGGCTTCAAAACGAGTGTAAATATTTTCCGTAAAAGTAATATCGGTACTACTATCAAGACTTACTTCATTATGGTCATATAAAAGTATTAACTTGTTTAAATTTTGGGTGCTAGCAAAAGATAACGCTTCATAACTAACCCCTTCCATTAAATCACCATCACCACAAAGACAGTAAGTATAATAGTCTAAAAGTTTAGTATCATTTTTTTCTTTTTTAGCAATTGCATCTAAATATCTTTGCGCTAGAGCCATTCCAACAGCCATCCCTACGCCTTCTCCTAAAGGACCAGTGGTAACATCAACACCTGGAGTTACTTTATATTCTGGATGACCGGGAGTTAAGGAATTTAAGTCCCGAAAATGTTTTAATTCTTCCATTTCAATATCAAAACCCATGTGATAAAGACAAGAATACAGTAAAGCCGAACCATGACCTGCTGATAAAACAAATCTATCTCGCCCGACCCAAGTACTATTTCCAGGAACTACATTTAGATGGTCTTTGTAAAGTGCATAAATTATTGATGCTGCTCCTAAAACTATTCCTGGATGGCCACTTTTAGCTTTATCTATCATGTCTAGAGCTAAGACTTTAATACTATTTATTGCCATGTTATCCATTTTACTCATAATTAAATCACTCCTATGCTATAAATAATAATATCATACTCTTAAAAAAATGAAAAGCGAAACAAATAATTGACTACATGTAAAGTAAGTGTTATGTTTGATTTGGTGATAATTATGTTTAGGGAACTACTAGATTTACAAGGGAGGTATCCGCTTGCAGTTTTTTCACATCTTTCAGCCCTTTATATTTTGGGACTTGAAGAAGAAAAAGAGATTATGATAACAACAGTTTATGGCTATCATAATCCAAAATTAAACTTGTATAAAGTGTTTTATGTAAAAAAAGAAGTTCTAAATTTAGGGCTGGTTAAAATAAACTTATTTGGAGGAGTTCTTAAATGCTATGATTTAGAAAGAACGGTATGTGATTTAATTCGGGGAAAGAAAATTATTAATCTTAAAAAAAAGCAGTATTTACTTAAGAAATACTTGCGAAAATGTAATAAGGAAAAATTACTTGGATATGCCAAAGTTTTAGATATGGAAAAAATTGTTGTTTGTTATCTTAAATACCTATATGATTTTGATTAAGGCTAGCTATAGATAAGATAAGTGTAATAAATAATTAGAAGAGCTAAGAATATACAGCCATGGACTTTGGTTATTTTTTTCTTTTTTAGAGCAAAAAAACATAATAAAGTAGCACTTAATAGCATTAAAAGAATATCTACTCCACTTATGTTTATATTGGTTACTTCTTTAATGAAGGTTATGGGAAAACCAAGGACTACGCCGATATTAAAGATATTTGAACCGATGACATTACCAATAGCTATATCAAACTCACCCTTTTTGGTTGCTGTTAAAGATGTAATAAGCTCAGGAAGACTTGTTCCAAAGGCGACAATTGTAAGACCGATAACTTTTTCGTTAATACCGATTTTTCCAGCTAGATAGATACTGGCATCGACAACGAAATTGCTACCAATTATGACGGCGACAAGACCAAACAAGGCATAAAGTATTGATTTCAAAAGGGGCAAGCATTCCTCTTCATCTAAAGCATTATTATCTTTTTCTTTGGAAAGATTAATTAAATACCATATAAATATGCCAAAGAAAGCGAGAATGATGAAGCCATCAAGGCGAGTTAAATCATTAACTACTGCTCCTTTTATAAGTTTATCAGACATTAAAATAACAAAAAGAAAAGTAATGCCAAGTAAAATGGGCAGTTCTTTTTGAACTGTTGTTTTTTTTACCACTAAAGGATGAATTAAAGAACAGGCCCCAATAATTAAAAAGATATTTAAGATATTTGAGCCAATGACATTACCTAAAGCAATATCGTTACTACCGGCAAGTAAAGCCTTGATGCTAACTGCCATCTCGGGAGCACTGGTTCCAAAAGCAACAACTGTAAGACCAATTAAAAGTTTTGAGACATTAAAGTTTCTAGCAATATTAGCTGAGCCATCAACAAAGACATCTGCCCCCTTAATTAAGAGTACAAACCCTAATAATAAAATTCCAAAATATATAAGTAACATAAAAAAACCACAACCTCTAATATGAGCATATCATAGATAATTACAAAGATAAACATGTTTTGGATGAAAAAAAATAATTATACATTAAGTATAACTATTAGCTAATATATTTGGCGTCCTCGAGAAGAGTCGAACTTCCGACCTATTGCTTAGGAGGCAACCGCTCTATCCTACTGAGCTACGAGGACAAGAAATACAAGTTAATTATAGCATATTTTTTTTAAAGTGCCTAGGCTTTTTTCAAAACATTTGTTTGACTTTTGGTAAATACTAGTTTAAAATAAGGGTAATTAAGAAGGATGGTATTTATGGAGATGGAGAAAAAGCAATTAACGAAAAGACAAAGTGAAATATTAACTTTTATTAAAAAATATATTGCAAGGCATGGTTATCCTCCGGCAATTAGGGAAATTTGCTCAGGAGTTGGGTTAAGTAGTCCTGCTACAGTCTTTGTTCATGTTAAAAATTTAGAGAATTTAGGTTATATTAAATCAACAAATAATAAATTTAGAACACTAGAACTTTTGGTTGATAATGAATATGCCGAAAAGAATGAAGAGATTGTTAAAGTTCCTTTGCTAGGAAAAATTACAGCAGGCTGTCCTATTACAGCGATTGAAAACCCTGGAGAATATTTTGATGTTCCCTCTTATATGGTTCCTAAAAATTCCGAAGTGTTTACCTTACACGTTAGTGGTGAGTCAATGATTAACAAGGGGATTTATGATGATGATTATGTAATTGTGAAAAGAACTCATAATGCTAAAAATGGTGATATAGTTGTTGCCATGACTGATGAAAATGAAGTTACTCTGAAAACATTTTACAAAGAAAGCAATCATATTAGATTACAACCTGAAAATGATACGATGGCTCCTTTAATCTTTGATAATATAACTATTTTGGGAACCGCTGTTGGCCTTTACCGAAAATTTTAAAAAGATATTAAGATTTTTTTCAAGTTCTTAACATCTTTTTTTATATGTAATTTTCTCAATATATTCTCTGATTTTTAGGGTTTTTCACAAAATTCCAGCAATTTTGAACATTATTACATATTTTCCCCATTTAAGAATTTATAGATGACTACTTTTGCAATAAAAACTTCAATTTTTGATTTTTATTTTATTTTTTTGCGTTTTTTTGGGTAATTTAAGCAAATAAAAAGCATATTTTTTATTAATTATGTTTGTTTCGCATCCCCAAAACTAACTCTTGATAAAAGCACAATTTTTATCAAAAATTCTCAATTAAGTGAACAACCATATAAAAACTAGATAAATTTATTTACCTAGTCTACTTAACAAAAAATACAACGTAACTTAAGAAAAGCAAGTAAAGAGCCATAACAATGCAACCATTAATCATATCTCTTTTAGCACTTTTTCCCTCAATACCAACAGCCATAGAGGCTAAATATCCTCCTATTAAACCGCCAACATGAGCAGCATTATCAATTCCACTGACGGAAAAGCCGATAAGTAAGTTTAAAAGAATAATAGGAATGATTTGGTTTTTAATAGCACCACTTAAATATAAACGATAGTGATAACCAAAATATAGTAAAGCACCCATAAGTCCAAATAAAGCTCCACTCGCTCCAACTGAAACAATATTACTACTTGCAAATACTAAAGATAATAAACTACCACTTATTGCACTAATAATGTAAATAAAGGTAAACTTCCACCGGCCAATATAAGTTTCCACTTGAGAACCAATAATAATTAAAGAATACATATTAACAAGCAAATGAAGTAGTCCGGCATGAAGAAAAGCACATGTTAGAAGTCGCCATATCTCTCCATTTTGAACAAGCATTAAGTTATTTGCTCCTAAAGATGCTAAACTAGATGCATCAAATGCAAAGATATTACCACTTTTGATACAAGAAATAAAATACATTATAAGACAAATAGCAATAATTATTTTAGTAAAAATTATCTTTTTGGGAGAAAAAACCTTAGCAAACAATTTATTATTATTTTCAGTCTTCTTATTTATATCATTTGTGACATTAATAATAAGTTCTAATCCATCATCGGATTCAATAAGTTCATTTTTAATGTCGGGAAAAACTTCCACGATACTTGGACACTTCTTTATCTCTTTAAAACTATCAGCTTTAATCGTTTGAATATATTTATCACTTGGAGTATCCACCCTATTACTCATATCTAAGCATATATTTAAAGCATTAACTTTGAGAGATAAAGTTTTTTTCTTAATCTGTTTCATTATCTGTCTCATCTTAAATAAATCAAATTTGCACTGTTCTTCATTAATAATAGAGTTATTACTAATACGAATGATTTTATATGGGCCTTCCAAATTTTCTAGCCATATTTCATCTTTTATCCCTTGAACATGCACGGGAGCATAGTTTTTTTTTGTCACAAAATAATGTACTAGACTCATCATTATTTGGTCATTTTTTCTTATCATTACTGATGCCATTTATCTCTCTCCTTGTTCTATTATTTTACACTAAAACATATCTTTAGTAAAGAGGTGACGAAATCTTGCTTACATACTTATTTTATATTTTGTCTTTGTCTTTAATTGTCATTATCCTTTTGAAAATTAACAGTTTTCATCTTTTTGATATGCCTTTAGTTTTTTCAGTCGCAACTAACTACTTACTTAACTTCTCAACTTCTCTTTTTGCCTTTTATTTTCATAACTACTTATTTGCTTTTGTCAGCAGCATTATGCTTCTAGGCTTTACAATTTTACTCATATATGATTTTAAAAGAATACTTGGTTATATTCCTGTTTTAGCTTTGCCTTACTTACTTTTTAATATTTATACGTTAATTAATCTACTTTTCATCTAACTCATCTAATGTTTTTTGAAACTCACTTGGAACATTTCTTTGAAAATCAAGGACTTTATTTGTGATGGGATGAACAAAGTGGATGTGATAAGAATGAAGATACTGGCCAAAGCTAGTGGCATTTTTATTTCCATATACTGGGTCATTATGGACAGGATAACCAGTGTAAGCAAGATGAACTCTAATTTGATGAGTACGCCCTGTTTCTAAAGATAACTTTACAAGCGTATTTTCTTTATATTTTTTTATTACTTCAACATGAGTGATAGCTTTTTTGCCACCTGCTATTATATCCATTTTATCAAATCTTGATTTACTACGGCCAATTGGCGCATCAATCACAGCTTTCTCTTGTGGAAATACTCCATCTAACAAAGCAATATATTCTCTTTTTACTTCCTTATTTTTAAACATTTCGGTTAAAGCTTCATGACACTTATCATCTTTAGATACTACCATAAGGCCACTTGTATCTTTATCAAGGCGGTGGACAATCCCAGGCCGAAAACTTACCTTACCTCCTAAACTTTGAGTGTAGTTTAAAAGGCCATTAACTAAAGTATTAGTGTAGTTGCCGGCGCCAGGATGAACAACAAGACCACTTGGCTTATTAATAATCATAAGATACTCATCTTCATAAACGATATCTAAATCCATGGGAGTAGCTTCTAAAGTACACTCTTTAATGAAGCCATCTTTAATAGATATTTCATCACCTAGTTTTACTTTATAACTTGGTTTTACTTTCTTTTCATTTAAAGTTATAAAACCTTCTTCAATCATCTTGGTAATATTTTCCCGGCTTATATCTGTTTTATTACTTAAATACTTATCAATTCGGATATTTTCCGCATTACTTACTATGTTCATGATGCTCCTTTCTTAGATACACTATAATAATTAAAATAACTCCAAGCACTAAAGAGATATCAGCAATGTTAAAGATGGGAAACTCATATGAACCAATATTTACTTTGAAATAATCAATAACATAGCCAAATCTTATTCTATCGAGTAAATTACCAAATAAGCCTCCATAAATAAGGCCGAAAGCATATGGTGATATTTTATCAGAAAATTCTTTTTGGTAAAACAATAAAATAAGAAAGGCAATTAAAGAGATAACTATTAAAATAAAGGTGTGATTACTAAGGATGCTCCAAGCTGCTCCAGTGTTATATACTTTATTTAAATAAAATACTTTAGGAATAATTTTCTTTAAAGCATTATATGCCATAGTCTTATCTATTATTTGTTTTACGACAAAATCGAGTAAAAAAATGCTTAAAGCTATAAATATACTTTTTCTTTTCATGTATTTATATTACCATAACTTTTATTTATTTACCAGTATACAGTCAGTGCCAATCTTTGTTATATCACTGTAGGCAAAAGTAATTTCGCTGCTACTAAGCATTTTACGAAATATTTTTTTATTCTCGGCGATAAATTTAACTACTTTTCCATCATGACTTACCTCTACATCAACAATTTTACCAAGATTTTGCCCAGTTGTTACACTTATTATATCTTTTGTTTGCATTTCGCTTAAATACATGTTATCACCATTAAATTATATGATTAGTCATCTTACTTTACTTATACAGAAAAATTTTAAGCAAGAAATAAGTAAGATTTAAGCAAGATAATTTTTTAGTTATCTTGCTTATTGTTGAAATTTTTCGATTGTATCTAGGATTTTGTATATACTGGTATGGGGATTAAAGCTTAATAAATCTTCTTTATCTTTAATAATTCTTTCTTCAAGAGCTTTAGCTATATCTCTGGCACTATCTACATGACAACTAATTATTTTATACATGTCCATACCCTCAGTATACACACCATTTAAATTTTGTAATTCTCTTTTTACGTCTTTGCTCGATTGAAACTTTAATTTATTGCTACGATAATGCATTATATACCATATTTCAAAAGTTGGTGCAGAAGTAATTATTTCTATACTATTATCAATACACTTTTGTTTTATCTCTCTTATTTCTCTTATTCGTTTTTCATCTAAATCCGTATCTATTACAAGAAATATTTGGCATGTATCTTCTGATTTTATATCCTCATTATCGATATATTTTAGTAAATCATTTAACATGCCTTTAGGGTCAGTGCTATTGCCTGTTGAAAATTGTATTCTAAGACTCCGACTACTATAATTACGAAAATAGTAATATTCTGAAGATTTTTTTCCACCTTCCGAACAAATTACAATTAATGGTTTCTTCGCACTTTTCCTTAAGCTTCTTCTAGCCATAAATCAGTATCTTTGATAAATGGAATAGCTCCATAGCGACCATTTATATAACCTTTTTGAATATTTTCATCTTTTCGAACAGAAAACGAATCTAAGGGATATAAGTCTGAAACTCCTGTAGATGGATTTTTCTCCGTGAACCATATTTGGTCTCTTCTTAATAGTTCCAAATTGAGTAAATTAGTGGCATGGGTTGTAAATATAAGCTGACTGCTTGCTTTATTTATATCTTTGTTATTAAATAATTTAACTATAAATTCTACTAAGGCTGGATGCATACTTTTTTCAAGCTCATCTACTACAATTACTTTTGTAGTTTCAAATGCTCTTTTTAAAAAGGGAGCAAAAGCAAATAGTACTTTGGTGCCAGATGATTCATCGCTAAGATTAAGTTTATATGTTTGCTTGCTATTGTTATCAATTATAACTTCATGTTCTAGCTCTATATTAATATTTTTAACTTTATATGTTCCCCGAGGATTTATAAGTGGAGATGCTAGCATATTAGCTACAGTACTATCCATTTCTTTTTCTTCATAATCCACAGTTATATCTTTAATAAGAATATCCGCTTCTTTTAATAGTTTTAACGCAAATTTTTTTAAGTCCTCATCGCTACCATATGCTCTTAAATCACTACTAGCAATACTTTCAAATGAATTATAAGTATCTATACTGTTTGCAAACCATAAATAAACATCTTTTGTTTTGTCGTAGTTCCAAGTAGTTGCAGTTGATAAAAATAGCTTATTTTCCGTATTTTTGATAGCTATTGGTTCTAATTTATTTTTATCACTATTAAATTCATAATTATTAGTATTAGTTCTTCTAAAGATATTAGTAGGTTTTTGTGAATAATAAGCGTCAAGGACTTCATCATAAACTTTCTTTGTATCCGCATTAAAGAAATAACGATATTTAACTCCATTTATAAGAAATATAAATTCAAATTCACTTGGTTCATTCTTGCTGTTATCATCCAGTAAGAAAGGCTTTACTAAATCAATTTTTTCTCCAAAAGATATAATATTAGAATTTCTAACCATTAATATGGCGCATGTAAGAGCTTTTAACAAGTTTGATTTACCTGATGCATTTGCTCCATATATTGCCGCATTTTTAAGTAGTTCAAGATTATTAGTAAACACTATGTTTTCAAGATTTTCATCTCCAAGACCTTTTTCCATGGAAAGTGTTACTTTATTTTTAAAAGATAAAAAATTTTTAACACTAAATTCTATAAGCATCTTTATCCCCTCCGGTAATTATTATACACTAAATTAGATAAAAATGTTATTATTTTTTTAATTTTTGCGTTTTTTTTGCAATTTTCACTAAAATAATTATATTTTTTTAAATTATTTTTATTTTATTAATTTTCTTACATTTTCTATAGCATTTTTTTCAATCCGTGATACTTGGGCTTGGCTTATACATAACTCACTTGCCAGTTCCATTTGGGTTTTCCCAATAATAAATCTTGATACCAAAATATTTCTTTCTCTTTCTTTAATGTGAAGTAAAGCCTTTCGAAGTGATATAATTGTATCTTTGTCTAAATCTTTATCCTTTTTATCAGCGATTTGGTCAAAAAGATATATGGTATCTCCCCCATCGTTATAAATTGGTTCAAAGATACTGGCTGGATCTTTTAAAGCATCCAAAGCATAACTAATTGTATATTCATCAATATTTAAACTTTTAGCAATTAAAGAAGATGTTGGTTCTTTTCCATATTTAGCGGTATATTCATCTTTAAATTTAATTATTGCATAAGCCATTTCCTTAATGCTTCGGCTTACTCTTAAGGCCATATTATCCCTAATATATCTTTTAACTTCACCAGATATTAAAGGGACTGCATAAGTAGATAGTTTCAAGCCATAAGATAAATCAAAGTTATCAATTGCTTTAATCAGGCCTATTACACCTACTTGGAATAAATCATCCATGTTTAAACCTTTATGATTAAACTTTCGTAAAACACTTAAAACAAGTTTTAAATTACCACTAATAAGTCTTTCTTTCGCATCAATAGAACCATTATGATATTCAACAAATAATTTCTCCATCTCTTTTTGACTTAAAACTTCTATCTCACTTGTATTAATACCTGTTATTTCTACTTTATACTTTGCCATAAATAAATTCCTTTCTTATTATTTATGGTTTCTTTTCTAGTTATTTATACAAAGAAAGGGCCTTAGTAGAAATGAATAGTTTCTATTAAGCCGCTTTAAATTTTTGTCGAATTTATATAGAGAATAATTTTTTTAAAATAACGCCATACTTATAGCAATTTCCTTTATAAAAAATGACTCAGGGCTTCTAAAGTTTCCTGAGTACCACTCGATATAAACTATATCATCATTATTTATAGCTGTCAATATTATCTTGATGATTTATTAAACCTCTTTTATAGAATAATATTCAACAAATGATTTCTAAATTTTTTTTACTTAAGATTTTCATCTCACTTGCTTAATACTGGTTATTAATACAAAAAAAGAGCTTTACGCTCTTCCAGAATATTTACCATCTTTAGTAGAGATAATTATTTTTTCTCCCTCATTTATAAATAATGGTACCTTTACTATATAACCTGTTTCAATCTTAGCATCTTTACTAGCATTTGTTGCAGTATTACCTTTAACCGCAGGTTCAGTTTCCACTACTTCATATTCTATTTTTTCAGGTAGTGTTATACCTATAATTTCTCCCTCATAATAATCAATATCTATTTCTAGACCTTCTTTAATAAAGTTTACATTATTTCCAAGGATAGATGATGGTATTTCCATTTGTTCATAAGTTTCTCCATTCATAAATACATAATCATCACCCATGCTGTATAGATATGAAGCTTTAACTTTTTCAATACGAGCTTTAGTAATCTTAATATTAGTATTGAATGTATCTTCAGTTACAGAACCTGTACGAAGATTTTTTCTTTTTATACGGACAAAAGCAGGACCTTTACCAGGCTTAACGTGTTGAAATTCTACTATAGTATATAAATTTCCATCCATGATAATAGTCATACCATTTTTGATATCATTAATGTTAATATCCATAACTTTCCCTCTTTTCTATTATTTCTTTTCTTTAAAAGGTTGTGTCTTTCCACATTTTTTGCAGTATCTATTTATTTCAAGACGTTCAGTAGTATTTTTCTTATTTTTACTAACGGGACGAGCTTCAAAACCACAAGCAGTACATCTCATAGTAACTTCACTACGATTTTCTTTTTTAGCCATAAATATTCCTCCTCACTTAATTCATCTTAATTTATTATACCAAAATTATTTTACATTTCAACTTTTTTACCTTCATTTTATGGCAATCTCATAAAAAAACAATTAATTTTGTGATAAAAGCATAAGTTAATAAATATTTTAATTATGAGCATTTATAGAATTTTATGTGGGTATACATATTCTGAAGATATGGCGTATTTCTTAGAAGTTCAGGAAAACCATTTCACACAATCACTTGATTTAAAAATTGGTACTCCATATCATGACACTTTCTCTAGATCTTATTTCTTTTTTTAAGGAATATTATATTTTCAATTAGACAAGTTAAAGTTGATGATAAATCAAAGGAAATAACTACTATTTATAAATTACAAGTATTACTAGATATACATGGAAAAATTGTAACAATTGATCAATTTGGTGCTATGATGTTATATTAGGTGAAGATCTTTTAAGAAAGCGTGCTGAAAATTCCATAGATAATTTATCTTTAATTAGAAAATAGTTCTTAATCTAACAAAGTAGATAACTCTATGGAAGCTAATTTAACATTAAAGAAAAAAAATGACTAGATATATAAGTAATTTCAAAAATATTGAAAATCTTATAGTTCAAGTCATTCCATCATTAAACTAACTTTGCATCAATTTTTATGTAATTGCCATCTCTTCATTTACCTTAAGTTATCCCAAAATACTTATTATATTTAGCTTGAAGTATATTTGTATGAAGGAGGAAAACAGCTAGTGTTATATTGCATTCATTTTGATATTATTTATCATACAAATGCTATCAATTATGTTATTTATGCTGTCACTTCTTACACTTGCTAGTCGTTTGTTGTTATTTTTTATTACTTTTGCTAGTATTTCGCTATCTTTTGTATTACTTATGACAGTAGTTTGCTACTATTTTGATAGCGTTTTACATGCACTTCGGTAACTTTTTGACAGTATTTTGCATGCTGTTCAAAGCACCTTGTAAGCAAGTACTTTATTAAGTTTAAGTATTTATCAATTGAATGTATTTGTATTTTTTTACTATCATAACGCTATCATATTACTGACATTTGTATGCTACACGGCAATCCTAATTGGATTTACTTTAGTTCCTGTGCCGGATGCATAAGTTGTGGAATCCACGAGATTGAAGGACGGCCGGACCACATACGCCTTAGACGCACGGTTGCTGTCCACATACCCAGACGCATACACAACGAACACAGGAAACGCATAGTCCGAATACCGGGAAATAGTCCATTCATAACTACCGCCATTATATAGCCAGTTTTCTTTAATTCCTTTTCGGATGTCTTCTCCATTATACTTCCAACCAGGCAATGACCAATATTTTGGACTTGCTGCAAAACCATAGTCACTTGCATACATGAGTCCTATTTTTGCACTATAAGTAGTACTAGCATTCGTCGTCATTTCTTTTGAGTACATGTTCTTTATTCCTGCAGTCGAAGCCATTGACCTATCAGCTCCTCCGACTTGCCATGTTGTTGTGGCAATTTTACCAGCCCAAGTTGTTCCTATTTTATTTATGAAATTTTTATTTAAGTTAGTTTTATTAAGTAAACTTGTACTCCAGTCATTTGAACCATCTCCTTGATTTATTGTTGTGTTTGCTTTGTAATTCCAGCTATATTCCGTACTTGAACTATAATCTCCATCAGCGCCAAGTAAAGTACTGCTTGCAACTGTGGCTTTAATAAGTTTCACTTGTCCACTTTTTACATAGATTATTCGGTATAGATTATCTGCTGGACATGGACTTGCAGTTGAACCAAAGCATACATAATTGTCGGGATTTGCTCCTGAATATCTGTAAGAGTCATCTTCTGCTCCTAGTATAAGTGATGCATCATGGTGATAAATACTTGCTGCTTGACCATATTTTGTACTTAGCGTTGTAAGACATGTTGCAAGGTTACTTCCATTTGTGCATCCGCTTGTTGCTAACGTATATTGTGAATTTTTGCTTATTTGGAGTACACCAGTAAAGCTCTTACCAGCATTACTGGTTTGGTCTCTATCTAAGTTAACTAAAGTAACTTGCACTTTCCAATTATCTGTTTTATTTGGAGATGCTGATATTTCATAATAATCAGCTATTTTTATTGGGCCAGTATAAGTTGTGATATCAAAGCCACTTACTCCACCAGAAGTTACATAATTCATCCCATCAAGCTCTGTTACTACTTTATTATTGGGATCAGTAATTGTAAGAAGCAATTCTGCAGAATTGCTACTAGTTGTGTATATGAAGGGATTGTTAGTAATATTAAAGTAAAGATAATAATGTTCTGTTGCTTCATTTGTAGCATCGTTGGCTGTTAGCAAAGCTGTTGCTGTAGTACTACCTGTCACATTACCTTTCCCACTTGCAAATGATGTTTGGTCGGCTGTTAGGTTAACCGATGAACCCACACTAAAAGATAAGTTATCCGTAGACGACGTTTGTACTCTAACGCTACTATTTGACGTAGCACCACCTTGTGCAACAAAATATGCATACGTTGCTCCTCCTACTACAACAAAAAAGCCAAATAACGTTATTAACATTAAAATTTTTTCTTTTCTATTGCTTCTTTTCATAAATCTACACTCCTTTTAATATTACCAACTTATCTTACTTTTCATTATACCAGAATTAGAAATAGCTAGTCAATCGTATAAAACTGTGTTAGTTTAAATTTGAAGTGCAACACTTCACCAATTGAAAAAGACACATGAATAACCTATAATATCTGACAATTAAACAAGAAAGGAAAAATTATTTATTAGAACAGGTAAAACTAAAACAATGCCGTACACCGCAGAATACGCTCAGAATAACGCTGATTTTAAAAGAGGTTTATCTAAAGGTGAATACAAACTAAGGGGAAATGAAAAAATGGCTAAGTTCATTGAAAAGAGATAAATGGGCACAAGATGCAATTGTGGGTTGTATGAAAAATCACGATTATTTTAACCGAGATGGCTTTGAGCCTATCACTACTCCCACAGTTTACCATGCCATAAGATATCACATCATCAATGTAAGACTAGAAGATACCAGAAGAATGAAATATAAAACAGAATATAAATACCATAAAAATGATCTTCCATCTCATAAACATCATGCTATCGTTCATAAAGACATTGAACTATATGATTCAAAATATAAAGCAAATATTGTTATTAGTAAATACTTAAATACTAAGGATCCTTGGATTATTGTTACAAATAAAGATGTTAAGCATGCTATTCAAAATTATTCTCATCGTTTTGGCTCTATTGAATGTGTTTTTAAAAATCAAAAAAGCAATGGATTATTTCTAGAAGCAATTAACAACGCAAGTGAGAAAGCATATAACACAATGTATACCATGGCCTGTACTGTTGCTTTATTTCTAACTATCATTGGTGCTGATTACTCTAAAAATATCAAATGTTATAAAACTGAAAAGATTGTTACTCATAAAGTGTATAAAAATAAAGGGAAAGTACGGGTTATGTCCTTATTTAGGATTGGTTTAACTTTGTTTCATCGAGCCGTAAATTCACTAAAGTATATTCGATTGCCAATAAGATTTATTCTCTATGATATTTAACACTTTTATGACATTTCATATTAACATTTTCAGCAAAATCTTTTTCGCGTGCAATAAATTTAGAAATTGCATATTCACAAGTGTAAATATGTGGTTTTTCACCATCTTAAGCATCTAATTAGCAACATAGTGTATCAAAAAAGAGGCAAATCGTCGAGCACTGGTCGAACTTTTTGCCTCTTTTTGGCTCGGTTTCACCGTTGTTTTTTTAAAACTGTCCGTCAATCAGCTAGTTGCCTTATTCCTCTTTTGTTTATTCCTATAAATGTATATATATCTATATTTTCAATTATATCGTATATATATCTATATTTTCAATTATATCGTATATATATCTATATTTTCAATTATATCGCCTTTCTTTATATTTATATCATTTTTAATAGCATATACTACTAAGTACATGTCATCTAGTCTTTTTTTAGTATAATCTACTACTTTTAAACTTTGCATTATGTATTATCCTCCTTCTACCAAAAAAAATATGGAATGTAAATTTATAATTTACACACCATATTATACAACGTCTTTTGGTTAGTTTTCACCGTTGTTTTTTTAAAATTGTCCGTTAATCAGTCTATTCTAATCGGGTCGTCGGCGCTACCACTCCCCGATACATAGGTTACAAAAGACTCAAGATTGAAGGACGGCCGAACCACATGCGTAAACGACGCATCGCTGCAGCCCACATACCCAAATTGATACACAATGAACACACGATTCGCATAGTTCGAATCCCGGGAAATAGTCCATTCATTACTGCCACCATTATATAGCCAGTTTTCTTTAATTCCTTTTCGGATGTCTTCTCCATCACCTTTATAACCAGGCAATGACCAATATTTTGGACTAGCTGCAAATCCATAATCTGATGCATACATTAACCCTATTTTTGCTGGGTATTCTGTGGCATTATCAGTTGTATTTGTTGTTACCGGATTTACGATTTCATTTTGATATGTTGTTGCTGGTACTACGTCACGTATATTTGCGGATGTATTTCCCCCAACTTTCCATGTTGTAGTTGCTATCTTATTTGCCCATTCTGTTCCTATATTTGTTATGAAATTTGTATTTAAATTTGTTTTATTTAACAAACTTGTACTCCATGTATTTGAACCACTTCTTGAATTTATTGTTGTGTCTGCTTTGTAGTTCCAGTAATAACCCCTAGATCCATAATCTCCATCCATTCCAAGTAAAGTATCGCTGGCAACTGTGGCTTTAATAAGTTTCACTTGACCTTCCTTAACATAAATTATACGGTATAAATTATCTTCTGGACATGGACTTGCAGTTGAACCAAAGCATACATAATTGTCGGGATTTGCTCCTGAATATCTGTAAGAGTCATCTTCTGCTCCTAACGTTAAATTACTATCATGATGGTATAAACTTGCTGCTTGACCATACTCCGCATTTAAGTCAGTTAAACATGTTGCTAAATTACTACCACTAGTGCATCCGCTTGTTGCTAGCGTATATTGTGAATTTTTGCTTATTTGGAGTACTCCACTAAAGCTCTTACCAGCATTACTGGTTTGATCGCTATTAAGATTAACTAGTGTTACTCCTACTTTCCAGTTATCTGTTTTATTTGGAGATGCTGATATTTCATAATAATCAGCTAGTTTTATTGGGCCAGTATAAGTTGTGATATCAAAGCCACTTACTCCTCCAGAAGTTACATAATTCATCCCATCAAGCTCTGTTACAACCGTCCCTGTTGGGTCTGTGATGGTTAGAAGTAACTCTGCAGAATTATCAGATGTTGTGTATATGAAAGGATTATTTGTAATATTAAAATAAAGATAATAATGCTCTGTTGCTTCATTTGTAGCATCGTTGGCTGTAAGCAAGGCTGTTGCTGTAGTACTACCTGTCACATTACCTTTCCCACTTGCAAATGATGTTTGATCGGCTGTTAGAGCAATAGATTTACCCACACTAAAAGAGAGATTATCAGTTGTTGATGTTTGTATTCTTACGCTACTATTTGACGTAGCACCACCTTGTGCAACAAAGTATGCATATGTTGCTCCCACAACTAACACAAACAAAAACATTAAAGCCAAGATATACTTAACTTGTTTACTTTTTAATCTATCCATAACGTCCACCTTACATTTATTATAGTACTTAGCATTTCCAATTTATACTTTCATATGTATTCATTTTGCAATCAATTTGCATTTTCTTTTTCTAATAAAACATTAATTATATCTTTAGTTATCTTACTGGCACCATAGTAAAAGCCATCAGTTCTCCCCTTTTTATGGGAAATATTTGGGGTCATAACAATTAAACTGTATCTTGGGTTTGTGGAAGGATAAAAACCTATAAAACTAGAAGAAATTGTTGCAACATCAACTTTTTTGTCATTATTTATGTCAAGAAATGATTCGCTAGTTCCAGTTTTGCCAGCGAAATCAAGCCCTTTTGGAACATAAATTTTTCCTGTTCCCTCTTTTAAAACTAGTCTTAACCCCTCTTTTATTCTTTCTTGATAAACTTCATCTACAGAAACACTGTTTAATACTTCGGGTTTATTTTCATAAATAAGCGAACTATCATGCCTTATTTCTTTCATTAAACTAAGTTTAGTTCGCTTTCCTGTTGCAAGAGATGAGGTATACTGAAGCATTTGCACTGGAGTATATGCATCATACTGACCGATTGATAAGTTGAGCAAAAGGTCATCAGCGATTTTTTCACCCTTTAATCCTTCACTTTCAAGAGGAAGGTCAATACCAGTTTTTGTGCCAAGGCCAAAACTTGCGAGCATTGAGCGATAGATATCAAAATGTTTTTGGCTAGCATTTAACTTCATATTGGGAGTATAAGTATTACCTGTTAGTTTGATAGCAATTAAATACTGGTAGTAGTTTGAAGAATTAGCCAAAGCTGTTAAATCATTAATTTTACCTAAGTTTTTAAAACTACATTTTTTAGGAATGTAATATAGTTTAACACAAGCATCATTAACATACTCTCCAGGGGTTATTAAGCCATTTTGATAACCAACGGCAATAGTTGCTCCTTTTACACTACTGCCAACGGTAAAAGAAGTATTAATGGTATTTAAACTAATGTCACTAAAAGTGTTATCATCATTTAATCTTTGGCCAGCAATAGCTAAAACTTCTCCCGTACTTGGGTCACTTAAAAGAGCATAACTATCTTTGTAGTACTCGGTATTGGGATAAGTCTTTCCGAGTGTAATTTTATCTTTTAATATTTCTTCTATTTTTTCTTGAAGTTCTATATCTATTGATAAAACTAAATCATTTCCCTTTTCTTCTTCTTTTACTAAATATAAACTTTTATCTTTATTTACTTTGTAAATAGCTTTTTTACCTTGCAAATAGTTATCATAAACTTTTTCTAAGTAACTAATTCCTACGGTATCTGATATGCTGTAGCCACTTTTTAAATAGTTAGTAATATTATCTTCGGGGATTTTGCCAATAGAGCCAAAAATATTTTTTAATGTATCATTATATAAGTATTTACGCTTCCAAGACATACCACCGATGATGCCAGGAAGATTTTTTTCAATAACTTTGGCATATTCACTATCACTAACACCACTAAATATTAGCTTTTTACTGTAAAGGTAACCAGTATTCATAACACTATAAATATAAGCTGCTTTTTTATTTTCTTCATCATAGTTTATCATTTCATCAGTTATTCTCTCAATTTTTCTTTTCTCTAGCTCTTTTTTAGTTATTTTTCTTTTTTCTAAATCAGCATATTCTTTACTGGTTATTAAATTTTTTCCATTATTATTAGTAGCTAAATAATATGTTTTTAAGGCGCTAATACTTCCCCTTGGCACACTTAAAATACTAGCAAGTTTTTTAGATATTTCTAGTTCTTTTTCAGTCGTTATTCCTTTTAACTTTTCATAATATATAGCTTTAGTTCCCTCATTATCAACGAGTACTTTGCCATTTCGGTCAAGTATTCTTCCCCTTGGGCTACTTGGACCATAAACAACAATATCAGTCTTTGCAGATAACTTTTTATCATAATACTCTTTATCTTTAGATATATATATTAATTTAAAAAAGAGAATACTAAACATAGTAAGTAAAAATATATATAATGTAAATTTTTTCATAATATTAGTATTATCTTTTTTTTACTTTACATACTATGTATTAGGGGGTTTATGTGTTTAGTATTATAAATAGTTATATAGGTAAATTAAAAAAGGAAGATGTGAAAAATTTTGCTTTAAAAAAGGGAGCAAATTTAAGTGATGAAGAAGTTTCATTTACCTATGAGTTTATTAAAAGAGAGGGAATGGAAGCTTTGAAAAATCCAAGTACTTTTAATATTGATAGGTATAAAAGATATTATAGTGAAGAAAATTTTCGAAAAATAAAACAAGTATTTAATGAGTATTATCAGAAGTTTTTCTAATAAAGCTCATTAAATACTTTTTCTTTTAAGTTCTTTATTTCTTCTTTGTATAATGGTTTATCATTTACCCATGGTGTTTCCAATATTTTGGGAACATTTTTTAGTCTTTCATTATAACAAACATCAAGCAGGGCATTAAAGCCTATTTGACCATAGCCAATATTTTCATGCCGGTCTTTATGAGATCCTCTTTCGTTTTTGCTGTCATTTAAATGAATACACTTTATTTTATCAAGACTTAAATGTAAAGCAAACTCATCAAGGTAAGCTTCAAAAGCGGTAATATCAATGCCTGAGTCATGAAGATGGCAAGTATCAAGGCATACCCCAATATTGTCTTGTTTTTCTACCCTATCAATTATGTATTTTAATTCTTCAACAGTTTTGCCACACTCTGTTCCCTTGCCAGCCATTGTCTCTAGTAAAATTACTTCATCAGTTACATCTTCAAGGATAATATTTAAGGCATCAGCAATATTTTTTAAGGCTTTGCTTCTCTCTTGTTTTAAGCTATTTCCTGGGTGAAGTACCATATACTTGACATTCATCTTTCTAATTCTTGCTAGTTCATTTTTTAAAAAGGAAATTGAAAAATTCCATTTTTCTGGTGCTTCTTTATTTGCTAAGTTGATGATATATGGAGCATGGCAAATGACATTATCTAGAGAAATATTATGGGCATTTAAATACTCTAGGGCTTTGTTGGTATAGGTTTCATCAATGCTTTTGCGAACAGTATTTTGGGGTGCTCCAGTATAAAACATAAAGGCATTTGCCCCATAACTTACTGCTTGCTCTGCTGCACCTAAAAGCTGATTTTCCTTAAAGTTTACGTGTGAGCCAATTATAATGCTACTATTATTCATATAGTCCTCCTTTTAACTACGAAAATCTATTCCATCAATACAATTTTCATATATCCATTTTTTTTAATTCTCAAAATCATTTGTTTCGTAAAATTTGATTAGTTTTTCAAAAAATACTGGTTGTCTTCATTAGCAATTTCAGTCTTACTTTTTCTTTATTATTTAATATTGTATTTAACTCATCATTAATATTACTTTCTGCATCATGCCTATTTTTACTTTATGCTTTTCCTAAAACTTCTTCAGCTACTAGTTTATCACAAACTAATTTATGTAAGTGACACAATAGTTTGAAATCATAATCTATATCCTTATTTTCCAAAATAAATTGCCATACATATTTCAAGTTATTAATGGCAATAACACTATCTACAGTTAATCCGTTTATTATTCCCCCATCGTATAACACGCAAGTTACTGGATAAGTTATGGCAATTTTCTCAAGATTGGCACTCTTTCAAATGTAATCAACAATATTTTTTTTGAAACAAATACATTTTCTTCTCTGGTTAACTCAAATTTATTTTCCATTGATAAACCAACCTTTCAATAACTAAATTATAGCATAAATTGGAATTTTATAAACATAAACTTTATTATGGATGATGTAATAAAAAAATTAAAAAGATTAGATAGAGAAGATTTAATTTGGATTATATATTTTTTTATTGCAACATTTGCTCTACTTTCCAATAAACTAGATAGAGACTTTTTACTAACTAAAGATTATAATGCTTACAAAAAAGAAAAAAAAATTAATATTTCTATATTTTTTGTAGCTTTTTTTATATATCTTTACTTTGTTATGATTCTTAATAGTGACCTAAATAATATGGAAAAAAATTTTAGTAATAAAAAATATAGAAGCACTTACATTCAACTGATTGCAGCACTTCTATTTTTAGTGGGTGGTTTTATATATCTTTTTAATGAATTATTTTTAAATGATGAATTAGATGTAGGAATTATCTCCTAAAGCCTTGGTAAGCCGTATGGGCTTCGAGAGTAGTATTTGTAGCTTTAGCTAGGTCGCTTACTGTTACAACTTGATAGCCTCGAACATAAAGAATTGGTAAAAGCTTACTTATTGCTTCCACACTAGTTTTATGAATATCATGAAATAAAATAATATTACCATCGTTTAAATGCTCTAAAGTATAATTTACAAGATAATCACTATCCCGGTGGCGCCAGTCTTCTGTGTCAATATTCCAAAGGATAAAAGGAGCATCTAAAGCATTTTTGATATCACTATTGATTGCACCATATGGAGGCCTTACAAGATGAAAGGTATCTCCGGTGATATTTTTAAGTGTTTCATTACTTAAGTTAAATTCTTCTTGCACTGTTGCTAGCTCTTGCCTTTTGAAACTAGTATGGGCATAGGAATGATAACCAATTTCCATTTTCAATTTAGCTGCTCTTTTGACAACATCCGCATAATAAGATATGTTTTTGCCAAGCATAAAGAAAGTAGATCTGGCTTTATTATCCTCTAGTATATCAAGTAGTTCATTTGTGTAACTGCCTGGGCCATCATCAAAGGTAATTGCCACAAGCTTTTTATTTAAATCGATAGTAGTGCCATCTTCTGGGGCATAAGTGCTATCATAACTTACTGGAATATCTAGCATATCTTTTACATCATTATAATTAACTTTGATAAATAAATTTTCCTCTGGCGCTGGGTTTATAGCATAGTCATAAAAGTAAATCACAAGCTCATTTTTCCTTACAACATAAACATTGTTATGGTCATGTTTTTCTAATACACTTGAGATAAATTTAGGGTATTTAAGAGAAATAAGCTCTGTCACCTTTTGCCAAAATTTATCTTTATATTCACTTTTAATAAGACTTTCAAAACTTAATGTTTCACCAGTTTTAGAAGAGAAAATTAAAGATACATATCTTCCATCTTTTTGACTTACGATATTTATAAACTTTTTGCCTAAATCATTTTCTTCAACCAGCGTTTCTAAACTCTCTTTGTATTCCTTTATCTTAGGACTATCTTCCCCATTTGTAAATTTATCAACACTACTAACGCTATAAATAACATTACCAGAGAGTCTCTTTAAATCTAGAGATGAAGAGATGCTAAAAATGCAAACCATAATTAGAGCAAGTAATAATATAATATTTTCTTTAAGTGTTTTTTTTCTTTTAAACTTCATTTTTATCTTCCTTAAATGTTTTTAATATTTTTTCTTGTAAATATATATAATGATATAATAATCATAATAAGAGCGTAGATTAAACAGGTTATTATACTTTGGAAAAGACTTATATTATAAGGGGACGTGCCACCGAATAAAAAGTAAGATAGATTCCAGTTTGTGGTAATAAAATAATTTAAAAACTTTATTTTATAATCTAAAGCTAAAGCATTGATGATACTTTCAGTGATTAGGCCAAAGAATGTAATAGCTATGGAAAAGGCTGTATTACATAAAATGGTTGAAAGGCTAAATGCTAAAAGGGAACTTAAGAATATGTATGGTACTTTACAAATGGTTATAAGAAGAAAATAAGGAAAAATATTTAAAACGCTTAAAGAGTTCTTATTTAAATCGTAATTTACCACAGGGACGCTAAGAGAGTCAAAGCCAAAGAATATACCTCCAATTATTAGCTCAAAAACAAATGTTATAAGAATACCAAAGATAATCATAAGCATGATAGTTATGAGCTTTGATAAAAGAATACTTTTTCTTGTATGAGGAGTAATTAGTAAAGACTTAACTGTTCCTTTGTTAAATTCTTCACTCATTATAGAGCCACTAATCATTATTACAAAAACAAGTATTAAAAAGATATAATCATTATAAAAATTAATTATTCCATAGCGAAGTGTATCGCTTTTATTAGTATCAACTTTATTTTTTAGAATATACTCATTTTCATAGTAGGCCTTTAGGCCATTATCTACGGCTTCTTTTTCACTTTCATCGAAGCTTTTGTATTTGGACCGCGCTAAAAATGTTAAGTTACTAATTACAGCATCATAAGCTTCATTTAAATAGTCATATTTATAAGCGATATTATTATCTATTCGAAAGCTAAGCCACTTGATGCTTTCTTTTGATATAAAAAGTGCTTCTTCTAGGCTATTTTTCTCTCTTTGACTTATAGTTTTATCTAGTAGCATAGCTTCTATATTTTGGGTATTTTCTTTTTCTTCTGTTAGCTTTTCTTCGGCAAAATATTTCCAGTTATTATTATCTAGAGCTTGCATTGCACTTTCATAAGCTTTTTTAGCTGATTTTAAATTATCTTTGTTTATGTAATAAGCATCATAGTAATTATAAACATAGTCATAAAGCATGTTTGCAGCTAGGTAGTACTGAACCGATTTTTCATCATACTTATTTAATAACTCATTAATTTTTTTATCAGTTTTAACATAGACTTTATCGGCATCTTCCAAATTATCGATGCTACTATATACTTCTTGCACGCCCGCAGCATTATCATATCCGGCATCACTACTATAGATATAGTTTATAAGAATCATAAAAAGAAAAATGATACCAAGGACGATATAAGTACTTTTTTTATGGAAAATTTTAAATAATTCATTTTTGACTAGATTAATCATGGTTACCTCCTGCAGCTTGGAAGAATGCTTCTTCAAGGGTTGTTTTTTCTGCATATACTTCGTAAATATCAATATTTTCTTTACTTAGTTTTTTAATAGTTTTGGCAATATTTTCTTTACTACCAGAGATTTTAAAGCTATCACTTGTTATATCGAAAGCATCATCAAGTTTTAAATCTTTAGTACTGTTTACTTTAAAGATATATTTATTTTCTTTAAGTTTCAAGGATGATAAGTCTTTTTCTTCTAAAACTTTGCCACTTTTGATGATTAAAACTTTGTTGCAAAAGCTTTCTAGCTCGGATAAATTATGACTAGAGATGAGTATACCTACGTTTTTTTTAGCTAAGTTTTTCAAAATTTCTCGTAAATCTTTGATACCCTCAGGGTCTAGTCCATTAGTTGGCTCATCTAAAATTAAAACCCTAGGGTTATTGATAAGACTTCGGGCAATTCCCAGTCTTTGACGCATTCCTAAAGAATATTTGCTAACCTTTTCATGAATGTTATTTTCAAGTTTTACGAGCCTAACTATCTCCATTATTTTTTTATCACTAATATTTTTATAAAGACGGGCAAAAAGTTTTAGGTTTTGATATCCCGTTAGATACATGTACATATCAGGACTTTCTACGATAGCTCCGACTTTTTCCATAGCTTTGACAAAATCTTTTTGCATATCTAAGCCACATAAAATAACTTTACCTTTATCTATTTTTTGCATTCCTAAAATAAGCTTGATGGTTGTTGTTTTTCCAGAGCCATTTGGGCCGATAAATGCTAGGATATCACCTTCATATAAACTAAATGATACATCTTGTAATATTTCTTTCTTGCCAAATTTTTTTGATAAATGTTGACATTCTAATAATTTTTTCATATTTCTCCTTTTTTTCCTATTATAGCATGACTTTATTTTCTATTAAAGGTTTTAAAATAGATATCTTTTAAGTGGTCGGTTGAAACATGAGTATAGATACCTGTAGTACTTAAGCTAGAGTGGCCAAGCAAGGTTTGTACAGTTTTAATATCAGCGCCATTATTTAGAAGGTGAGTAGCAAAAGTATGCCTGATTGTATGCGGGGTTACATGAGTTTTTAGAGAAATGTTTCTCATAATTTTTTTAAATATTTCTTCAACTTCAACAACGCTTAATTTTTCCTTATTACTTTTGGCAAATAAATAATTACTATTATAATTTAAATTTGCTTTTAAATACTCTTTTAAATACTTATCAGCATACTCTCCATAGTAAACAATTCGTTCTTTACTTCCCTTGCCCATTACTTTAATTTGCCGGGTGGAAGTATTGATATCTGCTAGTTTGATATTGATTATTTCACTAACTCGGCAGCCTGTTGCATAAAGCATTTCTAAAAGAAGACGAAACTTTAGCCCATCTTCTCCCATGCTACTTGCATGTTTAAGTAAATCTTCCATCTCTGTGTAGCTTAAATAGTTTGGAAGTTTACGGGCTATCTTGGGGTTTTTGATACTTAAGAAAATGTTATGGGTTACTTTTTTTTCACTTAACAAAAAGTTGTAAAAGGACCGCAATGCACTAATACGTCTTGAGATAGTGCTGTTTTGCAAATCTAAAGTATCTAAATACTTAAGGTAAGAGCGAACGGTACTTGCATCAATTTGTAAATAATCTATTTTATTTTTTTCTAAATATGAAAAGAAATCAGTTATGTCAAGCTGATATCCTTTAATTGTATTTTCTGAAAAATTTAAGTTCTTTTTTAGATATTCAAGAAAGTTTACGATTTCTTTTGGCATGACGCTCTTTCCCTTCTAACTTAGATAGCTCTTTTTTCACTTCATCTATTTCATTTTCAAGTTTTCTAATTTTGCGAGAACACATAGTTATATCATGCCGACACTCAGTTTTAACTTCATAAAAAGCTTTTGGATCATCAATGCGATTTTCACAGTCTTTAATGTCGGCATTTAAAAGGATTATTTCTTTTTCTATAGAAGAAATATACATATGCACAATAAAAACTTTTTCTTCCTTTGTTAAAGGAAACATCATCTCTAGTTCTTCAGCACTATACATACTCAAACTAGGATTTAATTTTATCATTTCTTTTAATTGTTCATTTCGATAATCAGTTATTATGTCCTCAACTCTTGTCATTTTACTCCGCCTTTTCTATACGTATATACCCTTTTAATTCTTTTTCAAAGTTACCATTTTGGGAAGCATCTAAATTAACATAAGTAACTTTAGCTACCCATTTTTGAAACGCTTTGGTACTTGATTTTATTACATAATCTTTAGCTATATAGTATCTACCGGTTTTGGTTGTAATATCGAAACCTTCGACATCTTTACTTTTAGTAAATTCAAGATTTTCAACATTGGTTACCATATTACCATCGGGGTCGGTGATAGTAAGTAAAAGTTCTGGAGATTTAGCTACAGTAGAATAAGTAAGAGTGTTTTTCTCTAGCTCTAAATATAGATTATATTTATAAGCAATTTCTTGGTCACCATCTACTTGCAGATAAGCGCTCGCAAAAGTTTCACCCGATAAGTTTCCCATACCTTCCCCAAAATTTTCAATCGTTGGTGCAATGTTAATTGGAAAGCCAGAATCAAATAATAATGAGTCTGTAACTGCCGTTGTAACATTTACTTTTGATGAAACTTTAGATACTTGTAAAGCAGTAAAGTATGCAAAGCTAGCACCGATTACTAGTGATGTAAAAGCTGCTAAATAAATAAGCAATAATAAATTTTTAAATTTTTTACTCATGGTGCCTCCCCACTACATTACTCTTCTTCTTTAGAATAGCATTTTTCGTTTTAAAAATCAATTGGTTTTACACATTTATAATTCCTAGGTCAACCAACATAACAGTTATTAGTGACAATGCTTTATAGTAGCCATCCGTTTTTAAAAAACTTTCTTCCATCTCAAATACTTTTTTATTAACTTTATAAAAATCAGATGGTTCATAACTATAAATTTTCATATTTTCAAAAGATTTATGCATATTTTGAGCAGCCACTAAAAGAGATTTTTCTGTTATATTTGCTAAACTATACTTACGAGCGTTTGCTCTAACTTCTTTTTTTACCTCTAAACTACTTCTAAATTTCATTAAATACGCTTGTTTGTTAAAATGAGATAACTCGTAGCTTTCAACACATGGATAACTTAGCAATAATAAACCATTCATATTATAGTTATTATCCTGCGAATTTCGATACACATCTAAACATTTAAGAACAGTCTTCTTAGTATTACTTTTATGGTCTCTGTCCCAAAGGATATATATTGGAACATTTTTTAAGCTACGTTGATAATCTTTCATAATTAGATTATATAGGTTATCCTTAAAGTCTTCTGGTTCCAAAAGAGATTTCATGCTAGAACTATTTGTATTAACTACAAATACAGTGGAATTTTTATTTGTTTTACTTTGCATAATATCGGTTATACCACGAGACTTTTTATAAGGAATATAATTATAATCAAATAAATCTACAAATATATGTTTTAATAGTTTAAATTCTTCTGATTCACCTTCTACTACAACAACAATTTCCCCAATACTTTTATTTTTATTAACTTTTAAGTTCTTTATTGTATTTTGGCATTCCATCAAAAACTCCATTTAAATACATTTTTTCAATATTTTGAGATTCACGGGGATTTTCATCAGAAAAACGTTTAACTACTGTTCCTCTAGCAGCATCAAATTTAAAAGAATAAATTTGGTCTGGCCTTAAAATAGATGTATCTAATAAATTGGTTGAATGAGAAGTGAAAAATATTTGTGAATTACCACTATTATTAAAGAAATATTTTATAAGAGCTTCCTCTAATTCATTATGAAGCCCACTACTAAATTCATCTATTATTAACATACAATTATTTTTAGTAGCATAATAAATTGGTAATATAATACTAAGAAAAGCTTTATTGCCTGTTGACTCCAAGTTTAAGGGCATAACTACATTTGTCCCATTTTTTTTAAGACCTATCTTGTTATTTTTTGAACCTATTAAAATTGTTTTGCTTGCTTTACTATTTTCCTTTGTAAATACTATTTCACTCTTATAGCCAAGTTTTTTTAAAAAATTATTTAAAGACTTCTCTTTATTTTTCTCAGCATATTTGTCTAAAAATTGCTCAGAAATTCTCGCAGGATTATATGATTTTATAATGCCATCTTGAAATAAACAATTGATATATATTGAATTTTTAAGAAAATCAAACCATTTATTTAACACTACATCATTATTAAATCTTGTATTATAGTACTCAAGTTTTAAAAGTGACAAACTAGGACTAATGTTTTTATTATCTTTCTCCATACCAAAATAGGTTTTACCACTAGTATTTAATCTTTCTAATCTTAATTCACTATTTAAATATAACTTCTCAGAATTTATATAGTTTTTTTCAAAAGTAACACAATATTCTAACTCATTATTATCAATATCAAATTTATAGCTTAATGAAAATTTATCATCTTTTGTATATAATGATTTTTTTTGGATATAGTCTTGTTCAGAATTTTCTAAAAGTAAGTCAAGCAAAAACTTAATAGCTTTTAAAACTTGGGTCTTACCTGAGGCATTTTCTCCTACGAATAAAGCACCTTTTAAAACCCTATTATCTCCAACGTTTGTTTCTTCTAATATTTTGTAATTGGTTGCCTTAAAATCAAATTTTGTTTTTTTAATAAACGTTGTATAGTTGTTTAAAGTAATTTCAGTTAACATTTAATCACTCTCCTATCTTAAGTATAGCACAATAACAAAAAAATTACTTTTAAAAAAAATATAAAAGTAATTTTTTTACACTATTATATAAAATAATGGCTGAATGTCAATATTTCTTTATTATGACTTTATTTTATTTGGTAATTCTATATTTATAAATATACTGGTAAATAAAGCATAGAGATCAAAACTAGTAGTGTTTCTAGTTAGAAGAAAATAAATAGTACCGAGGATGATGATTACAAGAGAAAAGATATGGGTTTTAGAAAGACTGGGCTTTACAAAGGTATTATTTTCTATATAATCAAAGCCTGTATAAATAATATTAAATATCATTAAGGTAATATATATAACTGGTACTATTTCAGTTCTTGATACAAAACTTAAAGCAATATAGATTAAGAAAAATACTATATCTCTCAGATTTATTTTCTTCTTTTTACTACAACATTTAAGAAGAACATATATTATCCAAAGTCCAAGACTTCCAATCATTATTAGTTTATTCATTTTTACTACTCTCCTTTATTTTGAGAATATTTACATCCACAGAATTTTTGCCGATATAAATTATACTCATTGCTTAACTTAATACTTTTTTTATAGCCATCATTTTTTTTAAAATCACTATATAAATATTTTACATTATATTTCTTTTCAAGTAAACTTCCTAAAATATTTATCTGCTGACTATTTTTATAGGGACTAACAGTTAGAGTTGTTGCAAAATAATCAAAGTTATATTTTTTTGCTAGCGATGCTGTTTTTTCCAGTCTTATCATAAAGCAGGTTGGACATCTTGCTCCCCTTTCTGGCTCATTTATTAAATTTTTAGTGCGGGCATGAAAATAATCGTTATCATAATCACAGTCAAGAAAGGAAATTCCAGCATTAAGATCTTTAATTAACTTTTTCTGCTCAGCTTTTCTCTTTTCATATTCCTCTCTTGGCTCAATATTTGGGTTATAATACAAGACAGTTATATCGAAATAATCTTTTAAAAAGAGAAGGACATAACTTGAACATGGAGCACAGCAACTGTGAAGAAGAAGTTTACCTTTACCATCTAAATTATTTATAACTTCTAAAAGTTTAGCTTGATAATTTGTTTTCATCATTTACCACTTTCCTCCGTTTCTTCCGGTTTTAAAGACTCAAATGTTTGAAAAAGCACTTGATTACTACTACTATCTAAGTTAAGGACACCTTTTTTGGTATCATCTAAAGTAGCATATATTTCTTCATATTTATTTAAATTATTAAAGTTAGCTAGATTTATATAGACATAGTTGCCATCATTCATGCGCAGAAGAAATCTATTTTCATCAATAACAACATCGCCTTTAGTATCAGGGCTATACTCTATTTCACTTATAAGCTCCATAATCTCCGGGTTTATATTACTAATTTTCTTTTTTAAAGATTTGTATGTATCACTTGGTACATAGTTGATAAGAGTAGGAATGCCAAGAGCGGAAGAAACATCTTTAACATTACTGCCATTTTTTAAAACATAACAATCATTATAACTGTCATAAAACATAACACTTTGCTCTTTTACTATTATTACTAAGCTACCATTTAACTTCTTTTGGATATCGACATCTTTAACAATTCCTAAAGATTTTATATTTTTTTCCACTTTACTGGTATTTAACCTGATTATATTATCTTTATTTGTTATTTTAGATGCCGAAATAATTTCTTCATCACTTATCATATTATTACCTTTAATTAAAATGGTACTTATGGGACGGGAAAGACAATAATAAAAAGCCATTATAATTAGATATAATGTTAAAATAGCTACTAAAAAGGCTTTTTTATTTAGTTTTTTCTTTCCACGTTTCTTCTTTGTCATATCTTCACCATTTTACTATTATTTGTTCTAAGTTTAAATCAATATTTTTTTGTTTCTTAACTTCCTTTTTTATTTTTTCCACTAAGTTTATTATATCACTACTTTGGGCATCTTTCCAATTCACAATGAAATTAGCATGCTTTAGGCTTATCATAGCCCCATTTTCTTTAAGGCCTTTAAGGCCACACTCATCAATTAGTTTTCCAGCGGATGTTCCTTCTGGGTTTTGAAAAACACTACCAGCATTTGGAAAATTTAGGGGTTGCTTTTCACTCCGCACTTTTAAACTTTCTTTTATTTTATCCCACAGCCCATCAACATTTCCTTTTTCCATTTGAAATATTGCACCGATGATTATTTTATTACTTTCTTTAAATTCTGTATGCCGGTAGGAATAATTAATATTTTCTTTTGAAATAGTTTTGATAATGCCATCTTCTAAAATGATAACGGCCTTTAAATATTTGTAAATGTCTGTATTTCCAGCGCCGGCGTTACAAACTACCGCTCCTCCTAAAGACCCGGGAATGCCATAAAGTTCATAATAGGATGGGAAGCTTTTGTCAATTAGAGATGTGATAAACTCATTTAAGCTTAGGCCACTTTCGGCATAAATTAAATTATCAGTTACTTCAAAAGTTTTAAGTAAAGATAAATTTATAATAACACCTTGGTAGTCTTCATCCGGCAAAATAACATTTGAGCCTTTACCCAAAATATAATAAGGTATATTTTTCTTTTTTAAGTCATCAATTAATTTGATTAAGGCATTAATACTTTTAGGTTTAACGAAGTAAGATGCTTTCCCACCAATTTTATAAGTATTTAAGTCCTTTAAAGATACATCTTCTTTAACTACATAATCATTCATCTATTAACTCCTTAATTTTATTATATATAATTGTATCAGCAGGTACTTCATTTACTTTTTCTAACGCTTCTTTCATACTTTTATATTTTTTCTCATCATAGAAAAGTTCGTTGATGGCAATTTGAATTGTACTTAAATTTAAATTTTTTTCTTCGATAAGCATTGATACATGCATACTTTCTAAATCTAAAGCATTGTAATATTGATGGTTATTTGCAACATATGGACTTGGCACTAGGATGCTGGGGATTTTTAGAGCAAGTAGTTCACTAATTGTGCTGGCTCCGGCGCGAGATATAACAAAATAAGCTTCCTTCATCACACTTGATAAGTTCTCAACATAGGGAACAACTTTAACATTTTGGGGAAATGTTGCATCCTTAATAAAATCATCATAATACTTTTCTCCCGTTACATATAGCACTTTATATTTTTCTTTTTCAACAGTACTTAAAAAAGCTTTGAACTTTTCATTAAAAGCTGAAGAGCCAAGAGAACCTGCGACTATGATAATTAATTTATCGGAGCTTTTAAAACCAAAAGTTGTTTTGGAAATGCTAGGCGCACTTAAAGCTTTAGCACCACATGGATTTCCTGTATAGATGACTTTTTTAGCTGCCGGAAAAAACTTCTCACTATTTTTAAATGATACACCAACAAGGGAAGCATACTTAGATAAAGCAATATTAGATTTTCCCGGAATACTGTTTTGCTCGTGAATAAAAGTTTTAATCGATAGTTTATGAGCCGATTTAATAACGGGATATGTGACATAACCACCGGCGCCAATAACAATGTCTGGTTTAAACTCTTTCATAATTTTTTGACACTTTTTAGTAGCTTTTTGAATTAAATAAATATTTTTAATATCTCTAAAAATATGAGTTTTACTAAAGCCATATATCTCTAAGCCAACATATTTAATATTCATAGATGGAACAATTTTACTTTCCATCCGGTTATGAGTACCAATATATAAAACTTCACAGTCCTTTTCCTTTTCCTTTATTTTTTTAATGATAGCTAAAGCTGGATAAATATGTCCCCCAGTGCCACCAGCAGATACAATAACTTTCATTTTGTCTCACCTTTCCTAATTATACACTACTTTTTTAGTCTTTATAACTTATTTCATTAACTTTTCCTTTTTATAGTCATCTACTATACACATTACGTTATTTCTAATTTTCCTTGTTGCATATATTATAACATCAATATTTCTTTTCTGAAAACTATCTATTACACTTCTTTTCGCAATACTATCAATTAAACAAATAAAATCATAGTTATAATTATTATCACTATTTAAAATATAATTTAGAACACCATATTTATATTCTTTGTTTATACTTCTTAACTCTCTAATTATTCTTTCGTTAAAAGACATGATATAAATATTACGTTTATATTTTTTTAATAGTTTAAAAAATTTTTGTTTATCTATATTTTGACTTTTTATTTCTAAAAGATATATCTTATCACTTTTTATCTTTAGTACGTCTTCTAAAAGAGGGATATTTTTATTTTTTTGAAACTCTTTATAGAGACAAGAACCAACAAGTTTTGTTTGATAAATCGGGTCATGGTAGATGATAAACTTACCATCTTTAGTTTCTCGAACATCACACTCTACTCCAATATAATGCGGACTTTCTAAAGCTTTTTGTAAAGCTTCTTTAGAATTTGCGTTCCTTTTTTCCTGCCATATTCCACGGTGGGCAATTAATTTCATAAAAAAACACCTAATAAAGTATATTTAAGTGTTTATATTTATATTATTCTTTAGTTTTCCTTTTCCCATTTAGCTGTTAGAGTTATATCTTTTTTAACTGGAGTGCTAAAGTCATACACTTTATCATCTTGGTACCAGCCAATAAATTTATAACCTGGATAGCTTGGAGTTTCTGGCTCTTTAGCAACATCTCCTACTTTAACCGTTTGAGCAGGCACGCCTGGGCCAAGTTGCAATGCATAAGTTACAGTAAATGTACGCCAAAATGAAAAGTAACAAACTACTAATATAACAAGCGCCACTACTGGAATTATTCCTAGTATCTTTTTTCTTTTTTCCATCTTATCTTCCCTTTCCTTTACTTACGTTTTTATTTATCGATATTTTCTTTAGCTCTGCTTCGAGCAAATATAACTTTTTAGAATACTTATTAACAAACTCTTCACTCAGACCTTTTAGTTTCAAGCTAAATAAATACTCTTTAATTCTTTTCTCTTCGGTAAAAGCTGCTAAAACTGCTCCTTCATCGGTTTCATCACTTGAGAGCAAAAAGTATAACTTTTTCATAAAAGCATTATATTCTTTAGCAAACTTTTTCTCCCACATACTAGATACCATTTCTTTATCTAATATGGTTATCTTTTTTATATAGTTTTCTTTTTTAGGGGTAAATGAGTAACTTACCTTTTCTTGATATAACAATACCTCTTTATCATCACTATCTTTTTTTAAAATATAACTATTCATCTTCGTCCTCCAAAAGGTCAGGTCGGTAGTTTTTGGTAACTTCAAGTTTCATAGTTTTCCGGTACTCATCTATCATAGCATGGTTACCACTTAAAAGAATTTCAGGAACATTTAGACCGCGGTAACTAGCTGGTTTGGTATAAACAGGATAATCAAGTAAGTTATGATTAAATGACTCACTTTCTAAAGATGCGCCATTAATTACTCCAGGGATAAGACGAGTTATGGAGTCGGCAATTGCCATCGCGGGGATTTCACCACCGGTTAGAATATAATCACCAATACTAATTATTTCATCAGCTAAAGTTTTTATTCGCTCATCAAAGCCCTCATAGTGGCCACAAATAATGATTAAGTGTTTAACTTCTTTGGAAAGTCTTTTGGCGCACTTTTGGCTATATTTCTTTCCTTCCGGGCTTAAAATTAAGACATAACTATCAGCACTTCTGATAGCATCAAGGCAGTTAAAAATTGGCTCCGGCCTTAGCACCATTCCTGCTCCACCTCCATAGGGAGTATCATCAACTTGTCCATTATTTAAAGGACTATATTGGCGAAAGTCCACTACATTAATGGTAACTAAATTATTTTTAATTGCTCTTTTAATAATTGAACTATTTAAAAAGCCCATAAACATCTCAGGGAATAAAGATAATATATCAATCTTCATTAAAACCACCTCACAACATTAAATCTTTAGCATTTTGCGTATATAGAGTTTTATCTTCTAGGGAAAACTTTTTAACATAGGCAGGAACTAAAGGAATTAAAAATTCTTTTTCACCACTTACCTTAACGATATTACTAGCAGCCCCTTGCAAGACTTCCTTGATAACTCCTATATTTTTTTGATTATCTACCACTTTAGCCCCAGGTAAATCACTAAGCAAATACTCATCACTTTTTAAGTTTAAATCTGAGCGAGCAATATAGATATTATAGCCAACATACTCTAACACATCATTAATATTATCTTTATTATCAATCTTAAGAAGAATATTATTTTTGTGATAACGAACAGCACTTACCTCGTGCAAAATATTATTAATAAGCACTTTATTTTTAGGTCTATATGCTTTATCACATTTATCAAAGTTACTTACAACTTTTAACTCTCCTTTAATTCCAAAAGTGGTTACTATTTTGCCAATACATATCATCTCATTCATTTATTTACCTCATACATTAAAATGCTCGCTGCAACTCCAGCATTTAAACTTTCACAATTTTCATTTATTTTAATATTTACAAACTCATCACATAAACTCTTTGTGCTTTCTTTAAGCCCTTTTCCTTCATTACCAATTACTAAAGCTATTTTTTCTTTTTTATATTTTTGAATGTTTTCCCCACTATCCACATTAGTGCCAATGATTTTATATCCATCATCTTTTAACTTGGGCAAAACATCTTGTAAATTTTGCCGTTTTACATTTACTTTAAAAATCATACCTTCTGTACTTCTTATAACTTTGGGGTTATATAAATCAGCAGAGTCATCACTTAAAATAATATTTGGCATGTTAAAGGCAACAGCACTTCGAATAATTGTTCCAAGATTACCTGGGTCCTGAATGTTATCAAGGACTAAGATATTGCCAGTTAAAGTCTTCTCTGGCAAAAATGAAACAACTGCAGCTTTATTACAACCAGATTTTTGAGTACTAATTTTTTTCAAGATTTCTTTGGTAACAATAAAGTCATCACTCGCATCAAGCCCAATTGTTTGAAGCTTTAACCCTGCATTTCTTGCCTCGGTGATTAAATGGTCTCCTTCGATTAAAAAGACTTTTTCCTCATCCCGAAACTTTTTGTCCTGTAAATGTACCCAATATTTGACATGTTCATTTTGTAAACTTGTTATATTCATTCTTTCAACGCCTTTCGTGCTTCTTTATAGTTTGGATATGCTAGAGAAACTAAATGCCAAAATCTCTTACTGTGGTTACCTTCAAAAAAGTGACACAATTCATGAATAATAACGTAATCTAATAGGCTTACATCTTTTTTTAAAAGCTCCGTATTTAACTTTATCCATTTTTTACTAGGACTACACACGCCCCATCTCGTGGACATTTTTTGATATTTAACTGTAAACTCTGGTAAATTTTGAAAACATTTCTTAGCAATGGCTACTTCTGCTTCAAAAATCCGGCGCACTTCACTTTGATAAAACTCATCTAAAAGTTTCAAGCTTGGAGTTATAACAATATTATCCGTAAACTCAATACTTTCCTTATCTTTATCTATCTTAATATAATATTTTTTACCCAAGTATAAAAAAAACTCACTATTTTTATTTTTCAAACAAACTTTATCATACATCTTTATAATGGATGCTTCATTTTCTTCTATAAGCTTTAAAATATTTTTACTACTTATATAAATTGGACAAGTTACATAAAGTTTTAAATCTTCTTTAACTCGAAAATAGATATTTTTATTATTCTTTCTTTTAACTATAACTTCAATTTCCAAACCATTACTTGTTTTGTACGTCATTTTTAAGTATATTCCTTATCTCTTCTAGCACTTTAAGTTCATCTTTTTCTTCTTTAGTTTTCTCTTCCTTTTTAGGCATTATTTTATTTAAAGTTTTAACTATTAAAAATAAACAAAAAGCTACGATTAAAAAGTCAATAACACTTTGAATGAAAGCTCCATACATTATTTTAGTTTCTTTAAATGTAATGGAAAGATTAGAAAAGTTTACTCCCCCCATAATAAGGCCTAAAATTGGGGTAAAAATGTTATTTACAAGACTAGTTACAATAGATGAAAAAGCTCCTCCGACGATTACTCCGACTGCTAAATCAAGGACATTACCCCGAGCAATAAATTTTTTAAATTCTTTAAGCATATCAATCACTTCCGTATTTATTTTATCATTTATTATAGGAAAAAACTAGTAATTTTGGTTATAAAAAAAGAGCTTTCTATCTTTGAATAAGAAGAAAGTTTAGGAAGAATAGATAAGCAGAACCAACCGTGAGAGGGATTTTATATTTAGTACACTCTTTAATAGCTATAGTTTTATCAGCCCATGATACAAGCCATGACTCTTTATATTTGGGAAGAATATTTCCCGCTGGGAACATATGAGAGTTAATGATATTTTCTTGTTTTTTGGTAAGTTTAAAATGTTTCCGAGCATTTTCCAAAGATTTCTTCGGATGATTTACAAAGCTATTGTGGGGAACTTCAGAATTTTTAAAAAAATCATGTAAAAGTGCTGCTCTTGTTGTTTCAGCACATGACTTAATCCCTAGTTTTTGACAAGTTGCAAAGGTCAGTTTGGCAACACTTAAGCTATGGTCAAGTCTTGATATACCATGATGCATTTCATATTTCAAAGAAATAAATTCTTCATTTTTTAATATATCACTAATTATTTTATTAAATTCCATTTCATTATTAATTGTCATTTTTCATCACCACTACATTATATCATAACTTTTAAAAATGGTTTCATTATTCTTAAATATTTTACTTAAAATTTACTTTTATCATCTAAAATTTTTAATATTTTTTTCTGATTACTGTTTATCTCTTTCATCTGTTCATGTAAGACTTCCAAAATTAACTCACTTTTTAAATCGGTTTTGTAATCATTTAAACTTCGCATGGAGTCTTTTTTAGCTGCTCTATTTTGACTCATCATAATGATTGGAGCTTGAAGAGCGGCAATACATGATAAAATTAGGTTAAGTAAAATAAAAGGATATGGGTCAACTTTTAAAATCAAAAGGTAATTAACAACCATCCAAAATATTAAAAAAAGGCAAAAAACCATGATAAAACCCCAAGAACCGGCAAGTTCAGTGACTTTATCAGCCATTTTATCACCAAATGTTCTCTTCTCATCTTCTTGTTTATCAGAGTCTATAGCGATGGGACTATCGATAAGCATCTCCATAAGCTCACTTTCATCTGTTATATTTAACTCTTGATTTAAAAGTTTACGAACTATCTCTTTTTTTATCTCATTTTTCATTTGTTTAACCTCCATCTGTAATGGCCCTCTATTTTCTCACGAAATAGACCATCATCTTCATAATTATTTTTCCCATCGTGATGCAATATATAGTAAATACCATCTTTATTTTTCTTAGTACTTATAATTGCTATATCATTTTTATATACAATTATATCCCCTGGATAAAAATCTTTATCTTTACTTAAGCTTTCTACATTTCTTTTTAAGTAAGTATCAATTAAATATATTTTTCGAAAACTGCTATCATTTACTTTAACGTTACCGTACTTATCAGGACTTGTTTTTATATCTTCCTCAAGCAGTTTCTTAAAGTCATACCCAGCATTTTGCAAAGAATACCACAAGATATCACTAGAAACATAATATGGACCAGATGGATATCCTCCGTCATAATATTCATCTTTATATTTAGGCATAAGAGAAATAAACTTTATAGCTCCATCAAGGATATCTTGATAATCAGTTATACCATCTTTGTCGTAGTCTACTTTATCTATAACACTATCAGTACTCGTATCTTTGGAAAATAACCGCTCAAACTTACCATTATGATGTAATGAGATAACTGCCAGTAATATAATAAGAAACAACACAATTAAATGACCAAACTGCAAAAACAACTTCATTTTAATCACTACTCCATATTCTCAATTGTATCATATATCTAAATATTTGGACATAAAAAAATTCTCGAAAGAGAATTTTAAGGATTAAGAGGCTGCAGGTGCTGCACAACTGTCTGTTATATTATTCGAACCATCAGTTACATCATCAGTTGCTACATCTTTTCCATTACCAGCATTTTTAACATTTAATTTACCATTAGTCATGCTAATTTTATATGTATAAATATTACCAGATTTTGTAACAGTTACACATCCTACATAATCAGTTTTGGCTTTAAAGAAACCACCAGTAATTAAATCACCAATTTTAACATTTGTTGTTCCACCGTTATCAACTGGCAAAGTTTTAGCATCAGAATCACCGCTCAATGAATTATTAGTAAAATATGTTTGAGCAGCTTCAATTGCAGAGTTAGCTTCTAGAGCAAATACTTGTTTACGAGCTTCTGCCATTCTTGGAAGAACTGCTGTTGCAGCGATTAACATAACGATTGATAAAACTACGATAACTGCTAAGAGTTCAATTAATGTAAACCCATTCTTTCTTAATGCTTTTTTATTATTATCTTTTTTTTCTATATCTTTATTCATTTTCATAACACCCTTTCCTATGCTTCAATAATACTATAATTGCGAGCATTAGTCAATGACTTTATTTGCCGGTTGTTGCTTCTAACTTATCCTAATAGGGTCATCTTTTTGCCCCGTACCTGATGAATATATTGTTGATGCAAAACATACATAATTATCGGGGGTTGGTCCAGAATACCTATATGAGTCATCGCCTGCTTTTAAGGTAAGTGATGCATCATGATGATATAAACTTACTGCCTGACCGTACTTATTACTTAAAGTTGTAAAGCATGTTGCAAGGTTACTCCCGCTTGTGCATCCACTTGTTGCTATTGTATATTGTGAGTCTTTGCCTATTTGCAAAATACCACTGAAACTTTTACCGGCATTACTTATTTAATCACTATCTAAATTAACAAGTGTTACTTGCACCTTCCATGTATCTGTTTTACTTGGAGAAGCTGAGATTTCATAGCTTGATTGTGCCTGTATAAGTTGTTATATCAAAGCCACTTACTCCACCAGACGTGACATAATTCATGCCATCTAGTTCTGTTACTATCGTCCCATTTGGGTCTGTTAAAGTAAGTAGGATTTCAGCAGAATTGCTACTTGTTGAGTATATGAATGGGTTATTTGTAATATTGAAATATACATAGTAATGCTCGGTTGCTTTGTTGGTGGCATTATTAGCTGTAAGCATGGCTGTTGCTGTTGTACTTTCCGAAACATTTCCTTTCCCACTTGCAAATGATGTTTGGTCTTCTGTTAGGGCGATAGATGAACCCATACTAAAAGATAAGTTATCAGTTGGGGATGTTTGCACCCGTACAGAGCTATTTGACGTAGCACTACCTTGCGCTACAAAGTAAGCATATGTTGCCACAATAAATAAAGTAAGTATTAGAACTATTGTTATAGGTAGTATAACTTTTTTTGATTTCGTAAGTAATTTTCCCATTCTTTTTCATTATAAACAATATAAAAAAGAATTTATGTTAGCTATATACTCACATAATTATTGATAGCAAAATATTACAATTATTATGGTGAAAGAGATGATGCAGATAGAATATGATAACGATATTTATAATACTATTCGAAAAAATATCGCATAATAAGAAATATCACATCTGCAGAGCTGGCAGAAATGGTTGATTTATCCCATGATTTTATCAGGCAAATTCAAAGTGATAAAATAGCTAGCAATTTCTCAGTTGAAACTTTTTATAGAATAGCTAAAGCTTTAGATGTTTCACTAGATGATTTAATTCAAAAAAATATTTGGCTACTTAAAGATATCTAAAATGTTACTAACAAGGTCAATGTTATCGATAACCTTCTCTATTTTGTCACTAGTCCTTTCTTTATATTTACTTTTCATTTCTTTAACAAACATTTCATAATTCATCTCTCCTCGGTTTAAATATTTTATATACTGGGAGTTTTCCTTTAGAAGTTCGTAGCTTTTAGGGTCGTTTTTAAATGCTATGATATCTTTAGTAGTCATTAGTCTTCAAAAAATTTATTTAAAGGTCTTGGACTTACTGGACCTTTATTTAGAGAGTTTATCGCATTTATTGGACTTTCTTTTTTGGTTAAATCTTGCATAAAGTCAATAGCTTTTTGGGCTGTATTAACGTGATTTTTAATCGAGTTAACATCCACATTTTTAACCATATTAGTTATTTTATTAATGCTGTCAAAAGCACTTTCTCTATTTCCTAAAACGTATTTATTCCAAACATCACTATTTTCTCCATATAAATCATATATTTCATAAAATTTTTGCCAAGACATCTCGCCACTTTTCACATAAGAGATAAGTTCAGGTTTTGTTTTAATAAATTTTTTAAATTCTTCATGTTTCATGTTTATCACCACTAAAATATTATGTTAGAAATGAAAAAAAGTGCATAATTGCACTAAATTTTAAAATCATCAATGAAACTTGCAAAAGATAATTGTTCTTCCCCTTTTTTCTCTTTTCTTTCATCAAGCTTTATTTCTTTTATTTCCTTTTCATCTTTTTTAGAGAAACTTTGGCCATCTGCATATTTACTAAAGAAATCATATGAGAATTTAACACTACTACCAGTGCTTGATAAATCCATGATAGGAATATCAGCGTTTTTAAGTTCTTTAGTCTCTTGACCATCTAAATAGATGTTTGTATCTTTAGCATTTGTTAGATAAGCTATAGCAATTTTATAATCTTTAGTTTTCATTTTCTTATAAAGCATGCTGCCCTTTTTAGCGCGAGAAGATAAACTTAAATCACTTACTTTAACTCTTTTAACAGTTTGATAATTTGTAAAGATGTTTAAATATTCTTCATCATATAAACTACTTGCATAAATACATTCATCATCTTTTAAATTAATTCCTTTTACGCCACTTGCCTTTGTTCCTACCACCGGAATTTCACTAGCATCAAATAATAGATAGAAACCATTTTTAGTGACAATAAGCTCTTTATCATTAGAAAGACTGGCACTAATTAACTCATCATTTTCTTTTAGTTTAATCGCTGTTAAGGCTTTAGAGTATCTAGTAACTATAAAGTCTTTTAACATAACTTGTTTAACTAAGCCATTTTTAGTACATAAAGTAAGTTTTTGATTTTCGTTATTTAATATAATACTGCTAACTATTTTTTCATTTTCTTTCATAGTAATAGTATTACTAATGTGTTTACCTAGCTCTTTCCATTTCGTTTCGGGAATTTTGTAAATTGGAACATATAAGTAGTTGCCAAGATTTGTGAAAAGAAGCAGAATATCTTTAGTTGTTGTAAAGTATCTACCTGTTACAAAATCACTAGGTTTAAGAGTTGTTTCTTCATCTTTTTTATAACTTTTTAAATTAACTCTTTTAACATAACCATCACTTGTTACTACTACTACAACATTTTCTTCAGGGATCATTTCTTTTGCATCAACTTTAATATCGATAATTTCATCTCTAATTTCAGTTTTTCTTGGAGTAGCATAATTTTTCTTAATTTCTCTAAGTTCGGCTTTCATAACACTTTTTAATTTATTTTCATCATGCAAAATACTTTCACACTCGGCGATAAGTTCTTTTAGCTTTTCGCATTCTTCTTGAAGGGCTAAAATATCGGTATTAGTTAAGCGATATAGTTGCAAAGTAACAATTGCTTCTGCTTGTTCTTCAGTAAAGCCAAAAGTTTTAACTAAATTTTCTTTAGCGTTTGCTTTATTTTTACTTTCTCTTATGACTTTTAATACTTCATCTAAAATGGATATTGCTTTAATTAAACCAAGAGAAATATTATAGTTTTTCGTATAATAAGCAAGGTCAAATTCAGCCTTTTTAGTTATAACACTTTTTTGATGAGCAATATAAGCATCTAAAATTTCCAAAATGCCTAAAGTTTTAGGAGTTCTATTAACAATTGCTACCATGTTATAGTTGTAAGATATTTGCATATCGGTATTTTTAAGAAGATATTTTAAAATTAAGTCTTTGTTGGCCCCATTTTTTAAATCAATGGCAACCCGTATTCCCGTCCTATCAGTTTCATCACGAACTTCAGCGATACCTTCAATTTTCTTTTCAATTCGAATATTTTCAATCTTAGATACCATACTAGCTTTATTTACTTCAAAAGGAATTTCCGTAATTATTATTTGATCTTTTCCCTTTTCCCGATTAAATTCATACTTTGCTTGAACAATGACTTTACCACGGCCTTTTGTAAAGGCATCAATTATCCCATTTTTACCAAAAGTAGTGCCACCAGTTGGAAAATCTGGTCCTTTAACGATTTCTAAAATAGTATCTAAATAACAATTAGGTGAGTCAATTCTTTTGATGGTAGCATCAATTATTTCTCCAAGATTGTGAGGAGGAATATTGGTTGCATACCCTGCAGATATACCACTACTACCATTAACTAAGAGATTAGGAAACTTAGCTGGCAAGACCGTTGGCTCTAAAAAGCGGTCATCGAAGTTTGGAGCCCAAGAAATAGTATTTTTATCAATATCTTTTAAAAGTTCTCCACTAATTTTGGATAATCTACTCTCAGTATAACGATAGGCAGCAGCACTATCTCCATCCATTGAACCGTTATTACCATGGATATCGATTAAAATATTATTTTGTTTCCACCACTGACTCATCCGCACCATAGCATCATAAACAGAAGTATCACCATGAGGGTGGTATTTACCTAAAACATCTCCAACTGTTGCGGCACATTTAACATATGGTTTATCAGCGGTATTACCAGTTTTATACATTGCATAAAGAATTCTTCTTTGCACAGGTTTTAAGCCATCGCGAACATCGGGGATAGCTCTATCTTGAATTATCTCTTTAGCATAAGCTGCAAACCGAAGCGACATTATCTCTTCTAAAGAATAGTCTTCAATTTTCTTTATTATATCCATTATGTACCTCCTTATTTAGCCCGGTAGTTATCTTCAAGGGTAAACTCAACATTTTCATTTATCCACTCTTTCCGTGGCTCAACTTTATCCCCCATTAGAACTTGAACTCTTTTTTCCGCTAAAGCAGCATCTAAAATGCGGACGCGTATTAAACTTCTCGTTTCAGGGTCCATTGTAGTTTCCCAAAGCTGGTCTGCATTCATTTCCCCAAGCCCTTTATATCTTTGAATAGTATATTTACCAGTGTTTTCTTCTTTTATCTTCTCAAGCTCTTCATCAGTATAAGCATAATAAGTTTTTTTACCATAGTCTAGTTTATATAGTGGAGGCATAGCAATAAATAACTTGCCTTTTTCAATTAAGCCTCGCATGTAACGGTAGAAAAATGTTAAAAGAAGAATTTGAATGTGAGCTCCATCGACATCGGCATCGGTCATGATTATAACCTTGTCATAATTAGAGTCTTCAGCGTCAAAGTCAGCACCAACACCTGCCCCAATAGTGTGAATTAAGGTATTTATTTCTTCATTTTTTAAAAGTTCTTCCAAACTTGATTTTTCACTATTAATAACTTTTCCTCGCAACGGCAAAATAGCTTGGAACTTCCGGTCTCTTCCCCCTTTAGCAGAACCACCAGCACTGTCCCCTTCGACTAGAAATAACTCATTTAAACGAGGATTTTTACTTTGAGCTGGAGCAAGTTTCATCGATAAATTCTTTTCAATTTTGTTTTTATTTTTACCATTTCGAGCTTCTTCCCGTGCTTTTCTGGCTGCTTCTCTTGCTACTTTACTTTTCATCGCTTTATCTAAAATATTAGATGCGACTTCTTTATTTTCTTCTAGGAAAAACCTTAAAGCTTCATAAGTTATACTTTCGGTAGTGCTACGAGCCTCAGGTGTTCCCAGTTTACCTTTGGTTTGACCTTCAAATTGTAAAAGTTCTTCGGGAATTTTTAAACTAATAACAGCAGTTAAACCTTCCCGGCAATCACTTCCATCTAAAGAGTTGTTTTTCCCTTTAAAGACATTATTATTTTTGGCATACTCATTAAAAGCTTTGGTAATGCCAGTTTTAAACCCAACTTCGTGAGTTCCCCCATCGACAGTTTTAACATTATTTACAAACGATAAGATATTTTCATTATAGGTATCAGTGTATTGCATGGCAATATCTACTTCAATTCCATTTTTACTATTACTAAAATTAATAACTTTATTTAAGGTTTTCTTACCCTCATTCATGTAATCAATAAAGCTTGTTAAACCATTTTCATAATGATACTTGGCACTAAAGTTGTCTTCTTCATCAATTACTTCAATAGTAAGGCCACTTAGTAAAAAGGCACTTTCTTGCATTCTTTCGGCAATAGTTGTGTAAGAGAAGTTACAGTTTTTAAAGATTTCCTGGTCTGGCAAAAATTTAACGATTGTTCCAGTTTTATTAGTTTTTCCCACTGTATGAAGTGGAGTTTTAACATGACCACCATTTTCAAATTCAATCATCGATATTACGCCATCACGATAAATGACAACTTGCATTTCTTTAGATAAGGCATTAACGACACTAGCACCTACCCCATGAAGTCCCCCAGAAACTTTATAGCCAGCTTCCGAAAACTTACCACCAGCATGCAAAATTGTATATATAACCTCAGGAGTTGATTTTCCAGATTCATGCATCCCAATCGGAACACCACGGCCATTATCGGCAACGGTAATACTTTTATCTTTATTAATTATTACTTTAATATGATTACCATATCCATTTATTACTTCATCGATAGCATTATCCACAATTTCCCAGACTAAGTGATGCATCCCTCTTTTATCTGTTGAACCAATGTACATCCCCGGTCTTTTCCGAACTGCCTCTAACCCTTCTAAAATCTTAATCGATGTTTCGTCATATTTTGCCATACTTTCATCACCTTTCTCATTATAACAACACTTTCTCCGTAAAATCAAGAAAAAGGCCCGATAAGTCAAGAAAAAAATAAAAAGGAAATGCCGGGTATATCGCCGGTGGATGCTTAAAAATGATGTAGATTATAAAGTAACTTTGAAAGCAATTAACAGAAGATTTAATAGAAAGTTTTATGGAAATGATAATACTGATCTCTCATGGAAATATTGGCTTTTTCCGGTGATAAATACCGATAAAGGTTTAAAGATAATTGATAGATACTTTCAAGAAACCCTTAGATATTTAGTTACAGGTAAATACAGTAAGAAAAACTATAAAACTCTGCCTTATGAAGTGCTTAAGAAGTGTAATTATAAACCAGTTGTAAATGAATATTATAAAGCAAAAAAGATTTAGCTTGTCAAAAAGACTAAATCTTTTTTAGGAATTTTTAATAGTTTTGCGAACCCTACTCCATACCTTATCATTTGAATAGTTTAAGATACCATTTTTATAGATTTTCATGCCTTTTTTTAATAGAATGTAGATAAATAAAATCATGATGACTATTGATAATAGCATTTCTGGGAGAGTTATTTCTCCAATTATATATAAAGTAGGACTTAGAAATGATGATAAAAATGGGATATAGGAAGCGATATGGATAAATGTTGAGCCGTTAAACATCGAAGCTGTGATGGCAAGGTAATATCCTGCTACACTAATTAGCATAATTGGGGTTTGAAGCTGATTAAAGTCTTCAATGTTGACTGTCATGGATGCAAGGATGCCAGAAAGTGTTGCATAAGCAATAAATGATAACACCATTAAGATAAATGTAAGAGGAATAACAATGTATAACTTATCAAGTAAAAATTCTAAGTTTAAAGAGCTAAATATACTCGTTATGTCACTAATAAGTGAAGTGCCATTTAAAAACTTATGAAGAAGTAAACCAAGAGATGCATAAATTAGTAGTAAAAGGCCTTCAAAGATAACGAAAATATTACTTGCTAAAACCTTGGATGCTAGATGAAGCTTAGGACTGATATTTGAGATAATTATCTCCATACTTCTGGTGGTTTTTTCCTCACAAATTTCACCACCAACCATTTGCACAAGAAAGATAACTAACATGAAAAATGGCAAGATAAGTGTTGGAAAAACACTATTCATGACAAGCTCCATATTCTCATCGACATTTTTACTATCACTTAAAATATCTCTATCTATCTTAGTTTCTTTAGTTATTTCTGTTAAAAGAGTTGGGTCAATATTTGACTTGATAAGGCCAAGAGTTGATTTGGTGCTATTTAAAGATGTGATAATTTTTTGATAGATGGTATTATCTATTTTTTCATAACTAGTTATTTTTGCTTCCAAAAAGCCATTTTCATCAGCATCAAGACTTATTAGCACCTTTCCTTTATCTAGCTTTTCTGCATCAACATCTTTTTTATATACTTTAATATTTTCATCTTCATCTAAAGCATTTAAGCTACTTTGAAAAAGCTCATAACCCCCGATATTATCGACAACATAAATTTGGATTTCATCAGAAAAATCACCGCCAAAAAACTTAATTATACTATTTATATTAATAAGACACATGATAACAAGAGCTAGAATAATATTAGTAATTAAAAACCATTTTGTTTTAATCTTTTTTTCTAAACTTACCTTCGTTAAATACCAAAATTTCTTTTTCATTTTGCCCCTCCAACATAATGGATAAATATATCATTTAAACTAGCATCATCCACAGTAAACTTATGAACCTTATACTTTTTGACTGCATTAAAGACTTCATCTGCTACCTCATCTTTGGCTACTTGCAAAGTAATTTCTCCATTTTTCTCTTCGCAGCTTAATACACCATCAATTTTGGTAAGAACCCGAGCTTTTAAGTTGTCTGCTTTAACAACAATAGTTTTTTTCGCATAATCTTTTTTGATATCACTTATTTTGCCACTTACTATAGCTTTTCCTTTAACTAAAATAAGCATCTTTTCACAAAAATCTTCAATATACTGCATCTGATGAGAGGAAAAGATAATCGTGCATCCCTCTTTTTGCATCTTTTTAATAGCCTTTTTAATTAACTTTACATTGATTGGGTCAAGACCACTAAAGGGCTCATCAAGTATCAAAAGCTTGGGATTATTAATTAGTGCGGATATCACCTGAATTTTTTGCTGATTTCCTTTAGATAACTCTTTAATAAGTTTATATTTATAGTCCTTTATGTTAAATTCTTCTAACCAGTAGTCAATTTGTTTATCGATTGTTTTTTCATCCATAGATTTTAAAACGCCATAAAACTTTAACATCTTTTCAACCGTTAGTTTCGTTAAAAGACTTCTTTCTTCTGTGACAAAACTTATTTTATCGCAAGTTCTATAATCTATTTTTTCTTCATTAAAAGTTATTTCCCCCTCGCTTGCTTCTAAAAGGCCAACAATCATTCTAAAGGTTGTGGTTTTACCTGCCCCATTTTCCCCGAGAAGGCCAAATATTTCTCCTGGCTTAACAGTAAAAGATAAATTATCAACAGCTTTAAATTTACCATAGTACTTAGTTACATTTTTTACCCTTAACATATATACCTCTTTTCCTTAATACAAGTATATCTTAAAACGCAAAAAAAAGAAACATCCTTAGTAGAATGCTCCTCCCCAAATGATTGCGAGTAAAATGAATAATATTAAAACTATAAATGCATAGCTGGCTGTAAAACCATTACCATTATTACTCATTTCATCTCCATGCTTTTTACAACAACTCATATATATACCTCCTTAAAATTTATATGATTAGATAAAAGCCCCGACAATGATTATTAGAAGAATAAATAGTACCAAAATAATTGCAGCGCCTAGGCCATTTCCACATTGATTCATAAACTTTCCTCCTTTATAAGTCTTTTCAATATTATTGTATGGCTCTAAAAAATAATTGTGAGGGCATTAAATCTAGAAATTTTCTTGTACTTAAAGAAAATAATTGTTATAATACTTGCGAGGAGAAATGAAAATGAAGAAAAAAATAATTGGTTTATGTGTTATTATGCTTCTAGCTGGAGGTTGTGGAAAAGTTCCTAAACTGGAAAATGGTCAAGAAGCTGTGGTAAGTTTTGAAAATGGGGATAAGATAAGTGTTGATGACTTTTATAATAAGATAAAAGATGATTTTGGACTTGATACTTTAGTAACAATGGTAGATACTTATATTTGTGAAAAAGAATTTAAAGATTACAAAGATACGGCGAAGAAGAATGCTCAAGCTTATATTGATGCCTTTATTGAACAATATGGTAGTAAAGAAAAGTTTTTAGAAGCTTTACAAAGTCAAACAAGTTATCAAACAATTGAAGCCTATCAAGATTATATGTATCTTGCAAACTTACAAAGTCATGCAATTGATGAATATTCAAAAGAACAAATAACAGATGAAGAAATAGAAAAGTATTATAATGAAGAAGCAATTGGAGATATGGAAATTAGTCATATTCTTATTACATCTGATGTAAAAAAAGATGCTAGTGATGATGATAAGAAAAAGGCTGAAGAAACTGCGAAAAAGAAAGCTGAAGAAGTAATTGAAAAGTTAAATACTGCGAAGAAAAATGGGGAAAATATTACTAAAACATTTACTAGTTTAGCTAAAGAGTACTCAAAAGATGATGATACTAAGAATAAAGGTGGTGCACTTGGCAAAATTAATTATGGAGACTTAGACAGTAACTATGATGAATTAATTGATGCTGCAAAGAATTTAAAAGATGGTGAATACTCTACAAGTGTTATTACAACTGAGTTAGGTTATCATGTTATCTTAAAGACAAAAAGTTATGAAAAAGAGAAACTTGAAAATATAAAAGAAGAAATTAGAGAAACACTTGGAAAGAGATATGCTGAAAATAATAAGAATAGTTTAGGACTTACAGCTTTACAACACTATAGAAAAAAATATGGTATGGAAATTCAAGATAAAGAAATGAAGAAACAATATTCAAATTATATTCAAAATGCTCTTGCAAGTGTCAATAGCAGTAGTACTTCATCTAGTGATAGTTCAAGCAATTAAAAAAATTGAGTTGTTACGCTCAATTTTTTTGTTTTAGCATAAACAGTCTACATATGTATCTGATAAGCATCGAATGCAACATAGGCAACTGCAGTCCATTGTGAAGAATACGTTAGTTGCTGCATAAGGATATATGCTAGCTTCATCAGTATTATCTGCTAAAACTCTAAAGGTACAACAATTTCCTTCAATCTTCTCTACTCTAAATACATTAGAACATGTTGATGTTACGCTCTGACCTTCACAACCGATGGTTGAATCTTTAGTTATTGGCATGCTAAATGGTACTCCATTTCCTGCACAAGTATATAACATAACTGGTCTAGTATTACATATTAAACAATTTGTTCCCCCACCAAGCACTGGTCTATCGCAAGTTTGTAAGCAATTGTCTGGACAAGCATTTTCTTGAAGTACTAAAATTACACAAAGAATTTCATTGATGCAGTTGCCAGTTTTATTATTACTTTGATTATTCATAAACTTTCACCCTTTCATGTACTTTCATTATTAATTTATGAAAAAGAGAAAAAAGAGTGTATGCTAACAGGTCAAAGACTATGAATTTATTTTTTCATGTCCTTGACCTGGTCAATTTGTTAAATTTCCACTGGATTGTCATTCGCACCAATCATAAGCGTAAACATTTACTAAATCACCTAAATATCAACATCAATATCCTCTTCATTGCTTCCAAAAATGTTATTTTGATTTTCTATATAATCTTTGCACTTGTTTTCTAGCAATTTAAAATCACAACATCTTTCTTTAACTTTTTCAGGTAAGTATCCTTTATTATATTGTAATGTAAAATGTCTAATTTTTGCAAATAAATCCTTCTTATGATTATTAATAAATGTAGTCTGGTCTTCAACTAATGTTTTATATTTTTCATCGGTAATCGTCGGCAAGACTTCGGTAATACACTCAATTGGGGTCGGTATCATGTTATTAATATTTATAATTCCTAACTCACCATTTTTAATTTTGAATATATCAACTGCCTTACTACTCATTTTTAAATGCTTCAGTTTTGGACTAGATAATGGTGCAAAATAATTTAATTCATTAAATGTATAAACTACACCTATATATGGTCGTGTCATTTTTTTATTATATGCCACTTTAGAATCATATTTTCGTAAATAATTGATATAGTTCTCATCTAAATAATATATTTTTAAACTTTTTGTCATAATCATCAAACTCCTAAAACAAAAGCTAGGAAGTTACCCTAGCTTACTTTTTTTACTCCCTACTATGGCAAGGGTATTCCAACTTTTTTTACTCCCTACTACGGCAAGGGTATTCCAACTTTTTTTACTCCCTACTATGGCAAGGGTATTCCAACTTTTTATGAAACATTGCTGTTTCTTTGTTATTATATGAAGTTTCCCTCATTTAATACATATATAATGTACCACATTTCTCAGCATTTGTAAATATCTTACAATTTTATTTAGTGTGCTAAAAGTTAGTGATTTACTTTTTTGAGATATTTGTTATAATTAGATTGGTGATAGAATGCAAACATGGTTACAATATTTGATAATTGCAGCTTTTTTAATAATTATTTCTCTAGTGATTGTTAAGCTTTCAAAAAGAGATTTTAATGTTGAAGCTAATAAATTAATTACTTACCTTGGTGGTAAAGATAATATTATTAATGCGGAATGTAACATGAGTAGATTAAAAATTATTTTAAAAGATGTAAAGCTTGCGAATAAGGAAGGCATCCAAAAGCTTGGGGCTAAAGGAATTGTGGAAATTGATAACCAGCTGAAAATTATATTTGATAAAAATGCCAAACAATTAAAAAAGTATATTGAAGATTTACTATAATATACTTTTTTTATTGCTTACTGATATCTATAATATCTGATATTTTAATAAGTTTACCATCCATAGTTAGTAAATGAAGACTTGTTTTGCCAACGATTGTTTCGGTGACTGTTTCCCCTGGAAGTGTAATATTTACTTTACTTTTATAAACATGATTTTTACTGGCAAATATTTCATCTATTTTTTTGTTTATATCCTTAGGAGAATATATACTCTTTTTAGCACTAGAGCGATAATCATTTTGAAAGTTATCTAACTTTTTAGTTATTGGACTAGCATAAATATGTGGTAATTTTTCCATTTTAACACCTCGTTATATTTTATGTTATTTTTAGAAAAATAGCTCATACTAAGAGTATGAAAACGATTAAATTATCAAAAGTGCTATGTTATATTGCTTTTTTTATTATAATGATGATAAGTTTACTTGATATGTATAATGCTAAGTTTTTAAGTTCTTTATATGATATGCATTTGGTAAAACAATTTATATGGTTTGTGTGTGGTTTTGCTATTATTTTGATATGTCAAAAGGTGAATACTAGCTATGTATTTAAATATTCTTATGTATTTTATATTTTGTCCATTTTACTTCTTGCCCTAGTTTTGGTGGTGGGAAAAAACATTAATGGTGCACGAGCTTGGTTTGATTTGGGATTTTTTTCTTTCCAGCCAAGTGAACTTGCTAAGGTAAGTTTAGCCTTATTTTTAAGTAAGCTAGCAAGTAATTTTAAAGGCGGAAGTAAGCGAGAAGAATTATTATTTATAATCAAGGTTATTATTTTGACAACTATTCCCTCGGTGCTAGTTTTTTTAGAACCGGATACAGGAGCGATTGTATATTTTTTTCTCATTGCTGCAGCTGTTTTATGGGTTTCCAAGATTCACCGAGCTTTTTTGGGAGTTTTTTTAGGAGGAATACTACTTGTCTTAGGAGTTTTTATTACCCTTTACTTTGTGAATAAAGATTTATTAATAAGTGTAATGGGAACTAGTTTTTTTTACCGAGCTGAAAGAATAATCTCTTTTAAAACCCAAAATAGTTACCAGCTGGAAAACGCTTTGATTGCTATAGGGGCAGCCGGTTTTTGGGGAAGTGGACTTAGCAAAGTATCTATTTATATACCTGAGGCACCAACTGACTTTGTTTTTGCCTTTACTATTAGTAATTTTGGGCTTATAACAGGCATCCTTGTTTTACTTTGCTATATCATAATAGATGTTTATTTAATTAAAAAAATTAATTTTAGTAAGATGTCGGCAGAGAATTATTTACTCGTTAGTTTTATATTTCTTTTTATCTTTGGCCAGATAATAAATGTTGGCATGAATTTAGGCTTAGTGCCGATTATCGGTATTCCTCTTCCCTTTTTAAGTTATGGTGGGTCAACACTTATTACCTATTTTCTATTTTTAGGTCTAACCAAAGAAAAAAACCATAAAATGGTTTAATAGTAATAAATTCGAGGTACAGGTTGATAATAGCTATAAGACTGATTATAGTATGGAACTCCTGGGCCTTGGTTATATGAATTTGGAGCTACATTATAAATAGGACGAGGCCTTGTTAGTCCTACTGCTGCACCACCGGCTAAACCTCCAAGTAAAAATGGAACAAAAAATTGTCTATCCATCGCGTCACTAGGATAATAATTATACGTATACATATAGTACTCCTTTCAACAATACTATATTCTTTTTAGATTGTTTGACCCTTTTAATGGCCCAAAATTAGTGATTTCTGAGTTATAATTATATTTAATTTATGATTATTGTAAAGAGAAGATAAAGCAAGAGATAAGGCTTTGTCTTTTTCTGCGGCATTTAAACGTGCAAGTGAGTCAAGTTCATTTATTTTGACAGTTGTACGTTTTAAGACAAGGAATAAAAACTCAAGCTCTAAAATTAGTTCTTCAGTTTTCTGTTTTAAAAATATAATTTCTTCCATTTTAAAATACTTCTCCTGCATAATTACCACATTGTAATTATACTACTATAATTCGTATTTGTCTGTAAACGGCCGTAAATAATCGCAATTAATGGGAGAATTTGTTTAGGTGATTGAGATGTTAGAAAATAAATTATTTTTTTTGCGAGAATATAACGATTTAACTCAGCAGGATATGGCGGATATTTTGGGTATTAGACAGCAAACCTTTAGTGATTTTGAAACTGGGAAAAGAATAATTCCACTAAAGCATTTAGTTAATATTTGTAAGTATTTTAATGTTTCTTTAGATTATTTATGTGGAGTAAGTAAGATGAGGAAAAGTTTTGCCAAAGATTTTACTATTGATAAAAAGGTCGTTGGAAAAAGAATTATTATGATGAGGAAATACTTAAATATAAATCAAAAGGAATTAGCGAGAATTTTAAATACTACGCCTTCGACTGTTTGTGCGTATGAAAAGGGTGAGACTTTGATACTGACTTCATTTTGTTTACAGCTTGCAAGAAATTATGGTATTTCAATAGACTTTATAGTTGGTGCTTCGAAAGATTTTATTGCTGATGTATCTAATCAGATGAAAGTTTTTTCATAAATTAAAAATATTGCTTAGTTAATTTAGCTAAAAAATCAAGCAATATTTTTTTTGAGGTGTTTTATAGATATTAGCTTTTTATTTTTAAAGGTTAATTTGAAAAAATGAAAGTTTAATTTTCTAAACTTTCATTTGCATTTATAATTAAAAGATAATTATTTTTCTTGCCTTTTCTTAGTAAGATGACTTTTTCTTCGATAGCATCAGCTGGAGTGATGACTTTTTCTGTATCTACTACCTTTTGACCATTTAAACTAATTGCACTACCACTTAGAAGTTCTCTTCCCTCTCTTTTACTAGATACTATTTTGTTTTCTACTAAGCAGTCCAGTAAATTGGTGCCATTTGCAATATTAAATCTAGGAATACCTTTGATAGATGTTAATATTTCATCTGCTTTTAAGTTCCATATTTGGTCAGAGAATAAGTATTTAGAAATATTTAAGGCTTTTTCGTATTCCTTTTCTCCATGCAAGAATGTAATTATTTCTTTAGCCAATGTTTGCTGAGCAAGTCTTGCTTCTGGACTGTTTTTAACTTCTTCTTCAAGCTTTTCGATTTCCTCTTTTTTTAGGAATGTTAATTTCTTTAAGTACTCAATAACCTTTTCGTCTTCAGTATTGATGAAATATTGGTATAATTCGTAAGCATTAGTTTTGTTAATATCTAGCCATAAAGCTTCACCAGACTCACTTTTTCCAAATTTTGTACCATCTGCTCTAGTTACTAGAGGTACTGTAAAGCCATAACACTTAACTTCAGAGCCATGGATTTTACGAATTAACTCTAAACCTGAGGTAATGTTTCCCCATTGGTCTTGCCCACCGATTTGCATAGTTACTCCATAATTTTCATAAAGCTTTAAAAAGTCAATTGATTGCAAAATCATGTAAGAAAATTCTGTGTAAGTAATACCAATATCTAGACGACGTTTAACAGTGTCTTTAGCAAGCATATAGTTGATATTAAAATGTTTACCATAATCTCTTAAATAATCAATAGCATTCATATTACAAAGCCAATCAGCGTTGTTTACTATTTCAATTTTACTTCCTAAAATATCACTTATTTGTTTTTGAATGCATTTAATATTATGTAATACCGCTTCTTTGCTAATCATTGGTCTTTCCACATTAGGCTTTGGATCACCGATTAAACCAGTTCCTCCACCTGCGATAATGATTGGAGTGTGGCCTGCTTCCATTAGTCTTTTGGACGTTGCAATTACAGTACAGTAGTGACCGATATGTAAGCTATCGCCAGTTGGGTCAACACCGATATAGAACTTAAGCCCTCCCCTGTTTATTGCTTCTTCAATTTCGGGACTAGTGACATCGTTTACAAGTCCTCGCCATTTTAATTCTTCGAATACTGTCATTTATTTTCCTCCTTAATTTATATTATTATATAAAAAAAGAATGATACCAAGGAGTCATTTATATGACGGTACCATCCTTTTCTTTCTCTTAATTGTTATAACGTAACTACCGAATTAGCTCAGGGGTCGTAAATCCCGTCATCGCTATTTTATATAAATATCTTTGTTCATATTATTGGTGGAGAATGTGGGACTCGAACCCGCGACCCCCACGGTGCAAGCGTGGTGCTCTAGCCAACTGAGCTAATTCCCCAAGAACAAGTTTATTTTACCATATTATGATAAAACAATCAAGGCCTATTTTTGCGGTTCTTCAACTATTTTGATTAAACCTGCTTCCACTTCTTCTAAAGCTCTCCCAAGTGGACGTTTGTTAACATACTCATTTTCTTTCATTTGATAATGATTTTTTTCGAGCATTTGCTTACTTCTTATAGAAGCAACATGTACTAGCTTATACTTTGAATCTACTATATTTAGTAGTCTGTCTATTGATGGATATAACATAAATACCCTCCCTCTCCGCTTATATAATACTAACTTTTAGGAAATAAAATCAAGGAAAACTTAAAAATTTGACACTTTTTGGACATTTTATATCAGTTTGCGTAGTTCATCTAGGATTACAACCATGGCCCATGTGTCTTGCCGGCAATAAATTTTTAAGTCATCGTAACACTTGTTTAGTTCATCTTCTGTTAAATAATTGTAGGTTGCATAACTGGCTAAAGCATCGTTTCCACATTTAATGTTTAAATTTTTATAACTAAGATTACTAAAGACTGGAAGTGTTTTTTTTATAGAATAAGAGCCACTTAACCTTTCGTCATAAAAATTTGGCAATTTACTTCTTTCTTCCGAAAAACCTAAACTTTCATATAACTTACTACTTGTGTTAACAAGCCAGAGCAAATCGAAACTATTTTTTACTAATTTAGTTATTTTCTCACGGTACTTAGGAAAGGCAGATGCTAGCTCCATTAAGCGGCCCTTTTCAAAGGCAACGTTTTGAGCAAATAAACAACCTTTTTCTACATCTACTCTTTTAAAAAGTTTCTCCAATAGATGTTCTCTTTCATCTTCGTTAAAGCTTTTGGCTAAGAATATATAATTATCCTCTAGCTCATCACAAACACCTGGTTCTTTTTCAATATGCAAGCTAAATTCAAAGGGCGATTGAGTATAAGGATGTTCTCCCCGAAAACGAGGAAGGGGACAAGGAATTGTTTCAAAGTCCAAGTGATAAATGGGATACTTAAGACTATTAAGTCCTTCTTTTAACTTTTCCTTATCTATATAAGGAGTTAAATTTTCTAAAGCATCTCTTTGAATTATATGTTTAGGATTATGTAAAACTTCCCGCGGAATATCTAGCATACTTAAGTAACCAGCATTAATAAGTTCTAAACCTTTTAATACTTTTCCATCTTCCATTTTAAAGCCCCTACCATTATTTAGATAATCTAAACTGGAGTTGTTTGCGGGAATACTTTTACCACAAACGGTTTTAAAATATGGACACTCTCTTGTTTGCTTGTACATACAATAATCGCCTAAAAAAGACTTTGACCCACCCTTTTCAAGATTTTCCTTTAGAACTTTTGCATCTTTTCTTACATGCTCTTGATATTCTTTAGTTACTTTGGTTAAATCAATAAATGTTATAACTTCATTGCCTTTGGCATCAGCTTTATAAATTGCTTTGCCATTTGCATAGTTACCATCAAAAGTATAATGCGAATTTAAAACTGCTAAGTAATAATGAATGTTACTTTTGGGAAGTGAGTTTTCAATGATAAATCTTTGGACTGCCAAATCATAAACGTAAATGCCGACATCTTTAAAACGCGAAAATAACTTAGCTTTTTCTTGATTGTACTTTTCAATTGGCATTTCTTTTTCTATATTATAGCCATTTATTTCATCTTTTAAGTAGTAACAATTTTTCTTGGCATCAAAAAAGAATATAGAGTATTTATCTTGGCGCTCATAACCTGATTTTAACTCTTCATACTTTTTATTAGTAGTTGCTTTTACTTCAATGATATTAATATCATTACCACTTTCATTATAGATATCAACATAACATAAATATTTTATTTTGCCATCTTGATAAATGAATTCTTTTTGGTCTTTGGTATTTTCAGCGAAAATAAAAGTGCCATCAAAATATTTTTGGGAAACTTCAGCAGATACTACTTCTACCTCTTTATATAAAGGAAGCATTGCTTCTAGATTTTTGTTGTTTTCTCCATTTAAGTTTTCGGTGGCAAGTGATGTTAACTTCTCTTTTTCATATTCGTCATAAGATACATTTTCAGGTAAATTGTTTTCTAAAGAGATAAATCTATCACATCTAGTTAAATCAAGAAATCTAGTTTTCGTAATAACCATATTAAACTAACACTTTCGCTGTAACTTTATCACTATCACTAGTAATTTTAACTTTTAACTCGTTTAAGTCTTCATCCTTACTTCGAGGGTCAGTTACTTTTCCTTCTGAATTACTAATTACAGCATTAGCAACTGCTAGTTCATTGATAGTCATATAAACTGAGGGGCTATCTTTAAATATATCTTTATTTTGGCGAGCATAAATAGCAGCTTGTGTTTCAATTGCTGTAATTTTTTCTTGGTACAATTCTTCTTCATAGTTAATACCGATACTTTTGGAAACGATGAAAGTTGCTCCAAAATATAAAACAGTAAAAACTGCGATAACAATTAAAAGCTCTGCTACTGTATAACCTTTATTTTTCATTTTTTTCATCTCCTTTTGTATATCCTCTGTATTCCCAAAGGGGAAAATCTTTTCTAATCTTTATTATTTCTTGTATCATTTTATTTTTTAATTTTTCATCTTTAAATTCAAATAATTTTGCTACCGTTTCTTCCAAACCTTTTTGTGCAACTTTTTCTTCATTAATGGAAGTGTAAAGGTATGGAATAACGATGTTTTCATCAACGAACTTTATATCTTTGTTTTTAAAAACATAATAATTTTTAAGTGTTTTAATAAATTTTTTGTAAGATTTAATAGTGTGATGATAAGTATTTTCACCTAGAGCCAAAAATTCTCTAGGTTTCATTGGGCGGTAGTTTTGGTTTTTGTAATACTTGTTTATTCTCTTTTCATTAGTTAGTTTTTCACTTCTAACTAAGTCATCTGTAATTAGATAATCTTTTTTATAGTAAACGTTTAGGATATCTAAAGCATTTGGTACATGAGATTTTTCTAAAGCATCTATAAATGTTTGTTTATCTACAACACCATAAGCAGTGATTATTCCGGTGGCCATTTTATAAAGTTTTTCTCTTTCTTTTAAATCTTTTACTATTTCTTTATCTTTATAAAACTTTAAAAATGCAGAATATAAATCCTCCGGCATTTTGTAGCTTTCGCCCTGCCAAAGCACTTTTTTAGAAACTAAATAGTCTAAAAGATGTTTTTCTGTTTCTAAATCTTCCTCATTATTTTTCTTCAAAGCCTCTGCTCCATCTTTATCTATGGTCATAATAAGCATCTTTATATAATTTTCTTTATTTTCATTAATACTTTTAATTAAGTCATCTTTTTTCTTTGCAATTTCTAATTTATCACAGTTAAAAAAGAAGCTTAAATTATTATAATCTTCAATAACACTAGTAAGCTCATTTTTCTTTAATTTTTTTAAATACTCAGGGAATTTTTTTACTACTTCAAACATTAATTTCATCTCCAGTAAATTAATTATATAACAAAATAGCTATTTTTTCTACTGAAATTCTTATTTTTTACGAGAATAAATATGCTGAAATATATTCGCTTTATTTTTATATATATTTACATTTAGGATAGTTTGTACAGCCAATAAATGGGCCATATTTTCCTCGGCGATAGATAAGTTTATTACCACACTTTGGACAAATCATATTATCTTCTAACTTTTTATTATTATAGATTTTGGTATGGGTATCATCATTAATAAGTAAATCATCAGGTATCAAAATATTAATTTGCAAATAATCCACGTCTTCATCAAGTTTTAATAAATTCGATAAAGTCTTTATATGGCCGTAGTTTTGGTGAATTGAATTTATAATGTCTTCCTAAATATTGACACCACTTTGTATCAAATTCTTTGCCTTTGATTAACCCATAATAATTTTTCATCTCAATTACAAATATACCAAATTTTGATAACACTATATGGTCTATTTGGTGAGTACCATTTTCATCTTTTATCATAATATCATTTAAAACTATATATTCTTCTTTAGTTATTTGGTCATCGTTATAATTGTTATACTTTTCTTTATAATTTTTTACATATTTGGAAGGTACTAAGTCTGTTAGGTAATACGTAGGATAGGTAAAAATACCATTATCGACATGATAAACTGTTTTAGCATCTTCACTTTTACATAAATATGATTTTTGAAGAAGCATATCTTTAGGCTTATAAGCCATACAAGTATTGCCAGAGTATCTAAAAATCATATAGAGTTTATCATCATTTTTAAGTTTTACAATTGTGCCAACAGGCAAATACTCACTTAACTTTCTTTGGGTTTTTACAACATTTTTCTTAAATAAAAACACAGTTTTATTCTCCTTATCTTATAAGTAAATTATATACTTTTATTCTTGAGGGTGGCAAAGCATAAAAAAAGGATGAAAATTTCATCCCAAACTTTAGAAGCATTTTGGTTCGTAAATATTTTCACAAACATTTTCTTCACAACATGTATATTCCGGTCTGAAGGTATGACGGAAGACATGATGATTTATAATTCTTGTATTGCATGGCATTACATGAGGCACTTCATGACAAATATATTTATGACAAACTCTTTCTCTTGGACACTCATAAATTGGCATAGACATGCATCCTGACATTGACATTTGGTAACCACCTTCTGGATAAGCTGCGCCCATATATGATTTGTCATAAGTTTTTTTCATTTCAGCCTCTTCTTTAACACTTTCATTAAAATAATTCATTATCAACAATCCTTTCTACTGTATCTTATGAGTTATTTTAAGAAGTTGTTTGGTCATTTGCCATGTAGTTACTTATTAATTTGGCAAGTTAAAAGATACTTGTTATCCACTTGGGCATCTATGGTAAAACCTAGAGATTTGCATAAATTTAATGATATGGTATTTTCTTTATAAACAGTGGCAAATATTAGTTTTTCACCCATATTTATTATTCTTTTCATTGCTTCCTTAATTAAATTAGTTGCTATACCACGCCCCCGAAAGTCTTTATCAACAAATAAGTCCCAAATATAGTTACCAAATATGGATATATATCCTGCAGGCAGGACTTTTTCCATATATAAAAGAAGAATATTTTCTTTATCATTTATGACTTTTAGATAGTGTTTTTTGGCATTGCTTGGGTCATTTTTAATATCATACTGCGGCTGGTCAATAATTAGTTTAGCAAGGAAGTTATCACATATTAAATCATCTTTTTTGGTGGTTACATCTATAAATCATATAATACTACCTTTCTATATTTTATAAAAAAAAATTATATTTCCTTATTTAGTTTTTTTCGGAAATATAATGCTTGATACATTACTAAAATACTGAACTCCTGAGATAACTGATAAAATAACTGCTGCAAGTAAGAAAATACTTGATACAGGAATGTTTATTAGCTCAAAAGGAAGATTTCCAAAACAAGTAAGCGTTAAACCTATCATCATACATATAGTTTTAAGTTTACCAAGGATGGATGCAGCTACAACTTTTCCATTGTTTCCAGAAATCATCTTACATGAATCTACGACAATATCTCTGGAAATGATAACAACTGGGATTAACACAGGAATCATTCTTTCATAAGCTAAAATAATTATTAAACCATTAACTAATAGTTTATCAGCTATAGCATCCATGACTTTGCCAAAGTCTGTAACTTCATTATTCTTTCTAGCTATGTAGCCATCTAAAAAGTCAGTGACAGAACCTATTAGGAATAAAATTCCGGCGATGATATATTTTAAACTTATGGTAGTATTACCAACAATATAGGTAGGAAAAACAACACCTAGTTCAAACCAAGGTATAAGAAGCATTACAATTAAAATAATTGATAATACTATTCTTCCTATGGTAATTTTATTTGGTAAATTCATACTTCTTCCCTACTTCCTAAGATTTACAGTGCTGGCACTACTACCGTTGACTGTTACTTGTTTAACACTCCATACAATCGCACATAATACTAAAGAAAATATAACAAAATAAATAGTTATATATACCCAATTATTATATTTTTTAGCTTCTTTCGTATATGGAGATACTACTTTTTCTTCCCCTTTTTTCTCTTCTTTTAATCTAAGTTCAATTGTTTTTTCTATTTCCTTAATGGGTATTTTGGAAGTATACTCAAACATGTATTCATTAAATTCATCGATTAAGGCTTGTTCATCAAGTCCTAAATATTTGGCATAACTCACAATATAATCTTTTAACTCATAAACATCTTTAAAAGCTCCTGAGCGACCATCTTCAATATTTTCAAGTATTTCTACTTTAATATTTAAATCTTTACTAGCTTCCATTAAACTAACACCGGATGATTCTCTAGCATACTGCAATTCTTCACCAATCTCGTTCAAAAAACTTCACTCCTTTTAAAATAAAAAAATAATCTTAATAAGCCATGTTCTGTCCTCTTAAATAAGAGGGGCAAATATTTATCTTACTATAATTAGCACCACATTTTAGTTCTTAATTTCCAAAATGCAGCTCCCCTACCATAATTTGGGTTTCTCGCTCATGGGGTTTACCACGTTCCACCTACAAAGTTTCCCTTGTAGCTCGTCTCTTTGGCACTTTTATATCTACTTAAACCATTTGACAGGTTTGTTCAAAGCCGTTAGCAAGTGCTACCTTAAGTTATTTTTTCCTTAAGCATGAACATTACAAACATCACAGTTTGTGCGAGCATGGACTTTCCTCAGCACATCTTTTTATGCACCGCATTTGCCACTAGATTATTCATTATTTCCATATACAATTTTTTCAAGTTGACTAATTCTTTTTAAAAGGTCAACATTACTAATACTACGTGTATTTTCCATATTATTACTTGAGTTTTCATAAGCACTTTGAAGTCTTCTAACTTCTTGTTTAAGTTTAGCATTATCACTTGCAAGGTTCTTTTTATCATTTTCTAACTTCTTAATAATATTTGCGTACTCCGTATAATCTCTTATAACCATATCCAAAAATTTATCAACTTCTTGAGGTCGATATCCCCTGGCATCAATTTTAAATTCTTTTTCTAGGATTTCTCCAGCAGATAAGAAAAATCGATCGCTATATTCGTTATGCAATATCCTCACCTCTAACAAAAAAATTATAGCTTATTTTTTAATTTTCGTCAATGGTTTGTCTAAGGGTCATACTCTCAAAACTTAAACTTATCCAGTCTAGTTTTTCCATCATTATATTTATATAATAATCCATATTCATTTTCAATCACCTATTACTACTATATAATATATAGAGTTTGTTTTCATTATATTCGACAAAACTAGATATTATTTTTGACATTTTTTAGTAATTTAATTAATTTATTTAAGACAAAGTAAAACCTTTATGATATAATTAGTCGTAGGTGATTAGTTTGTTATATCCTGGGAATATAAAGCGAAAATATACAAAAGTAGCAACCTATGACAATAGAGGGATGGGTCTTGAGTATGTGCTCGAGATGGCTAATCAATATTATAGAGATAAAGGGATTGCTTATATATATAAAAAGCCAACGCCAATACATGTGGTAAAAGTTGATTATAAAAAAAGCAAGAAAATTACTGAGGCTTATTATGAAGCACCCTCGACTCTTGATTTTAATGGGGTTTATAAAGGACGTTATATTGAGTTTGATGCGAAGGAGACTAAAAGGAAGAGCTCTTTTCCAATAAGTAATGTACATGAACATCAGATTAAACATATAAGAAATGTTCTTAGTCAAAAAGGAATAGTATTTTTAATAATTAAATTAGCTGAAAAATATTATTTACTACCAGGTGATGTTTTTTTAAACTTTGTGGATAATAAAGAAAGAAAAAGTATACCGGCGAATTTTTTAGAAAATAATGCTTATCCCCTCTTTCTTAAGCTAAGGGGTTTAGATTATATAGATGTTGTTGATAAATTAATTGGAGGTTAGTAATGACTAAATTAAGACTTAAAAAATTTAAATTTAAGAAGAAAGAAACAAATAATGGAAAAGGAAAAGAAAAAAAGGATATTAAGAATATTGTCCTTTCTGGTTTACTTATTGCTGGGATTGCTTTTATTTCTCTGGCTTTAGTATTTGCGCTATATATTATTATAAGTTCACCAGACTTTGATAAAGATAAACTTTATTCGAAAGAATCTAGTGTTTTGTATTATGATGATGGAGTAACGGAGCTTGCTAGACTAGGAAAAGATGACCGAGTCTTAGTTACTTATGATGATTTACCACAGGTTTTAGTAGATGCGATTGTGGCAACAGAAGACTCAAGGTTTTTCCAACATAGTGGACTTGATATGGCTCGTTTTATGAAAGCATCTTTTGGACAAATCATTGGAAACAGTAGTGCTGGTGGGGCTTCAACCTTAACCATGCAGGTAGTTAAACAAACCTACACTAGTAGTGAGGCCCATGGTATTAAAGGTATAGTTCGAAAGTTTACTGATATATATATGTCTGTGTTTAAAGTTGAAAGTAATTATACAAAACAAGAAATACTGGAGTTTTATGTAAATAGTCAGTGGTTTGGTAATGATGGTAACCTTAATTACACTGGTATTGCAGGAGTTGAACAAGCTTGTCAATACTACTTTGGTAAATCTGTTTCAGATATTTCACTAGCTGAGGCTTCAATTATTGCAGGAATGTTCCAAAACCCAAGACTATATAATGCTTATCGAAATCCGGTGGGCGTTCGAAATAGACAAAAGATTGTTTTAACACTTATGGTTAATCATGGTTATATAACTGAAGAAGAAAAAAATGCAGTTTTAAATATTCCAATTGAATCGTTAGTTGCGAAAAAAGATAATACTAGTAATTCATCTAATCAAGCTGTTGTCGATTATATAATGGATGAAGTAGAAGCTAATACGGGAAATGACCCTTTTAAAGTACCAATGAAAATTGTAACTACTATTAATAAAAATGTTCAAGATGTTTTAAATAAACTTGAAAAAGGAGAAATATATGAATTTCCTAATGCTGCTATACAAGAAGGTGTAGCAATTACAAGTACAGAAAATGGTGCTTTGGTAGGTCTTTCTGGAGGACGTAATTATAGTGCCAAAGGTACTAATAGAGCAACGATTAAAAGGCAACCTGGGTCAACAGCGAAAATCTTGTTTGATTATGGTCCTTATATTGAATATTTAAATGGTTCACCAGCGACTTTATTTATGGATGAACCGACAACTTATAGTAATGGAACAGCAATTAAAAATGCAGATGGAAGATATACGGGACTTATCAATATGCGAACCGCTTTGGTAAATTCACGAAATATTCCAGCCTTGCAAGCTTTTAAAGCAGTTTATAAAGAAAATCCTGATTATATTAAAGACTTTGTTCACAAACTTGGTATCGATTATGGTGATGAGTTATATGAATCAGCATCAATTGGTGGTTTTGATGGAGTTAGTCCAATTCAAATGTCAGCAGCTTATGCAGCCTTTGGTAGAGGTGGTTATTATATTAAACCTTATTCTTATACTAAAGCAACACTTGTGGAAACTGGAAAGACTTATGAACAAAAGCCAGAAAAAGTTAAAGTTATGTCAGAAGAAACTGCTTATATGATTACCGATATACTTATCTCTGCTGCTCAAAGTGGTGTTGGAGGTGTATCAGTAAAAGGAACGCAAATTGCAGCGAAGTCAGGAACAACAAACCTTGATGAAGCGACAACAAGTAAGCTTGGCATTCCAGCATCAGCAACAAGAGATGCTTGGAATATTACCTACTCACCTGAGTATGCCATTGCTTTATGGATTGGTTATGATGTCAACAATTCTGAACACTATTTGACAGCTACAATTGGTGGTAGAGTCAGAAATGCTGTGATGAAGGCAGTTGGCTCACAAGTGTATGGAAAAGATAAAACTTTTATCCAGCCTAGTGGAATAGTCTCTGTATCAGTCGAACGTGAAACTGTTCCCCCACTACTCCCTAGTGCATTTACTCCAGCCAATTTAATAACAACAGAAATTTTTAAAGAAGGTACGGAACCAACCGAAGTGTCCTTTAGATTTAAGCAACTTGATGCACCAACTGGTGGCAGTTATAGTGTTGAGGGAACAACTATAAAGCTTAAATGGAATGCAATTAAAACGCCAAATGCAATTGATACAGCATTTTTACAGGATTACTTCAATAAAAATTATACAATTTCATCTTCGAAATATTATGAAAATAGAATAGCGTATAATAATGCATATATTGGTCAACTTGGCTATATGATATATCAAAAAAATAGTGATGGAAGTTTAACATATTTAGGACGAAGCGAAACAGCTAGTTATAATGTTATGAATCCAACTGGTGGTAAAGTTACTTATGTAGTTAAATCTGCTTACTCACTATTTACAGCGAATATGAGTGATGGACTTGAAATAGCAACAAGTTCTAATCCAGTAGTTAGTGATATTGTTACTCCACCAACTGGTGATAATAATAATGCTAATAACGGGGGTACTGGTAATGCTGGAGGCACCGAAAGTACAGGGGATAAATTTACAGAAATTGAATAATAAAAAAAAGTTTACTTCTTAAGTAGAGGTAAGCTTTTTTTGTTTAGCCAAGACGAATTAGATTTATTTTGGTTCCTGTGCCTGATTTGTAAGTTGCAGAATTAACTAAATTAAACACAGGCCGGAGTACATAAGGATTCGATGCATCATGATGATAAAGACTTACTGCTTGTTTGCAAAATACCACTAAAGCTTTTCCCTGCGTTTTTAGTTAGGTCACTATCTAAGTTAACTAAAGTAACTTGTACCTTCCAAGTATCTGTTTTATTTGGAGAAGCAGAGATTTCATAGTAATCAGCGATTTTGATTGGGCCAGTAAGTATAAGCTTGAAAAAATTAATATTTTAATTGAATACTTGAAAATGCTCGCTGATTTTTATCAAACTAGTGTTGATTACATATTATATAAAGCGGATATAAGATATCCCTACCCGGCCTCTATTATAAATAAAAATTAAAAAATTCTGTTTAAAACAGAATTTTTACTTTTTGGTTGAAGCGTCGTAAATTTCTTCAATACTATTATTTAAAGCATCATTAAACTCAAGGTCAGATTGATTTACATTTAAGCCTTCAAGTAATGCCCGAGAAAATGATGCAATCATCTTTTTGTTTTCCTTAAGTTTTTGACAAGCTTCACTTCGAGAATAACCTCCGGATAAAGCAACTAATCTTAAAACATTTTTATACCGCATAATATCATTAAAGTAATTAGGTATTTCTGGTAAGGTGAATTTGAATATACAATAGTCTTCTTTATTCATTTTGGTTAAATGTTTAATTATTTCATTACGCATATAAGATTCTATTTGTTTTTTGTTTTCAGCATGAATATCTACTTCTGGCTCGATAATAGGAATAAGTCCATGATTTATAATTATTTTTGCTAATTTAAATTGTTGGTCAATAACTTTTTTTATGCCATATTCATTGTACTCTTTTATAACACTTCGCATTTTGGTACCTACAATTTTATGTTTTTTAGCGGTTTCTAACATTTCTTCTAGATTTGGTATATCTTTTAAAAGCATTACTCCATCAGTTTCTTCCGCTAAACCTAAATCGATTTTCAAAAACGAAACAATATTTTTTTCTTCTAGTAAATACTCCGCGGTGCATCTTTCATCTATTTTATTTTCCATGGTATGCTTAAATAAAATTACACCAAGTATTCTATCATCAAATACTGAAGAAGTGATTATTCTTTTGCGCATCTCATGAATGTAATTAAACATAACTTCTTCGCTAGTTATATCCTTTTCATCTATTCCATAATTTTTTAAAGTTTTTGTAGAACTTCCACCACTTTGGTCTAAAGCAGCGATAAAGCCTTTCTTATTTTTAAGTGTATCAATTATTTCCATTTCTAATCTCCTTTTTAATTAATTTAGCATGCAAGACAACTCTTCCATTATTTGCAGAACAAGTTGATAAAGTTAATATTTTGTCATTTTCATTTAATACTGCAGCAAACTGATAAGTGCTTCTTTTTTGAAGCATCGTTATGAAGCTTAAGAATTCACTGTTACTTTTAAACTCGGTAGTTAAATAGTCACTTGTTGTTGGGATTTCATAAATGCTAAAGACTTGCCACAAGGTATTTTCATATTCCGTTGAAAGTTTAATAACATGATTGCTGATATTTTGAGGCCAGCTTGTTTTAAAAATATTTTTTAAGCTTCCAAACATTGTACCATCCACTCGGCCATGAGCATAAAGAATTGTATTCTTATCAAAGTCTTGGATATTATTGCGATAATCTAAAAATACCCAACCTGCAGAGTTATGCTCTTTCTTAATATTTCTTTCTAAATAATAAGTATTATTACTTGTTTGAACAAATGGATAATTTATATTAGTTCCTTTAACTTCTAACCAGCCGACAATATCTGGATTAGTTTGCTTTAAAGCTTTAAAATCAACATTAATAAGTTTCATCTTGATGTAATCCCAATACGGGTTTTCTTTAGGTATGTCTATGTTTTCTCCAACAACTATAGTATTTTCATTATCCTCTACTTCTTCTACCTTTGTTTTCTCAGTTATATTTTCAAGAGACTTTTGCACATCTTTACTATCTAAGTACCATGTAATTATTTTAAAGCCGGAAAATATGATTAAAGATATAAACAAAAGCATTAGAGATATTAATACTTGTTTTTTTAAAATAAGTTTTCTTTTCATGCTATTTATCTAAATTGATAGTTATTTCGTGACTATCTTTAACTTTTAACAAACGATATTTAACATTACAAGTGTCTAAAATTATCTTCGAGGCTTTAACCTCGTCTGTGTCTTGATATTTATCACATAGATAAATTACTTCTTTAATTCCGGACTGCACGATAGCTTTGGCACACTCATTGCATGGAAACAAGTCAACATAAATCCGAGCTTTTTCAAAGTCTTTTTTATGACCTCGATAATTTAAAATAGCATTAATTTCCGAATGGCATACGTAAAGATATTTGGTATGAAGAGGATCACCCTCTCTTTCCCAAGGAAATTTATCATCGTCAAACCCATTGGGAGTTCCGTTGTAACCAATAGATAATATACGATTATCATCACTTACAATACAGCTTCCGACTTGAGTTGATGGATCTTTACTACGCATTGCGGTAAGTTTAGCTACGGCCATGAAATATTCATCCCAATTTAAATAATCGGACCTTTTCATATTTTTCACTCTCCTCATTCTATACCCATTGTACCAAATTTTCGGAGAAAAGTCTTTAATTTCCAGAGAAAAATTAAAAATAGTAAGTCACTGTTATTTTTCAGGTAAATCAAGTTTAGCTATTTCTTGTTTTATTTTTTCTACTTCTTCATCCTCAAAAATTCCAAATTCAATTGCTCTTTTTCCACAATCATTTATGAAGTTTATATCTTTAGTTCTAAGAGCTTTTTGGACTATTTTCTTTAGATTTATGTGCTCCTTTACAGCATTTATATACTCCATTAAATAATAAGCATCTTTTTGCTCGATGTAATAATCTTCTATTGCATCTAAATTTTGGTTTTCACTTGCGTAATTAAAAGCAAGTCGCCACAAGCCTTCCCTATTATCATTATTTATAGCTTTGGAAACTAATCTTGCAAAAGTTTCGGGGGAGAGTTTTAAAGGTTTTGGGACAGATATATACTGCGTTATAAATTTTAGAAGTTCATCAATACTTATTTCTTGCAAGTGTTCTTGATACACTTTATTATTAACTAATAATGAACTCAACTTTTCATACCTTGGTCCACTATCACGCTTGGCCGCTTTATCTTCAAGTAGCTCGGTATATTTTTTGCTTAGAAATTCTTTTGTATTTTCGTTTAAATTTGAATTTTTTCTTATTTTTTCTATTACCTTTAAAATATTGTTAATAGTTTTTATTCTTGTGATTTCTTCTTCATCAATTATTATATCTGTGCTACTTATAATATTTTGAACATCTTTTAAAAGCGAAGAGATATTAGTAATGTCTGCAAAAGATAATTTAGTTTTATCAATGTTTGTAAGTTCCAATAATAACTCTTCACTGTTTATAAAACGATTAACATATCTATATACTATATTTAATAATTGCATTTATATCACCTTTTTGTTTTTATAGAACGAATTTTTAACTTTTTTCGTTCTATGGATTATTTTTTAAAACTAACATTTAATTTTACTAAAAATAATAATTATTTAATGATTAACCAATAAATAAAAAAACGAACTTATGAAAAGCTCGAGAAATTCTATCTTGGTGCCTGTATCCAGACTCGAACTGGAACTCCACAAGTGAAAATAGATTTTGAGTCTATCGCGTCTACCAATTCCGCCATACAGGCAACTACAAGTTAATTATACCATACTTTTGGCGGTTGTGGGAAATAAATTTTGTTAATCTAAAGAGACATATTTACTAAACCATTTAGAAAACTCATCCAATGATTTATAATATTTTTCATCTTTTTCACTATCAGCCTTTAAATAAGTTTTTATTTTTCCTTTATCATATATAATGACTGTTGGAAAATACTTTACAGCATCACTTGCTTTACTGTTATCTATTTGGGTGCTTATAATGTGATAAAAGCTTAAGTTTTCTTTTTCTAAAAATTTCTCTAGCAGCTTTCGAAACTCACTTGATGTTGGACAACTTGGTAGAGAAATAAATAAGACAAAACTTTCTTTGCTTTTCTCTAAATCTAAAAGCTTTTTATTATCTATTTCAATTAGGTTTTCAGCACTTTGATAATTATCACTTAGTTTTATTTTATTATTACATCCACAAAGTAAAAGAAGAAGAAAAAATAAAATTAATTTTTTCAACTTTTCACCTCATGAAGATTTGTAAAATCAATATCGTGGTATGTAACTTTCCAAAAATCATAAGAAACTTTTTTATGACTTTCATTTTTGACAATTACTTTATTTTTTCCATTATAATACCAGTATCCACCGACATTATAAATATTATTTTCATTCCAACCTAAAGCGACTAAAAGATTTTTCATTTGGCCAGCATAACCGCCACCGCCGCACATTAAAAATATCTTTTTATCTTGAGGAAATAAATACTTTAATATTTCTTCAGACTCTTCATAATTGGCTTTGTAATTACCATTATCATCTAAAGTATATAAAGTTTTACCAGTATATGTTACTCCAACTTCATCAGGAAGATTTGTCACGTTAACAATTAAAGGATAAGGTACAACTTCAAAACCTTTAACAAAACCAGATAGGTATGAGTCTCCACCAATAGCTTCATAATTACCTGGGTCTTTAAGCATTCGCATATCTCGGTAAATACTATCAGAACGATTTAAATAATTATCAATAGTCTCTTCATTAATATTTTTATCAATACCAAAATTTCCCCTGATACCACTTGTAACCTCTGGCAAAGGTAGTTTTGCTAAGTCATCATCTTTTGATGTGCAACCAGTTAAACTTAACAAAATTAAAATCATCGTAAATATTTTTTTCATTTTCTTCACCCAAAAACAGCATACAACAAATTTGCTGAAGAGTAAATAAATTGTAGGTTTAGTTTATATCAACTGCTAGTTGAGAATGCCATAGCCAAGTTTTAAGAAGTCAAAAAACAAAAATTTATGAGGTGGATAAAAAGTTAGAAGAATAAAAAGAAAAAATCCAAGTACTACGATTATCATCGGTAAAATAGTGATGTTACATTCTTTAGCCATACTTATCTTTTGGCCAATTACTTCCATTAAAGCATAAGTTATAAACATTAAACTAATAGCAAAAATCATATTTTCACCGGTAAGTAAGTAGATAGGTACAAAAATGATTAAATAAAAAATTATGCCTAAAATTGGTTTGGTTGCTAGTTCGACTGCCCAATTGTTTTTAGAAATATTAAATTTATGGCATAAAAAGGTTTCGAAAAGACTACCAAGGATTATGGTGTAATAAATTATTTTCATATGTTCCCAAATGCTTTCATTAACAGGAAAAATTAAAGCAGTTAAATTATTTGGAAACCAGTCATAGATAAAATGCCATAAGAAAGATAATAAAAAAACAAAGAAAACATTAATAATGCGTACTTTTTTTAAAGTCATGTCTATATCACCTTAGTAATATTATGAGTCAGACTTTTAAATTAATACTAGTTTTCCTTGTATATAGATGTAAAAAGGTTTGTTTCTTCTTCATTTTGATCACTTACTTCTGGAAGCTTTGGTAAGTCATCAAGAGTTGCTAAACCAAAATAATCTAAAAATTCTTTAGTTGTTTTATATAGGTTAGGTTTACCAGGCAAGTTACTTTTTCCACTAACCTTTATTAGGTCTTTGGCCATTAACTTTCTAATTATATTAATACTGGCAATTCCTCTAATTTCATCAACTTCGGCTCTAGTGATAGGTTCATTATAAGCGATGACTGCCAAAGTTTCCAAAGCTGCGGCTGATAAACTATTATTACTATTATTTACTAACTTTTGATAATACTTTTTATGTTCCTTTTTGGTGGTAAGTTTAAATGTTTGACCTAAGAAACTTATTCTAATTCCTCTGTCACTAGCACTATACTTCTCTTGCAATTTTTTTAAAAGTTTTTCAGCACTCTTTTCATCTATCTCAAGTACTTCACATACTTCTTTTAAATCAATGCCTTCAGCCCCTACTAAAAAAAGCAATCCTTCTAATATGGCTTCTTTATTCATTAGTTCACCTTCTTTATATATATATCACTAAAATTTTCTTCTTGTTTTAAATCTATCTCATTATTTTTACACATATCTAAAATTGCTAAAAAGGTGGCAATTATTACTTCTTTATTAAAGCTTTCAAATAAATCTTGGAATATTACACTCTCTTTATCCTTTAATACTGTTATAATATATTTTCTTCGTTCTTCAATACTGATTTCCTTTTTCGTAATTTTAGTTGTCTTCGGCTTTTTATAATCTATTCTTTTTTGCATTTCTAAAAGAGCATTTACTAAAGCTTCACTACTAACTGTACCTGTTAATTTATTTTCCTGATACTCACTTAAGTTTTCAGGGGTTCTTGTAAAAAATTCACTTCTTTTTTCTTCTAAAGATTTGAAAACTTCTGTAAGACTTCGATATTTCTCATATTCTATTATTTTATTTTTTAAATCTTCTTCACTACTAATAGAATATTCTTCATTTTTATCTGATGAGGTCTCTAAGTTTAAAAGCAATCTACTTTTTAAATGTATTAATTCAGCAGCCATGACTAGATACTCACTAGCATCATCTAAATCTTCTTTGGGAATACTTTCAATAAACTCTAAATATTTATCAATTATATATTTGACATCAATTTCATAAATATCCATTTTGGAAGTTTTAACTAAATGTAAAAGAAGGTCTAGTGGGCCCTCGAAATCATTAATACATAAATTCATGCTAGCACCTCCTATTTACATGCATAGCCACTGGATTCTAATTCGAATTTTATTATTTTTGCATCTGTATCTTTAGAATATATTTCTCTTTTGTTTATTGCTACACTGCTATCCCGAAATCCAATGATTGTTTGAAATTTCAACACATCATTTTCAGTGGTTACACTAGATTGAACTCCATCTAAACTAGTATAACTTTGGGATAAAAGATTATAAGTGGCATAGAGATTCGCATAATTTTCATCGCTTACTGGCACTTCATAGATATCTTGAATACCGTAAAGTTTATTATCATTGAAAAGATATTTAATTGTTTCATAATCTTTGGTACAAGTAAGTAAGCCTCCTACTGCAGTAAAGGCAGGATACTCTTCAGTTTTAATATTATTAAGGGAGATGATGCTGATATTTGCAGATTGAATATTATAACTTAAATTTTTTGTCTCTCCACTATTTAATATAACATTATTTATCATTATTCTTTCTAATAAGGTTTTACTACTACTATAAAGTGATAGAAAATAATTTTCTTCATCAAAATTTAAGGTTTGAGTAGTTTTATTAGTAATATTAAATGTAATTGTATTATTATTTAGCACAATATTATTAATTTGGAAGTTATCAGTATCAATTACTGGATTTTCACTAATGTTATACTCAGTTGTCTCTTCTTTTAAAGCATCATCTTCATCTTTATTATTTATAACGCTACTATCATCACCGTAATCATCACTAACTCCCGGATTTATCTTATTACTTACATAATTAGAAATCTCTGGTAAATAAAGAGTTCCAAGAATTAGTAATAGAAATATTATAAAAATCCAAACCATACCAAAAACACTTACCTTTTTTTTGCTTTCCACAACTGCTAAAACTGTGGGAGTAAGCTCTTTATCTACAATTTGTATCTCTTTTTTCTTAGCCACTTTCTTCACCCTTTTCTTCTTAAATTATACTATAAAAAGATTGTAATCAGCAAGCTTTATCGTCTTTACAAACTTTAGTATTAACACTCTTCATTAAATCTTCATATGTTTTTGTAAGTTCTTCTTTTTGTTTATCTGTTAAGGCTGTATAAGGATCTTCTTGTGCTTCAAGTGTCCCCTCATGAAAAGCTTTGACTTTGCCTTTAGAGATTGCTACTACTGTTGGAGCATACAATCTTTTAACACCTGTATCATACTCATTTTTAGAATCATCTTCAATATAGTATTCTTCTAGATTTTTATCAAGAATTTTTAAAATTTCATAATAGGCATCAGTTCCTTTTTGTGTTTGAGTTGGAACAATGCTCCCAGTAAATTCATAACTATCACGAATATTGTATATATCAACATAGTAAATTTTATCTACCTTTTCATTTTGACTAGCCTTAAGTAGAGGCTCAACAATATTTCGACACCATGGACATCTTGCAAAGCCAAAATAGATAACAGCATCTTCATTTTTCATGATATCTACTATCTCTTTACCAGTTTTATAGACCATTGGATTTTCCCGAGATATATCTACATTTAAGTAATTCTCATCATTACTTTCATTTACTTTTCCATTGTAAGCTTCATACTCTTCTTTAAATTTTATCGCATCAGTTACTTTATCGCTTTTATGATTCATAATAGCATATGCACATAACCCTACTACTAAAACAGTACAAATGATTATTATACTTAAACAAATTTTATTACCTTTACTCATACATACTCCTTCTTCTCATTTTGAAATTCTTTATCTATTAAGAATTCGTGAATTATCTCTTCTTCATTTTCCACACTTACCTCTTCAATGCGGTCAACTCGAAGCTTTTCACTCATCAAAATCGCTTCAACTTTGGCCGTTGCTTTTTCTAAGTCATCATTTACAACAACATAGTTATAATTGTTAATCTCATTTATTTCATTATATGCAACTTTAAACCGAGAAATAATTTGGGCACTTGTTTCCTTGCCCCGCATTTTAATTCTTCTTTTTACTTCTTCCATAGATGGAGCCATAATAAATATTAAAATTGTATCAGGATATTTTTCTTTAATCTGTTTTGCTCCTTGCACATCGATTTCTAAAATAACATCCTTGCCACTATCTAAAGCTTTATTAATCTCTTTTTTAGGAGTACCATAATAAGCATTGTACTGCACCTTTGCATATTCAAGAAATTCATCATTTTTAATTTTCTCTTCAAATTCCAAAGGCGTTACGAAATAATAATCTACGCCATCAATTTCATTATCTCGTTTAGGTCTTGAAGTATAGGAAACTGATAAAACAATATCATTGTGATTAGCTAAAAGTTTTTTGATAACAGTTCCCTTGCCAGCGCAGGTTGTTCCTGAAATTATTATTAAGTCTCCTCTTTTTTTATACTTAATCATAATTAATTCTCCTTGTATATAAATTTTAATATATATCCCTTAAATTGTCTAGCTTTTTAAAGAAAAAAAACCTCATTAACTGAAGTCTTTCTCTAACAAAAAGTCTTAATTTCTTTTTTCTTTGATTTTTATAAGAATAAATCCTAGAGATATAATGCTAACTGTAAATGCTAAGGCATATGTTATGATGTTATCTCCAGTTGCTGGATTTACTTCACTTTGATTATTATCTAAAGAGCTTAAAGAATATGTACTAAAGTGGTCTGTTTCAAAGTATGCAATATTATTTTGAACTGTTACTTCATGAGTTTCGATTTTTCCATCTTCTGTGATGAAACTAGCCACTAAATTTTGGCCTTGCAAATATTCGGGAATTGGAATACTTACTAAAAACTTTCCATTTTCTAATCTTTCAATGTTTTTATTAGTAGAATTTGAATTAAGTTTTATATCTAAAGTATAAATATTATCAGTATTCAAAATCTTTTTATATGCTTCATTATCCTTTATAACATCAACGTTTATAATGGTATCAAGTGGAATGCTTGCTTTGGCTGACACACTAACACTTGTAAGTAAATCTTTTGATGTAAAATCGATATTTTGCATTTTGCTGCTGTCGTTGATGATTACAAATTCATAAGTGTTATTATTTATCTTGATATTATAGTAATAATCTCCCATTTTAGTTTCATCACCTATTTTTGACCAGTCATAAACATAATTTGGGTCAGTTGATACATTACTAAAATCATAATCTTGACGTAAACCACCAAGAGATATTTCAACACTTTTTCCTAGGTATTCTTCAATTCTTTTTTTCGCTGCTTCAATCCTTTCTTCTTTAGTGCTACCGGTATCAGTTGGAACGTAGATAACATTTAGCTTTTGAACGCCAATTGGGTCAACATATCCATAAGCTATTCCATTATAGTAAGCGATGAAATAGCCAAAGAATAAACTTTGAAAAGGAATATCATCTCCAGCTCTTGTATCTAGTGAATATGTAACGTTACTGTTATCAAACTCTTTACGAAGTTTACTAACATAATTGATGGCATTATTCATATTAGCAAGACTTTCTTTAGAAGTTATAGAGCTATAATAATTGATTAAATTTAAATCTTCAAGAGTATATAATTTAGCCCATCCTTCGTCTGTTGCTTCAGCTCCAGTTTTAGCAATTTCTAAATATTTGTTTAACTCTTTAGAAATATTTTGGTTATAATTATAAGTAAATGTTATGTTGTGAGTTTCTTTGTAAATTTCTTTTCCAGCATTTATGTCATATTCGCTTAAAGTTAAATCACAACTCGTATACGTACTATTACAGTTTTTTAAATCTATGCCATAGTTACTATTTTCACCTTCAAAAACATTTCTAAATATATGGCCATAGAGAAAAACATCTAAGTCTTGGTCATTTTCTATTGGCCGGCTTGGGACACTATAAACCCCATTTGGGAAAAATTTTTGGAACTTTTCGCTGTATTCTTCGGCCTTAGCATTTCCCATACTCAGCAATAACCCCGTTGTTACTAGCATCATTAATATTTTTTTCTTCATAATCAAACTCCTTTACTATGCTATACTTTTATCTTAACATACTAAATTTATTTGGACAAGAAAAATTTTTGATGGAAAACAAACTCATTTAACAAGGGTTGCTGACTCGCTAATTCTTTCCCCTGTATTTGGGATAACGCTTGTATAACCTAGGTCAACTAAGTATAAAGAAACTAAAACAATTGAGACAGTAAAAATGATTTTGGGTTTTACTTTTTCATACAATGTTGCGAGCATTGGAGTTAAAAGATAGGTAAATCCAAGGCCTCCAAGGCCAAAAAAGATTACTCCCTCAAGACATATTCTTCCGTTAATATTTAGAAAGTAGCCGCTGTAGTCCCAGTATTTAAGGCCTTTAAATACTTCGAGATAAAGCGATGTAAAGTATTCTAGGATGCCACAAAGAATACATGTTAAACAAAACAAAAGTTTAGAATTATCTGAACACTTTTTACTCAGCAAAATAATTGCCACTCCCCCATAGCCGTAAATTGGTAACCATGGCCCATGCATTGTACCGCGATTGATAAACTCTCCACATTTTAAAAACTCTAAAAATACTTCCCATACCCAGCCAATAATAGCAAAAGAAAAAAATAGAAGAACAAGGGTTTGAAAATTATAATTTTTGTTAAAGTTTATTTGATGTTTCTTAACTTTTTTACTTTCTTCATAAACACCAACAACTGGATAAGGAATATTTAACTTATTATCATTTAAGTACTTTTTAGTGTACTTATCTACCACTTTTTCTCGTAAACTCATGTAACACTCTGCATATAAAGCTTCAATATAAATATTTGAATAGAATACTGAAGTTATACCTAAAGAAAAAATGCTTAGTATATGCCAGCCGATAAGAGATAAATCCATTTTAAAAAGTTGCCACTTATAACCAAGGGTAAGTTTTTTGGAAAGAGCAAAAGTGTCTTTAGCAGATATTTCTGGATTTTCAGCGAGAATATAAGGTATCATTTTATACTCATAATATTTGATAAAGCCTCCTACAATTGTTAAAGACCATAAAAATGTATATATATTTTTTAAAAATAAAATATAAGCAATATTTATTACTTTTCTTCTGGTATAAGGGAATAAAATTCTTTCTATTTTCGTATCATAGTACCTTCTTTGCTCAAGAAAATATCTTCTCTTTCCAACTTCAAATACTTTAATAAATATTTCTCTAAGAGCTAAAAGCGTTATGGTACTAAAAAAGATAATAACACTAGTGGTAATTTTATTTTCAAAAATAAGTTTATTTACTCCATTTAAAACAGCAAAGATGAAAGAACCACTGTGGACAGTTTCACTAAGTAAATAAGCAATGGCCCCTTTTTGATAACGGTGGCTTAAATCACTTTCAATATTTTCCACATGTCCATAAACTATTTCGTATAAGCCTTGACTTCCTACTTTAATAGGACTACTTTCTTTTTGAAAGCCCACTATTCCTGATAGAAGAACAAAACAAATGAAACAAACGACGACGCTTTTTATATATCCATGTTTAATGTTTTCGCGGGCGTTTTTTTTCAAAATTCTTCTGTCTAGCATAAGTACTACCTCATATGAAGTATACCAAAATATTTGATGAAAATCTACTATACAAAAACTTTGTTTTATATAGTAATAATTATTATCTAATATTTAATGTCAATATTACAATGCTTCGATACTAATAATTTCTTTTTATTTGATTACATCTATTATTTAATACTCTTACTAACCTCTGATGTAATTCATATTCTAATGTTTCTTCTCTATCCTCTGTTAACGTACCATTAAAACATAATTCTTGAAATTCATCATTATACAACCCTGAAACTATTTCAGTTAATTTCCAATCATATTCTTCAATAATCGGCTTGAACATTTCAAGTTTATAATCTGCTAGTGTAATAAATGGCTTAGTTGTTCCTAGCCATTCCATTGATTTTTGGATAATTGCTGTACCTATACCTAAGCCTCTGCATTTATCTGAAACAAATAAAGTACATATCTTTTTTTCTTCTTCATCTTTTTTTAGACAGGCCATTGAAATTATCTCATGATAATTTTCCGGATTTCTGACAAATAATATATTGCGATTTTCTCCATTTAAGGTAGCAGGTAGTTGCTTAGTAAAATACCATTCTTTATATTTATGATAATCTTTATTTACAAAAGCTGTTATATTATAAATTTTTGTTGCTAGATTTATAATTTCTTCATTTGAAATTATATCAATATAACTTTTTAAACTTTCAATATTATTCATCGCAATTTCTCCTACTAAAAATTAACATTAACTTAACACTTTTTGATATTGTTGTCAATTTATGCTATAATCGGCTTGCATATGATGGAAAATTGAAGAAAAGTAGAATTGCAACTATCTCTATAATGACATATTGTACAAGGCAAATATTTAAGGAAGTACTGAAGAAACAATCCACACTGTTTTGCTCTTCATCTTTATGATGTTACCGAATTTACTGAACACTTAACACTTAAATACATACGAAGTATTTCTAAAAATGCTGACTCATTATATGATGTAATTAAAAAATGGGATGAAACATTTAGTTTAGATGGAAATTTATGCGATAATTCTGAGAAAACAAAGCAAAAGATATTACAAAGAGTGAGAATGAAAGGAAATAGATAATATGGAACATGAATTAAAATTACAACCTAAATATTATGAATATATGCTTAATGGTACAAAGAGAATTGAAATACGATTATTTGATGAAAAAAGACAACAAATAAGTATTGGTGATACTATAAAATTTTTAAATGAAGCGGAATTAACAGAAAACTTTAAAGTTAAAATTATTGGTTTGTTAAGATATAACTCTTTTGAAGATATGTTTAAAGATTTTGATATTTCCGTTTTAGCAGATAAGTCTATGACTAAAGAAGAGTTAATGCAAGTGCTTGAACAATTTTATACTAAAGAGAAACAAAAACAATATGGAGTTTTAGGAATTAGAATTGAATTGTTATAACTAATAAAAAAAGGATTGAAATTTGTTAAGTCAATCCTTTTTTGTTACTATGTTAATCATTAGTTAAAATGTTACTGGTAGTAGTATAGCTTATTTTTTAAATCACCATATTCATTTACTGAATATTATCTTTCTTTATTTACTAACATTTTCCCAAATTTTTCTAACTAACTTTAAAGATAAAGTAGATAAAGCAAAACCTATTACTGGTACTAGTGAACTTAAAAATATATTATTATATTCTCTTATAAAATATGAATATATAATAACTACTATATAAGTTAAAATCATAATACATATTTTTCTGGTCCAACTTGTTTCCCAAGCTTTATCTAGTTCAACTTTTTTATTTCGTTCTTGTATCTTTTTTATTTCTTTTTCTAAATTCATAAAATGCACTATCCTCATAAATAAATTGTACCAGATTTTTATCGAAAAGTCTTTAGTTTCACAAAGTTATTATAAGTCCCACATAAAGAGAAAAATGGCTTCAGCACTTAAACTATTCTATCTTTAAGGTCATTTTTAATAATTAAAAAACTAATCCATTTCTGAATTAGTTATTATCTAAGCCAAATATAAAAATCTGACTAAAATTTCTTTTGGTAGCGAGAGAGAGATTTGAACTCCCGACCTGCCGGGTATGAACCGGATGCTCTAGCCAACTGAGCTATCTCGCCATGACTTCTATATCATAGCAAAAAATCTGAGCTTTGACAAGTACTTTTGGTAGCATTCGGTTTATATATTACTGCGGTCGGAGAAAACTAAATGTATCAATATTTCCCCTAGTTTGACAGTTGTTAGATAAAATTTGCTACTAGATACCATAAAATCTAGCTTTTTTAAATTTTTTACTTGCG
>CAKOLB010000003.1 GCA_934096125.1 uncultured Bacilli bacterium
GTATCCGTAGTCGACGTTTGTACTCTAACTGCACTATTTGACGTAGTACCATCTTGTGCAACAAAATATGCATATGTTGCTCCTCCTACTACAACAAAAAAGACAAGTAACGTTATTAACATTAAAATTTTTTCTTTTCTATTACTTTTTTTCATAAATCGACACTCCTCTTAATGTTACCAACTTATCTTACTTTCTATTATACCAAAATTAGAAACAGCTAGTCAATCGTATAAAATTGCATAATAAGCTAAAGTCTTATTTAGATGAGAAAATACTCATGAGTGGAAAAAAATGAAAATAATAAGGCTTAAAGATTTAAGGACATTTTATGACTTAAGTCAGGAAGATATTGCCAAAATTCTTGGTGTTAAAAGAGGAACTTATGCATCATGGGAGTGTGGCAGTGATACAATACCCATCAAACAATTATATAAACTCGCTAACTACTATGAAAAGTCAATTGACTATATCCTTTACATAACTGATGAAAGAAAACCTTACCCTAAATCTATCATCAATAAAAAAGTGCCTAAGCACCTTATATCCATCTTGATATACATATAACTCTCGTTGTATATTCTTCATAATTATTAAATATTCTAATAATACCATTTATAATCTCTTTTAATACATCTTTTGTATCTTTTTTTATTTTAATATCTCTTATTTTATTTTGCATACAACTTCGAAAATCATAATCGCTTAAATACTTTCCTACTACTTCATCAAGTTTTATAATTCTCTCTACATCTTTTAAATTATTTATATCTATTCTAAATATATAACTTTGATATACTTTAATAATTCTTTTTGTAACAGCATCTTCCTCCAAAACTGGAAAATTAACTATCTTATAAAAGTTGGGACACATACCCACTATTTTTTTATTATGCATTTTATCACCACTACTTTTAAAACCAGTTTACTACAATGCGATGTAATTGTAAATAAAAATGGATAATGATATAATAAATTTGGTGATAAAATGCATTTAAGATTAAGAAAAGAAGTATATTATTACTTAGGTATAATTATATTAATTATTATTGGAAGTATATTTGGTATTAATAAATATAAGGAGTATAAGTATCATCAGACATATGAATATAAATTAATTAGTCATGGGTATAGCGAAAAAGAAGCGAAAACTATAACTAAGACACTTAATAAGGATAAAGAGTTAAATTATTATTTGGAACATGATGCTAGTAATAGATATGTTGAATTATTAAGTGAAAAGTATTTTTTAAGTAAGAACTTTTATAAATATATGGATTATTTAAGCACCCACAAGAAACTTAAACTATCAGATGTGGTTAAAAATGTTAATATTCACTTAGATAAGGAGTTTTACAGCACTAACTATGAAACTGATACTTCTAAAGATACAGCAATGCTTGTTAATAAATACTACTTACTAAGTAAAGACTATGCACCAAGTGATTTAGTCACTATTTCTTCTATGTATGCTTGGGGTGAAAATCAGCAAACTCGTAAAGTATGCTATGATGCTTTTTTAAAGATGCATGAAGCTGCTTTGGGAAAAGGATACTATCTTATGGTTAGCTCTAGTTATCGCTCTTATGCCGACCAAGAAACAGTCTATACAAACTACGAAAAGAAAAGAGGACGAAAATATGCCGATAGTATTGCCGCCCGTCCTGGCTCATCTGAACACCAAACAGGTCTTACTTTAGATATATTTAGTAAAGCAAACTCTAATAAAGAAACATTTAAAGACTCAGAAGAAGCCAAATGGCTTGCTGAAAATTCCTATAAATATGGATTTATTCTAAGATATCCTGAAAACTTAGTTAATACAACTGGTTACAACTATGAATCATGGCACTTTCGTTATGTCGGCGAAACTATAGCCACATACATCCATGAAAATAACATATCATTTGAAGAATACTATGCTTACTATATAGAGGAATAACAAAAAGTCAGAAATCTAAATACATTTCTGACTTTTTATATCTTATTTTTGCTCATATAACCATTTAGAAATATCTGTAATTATAATGCCTTCATACTGGTAATCATCATGCCTAGTTCTTGCTATTAATATTTTAGGATATGCATCTTTAATTTGCAAAAGTGGTGATACTTCTCTTTTGAACGTATCATCTCGACTTATATCATCGGATACTTGAATATATATCTTTTCATCTCTCTTCATTGCCACGAAATCAATTTCCTTATTGTATAGCATTCCAACATATACTTCATATCCACGTCTTTTTAACTCAATAGCTATTAAATTTTCATATATTCTCCCATAATTCATATTTTTAGTACCAATCATTGCATATTTAAATGATGGGTCAACTAAATAATATTTATCTTGTGATGATAGATATTTTTTTCCTTGTATATCATACCTTCTTATTTTATAAAAGGCAAAGGCATTACATAAATATTTAATATAATTATTAATAGTTTTATCACTTACATCATTTTTAGAATATTGTTTTATTTCTTTAGCAATACTTCGAGATGAAACAACATTAGAAATATTATCCATTAAAAAGTCACTTAAATCATCTAATAACTTAGTATTTCTAATTTTATATTTCTGTTTAATATCCCTTATAACTAAAGCATTATAAATATCTTTTAAATATAAATATTTTTCCTCATTTGTTTTATAAAGATAAGACCCCGCCATTCCTCCTTCTAAAACATATTTATCAAAAGCTTCATATAAATCGGTATAATTATAATATCTGCAAAATTCTTCAAAAGAAAATGGATACATTTCAATTTCAAAAGACCTACCTGTAAATAAAGTGGCAAGGTCACTTGATAACAAAAAGGCATTGGAACCAGTAATATAAATATCATATTTTTCTTCAGCATGAAGCCAATTAATTGCACTTTCAAAATTTTCACACATTTGTACTTCATCTATTAATACTATATTTTGTTTGTTACTTTTATACTGACTACTTATATAGTTATATAAACTATCAGCATTCTTTAACTTATCAAATTCTTTAATATTAAAATTTACATGAATTATATTACTATTCTTTATATTTTGCTTTATATATTCTTTAAATCTATCTAGTAACTTTGACTTACCACTCCGCCTAACTCCCGTAATCACTTTTATATCTGGAGTTCCAACAACATTTATAAGTTTCCTTAAATATTTTTCTCTTTCTATTATTTTCACACCACTCATCTCCATATTAAGAATATCACACTATTACGTAAAATTCAAATTTTTTAGATTTTGCGTAATAGAAATTAACAAACAATTAAAAAAGAACCACTTTATGGTCCCCTCTCTTAAAACATTTTTTCCACATTCTTTGGCACTTTATCATTAACTATTTTATTTATTATTTTACTTTTAGTATTATCATTTATTTTCTTCCCAGTCATAGAACATAATGTATCTATTACCTCTCCCAGTGTCTTTTCATCTTTCATATTCCCATTTTGAAGCTTTTGGGCTAGACTTATAATTGTATCTTTATTAACACTTGTTTTCTTCTCAACTTTTTTAAAAAAATCATCACTAAGCATTACTTCCCCATCCCCCTAATTTATTTTATGCTAAAAAAAGAATAAGTCTATTCATTCTTATTCTTAAACTGTAAAATAATTGGTGTACCATCTAAATCAATATTTTCTCTTATTTGATTTTCTAAATATCTTTCATAACTAAAATGAACAAGTCCTTTACTATTTACAGAAAATGTAAACTTTGGCGGACAATCATCAGTTTGACTTACAAAATATATCTTAAGTCTTTTTCCCTTATATGATGGAGGAGCATGCATACTAACCGCTTCCATAATGATATTATTTAAAACTGATGTCTTAACACTTTTCCGGTTATTTTCATAAGCAAGTATAACCTCAGGCATAAGTGTTGTTAGTCTTTTTTTATAAAGGGCACTTAAGAAAACAATATGGGCATAGGGAATAAATTGAAACTCACTTCTAATTAGTTCTTTCCACTTTCGCATTTCTTTATCAGGATCTTTAGCAGTATCCCATTTATTAACACATATAACTATTCCCTTGCCAGCTTCTATCGCATAAGATGCAATATGTTTATCATGTTCAATAATTCCAGTGGTTGCATCGATAACAAGCACGCACACATCACTTCGCTCAATAGCTTTTAGACTTCTAATCAAACTATATTTTTCAACAGACTCATAAATCCGTCCCTTTTTTCGCATCCCTGCCGTATCTATAACGGTAACATCTTTATGATTATAACGAAAACTAGTATCTATAGCATCTCTAGTTGTCCCCGCAACACTACTTACTATTGACCTTTCTTTATTAACAAGTGCATTAACTATACTACTTTTTCCAACATTTGGTCTTCCAATCAAAGAAAATTTTATGGAATTATCAACAGTTTCTTCTTCCTCATCTATATTTTCAGTAATTTTCTCAATCAGTTCTTTAAAACCTATATTATGGGATGCACTAACTCCCAAAACTTCGGCAAATCCTAGTTCATAAAAATTATAAATATTATTCTTTTTATTTTCATTATCTATTTTATTACATACAAGAATAACCGGTTTAGAACACTTATGAAGAAGCTCACTAACCCTTAAATCACTAGCATCCACATCACTATTTCCATCCACTACAAATAAAACTAAATCAGCCTCATCTATTGCTAGTTCTGCTTGAACTAAGATATCTTTAGAAAAATCATCTTCCCCAAGACTTATTCCCCCTGTGTCTATTAAAGAAAATCTTTTATTATTATAGTTTGCCACTCCATAAATTCGGTCCCGAGTAATCCCTGGCGTATCCATAATAATTGATTTTTTCTCCTTTATCAGTCTATTAAATATACTGCTTTTTCCAACATTTGGCTTCCCAACTAAACATACAGTCCGCATGTTTCCACCTCCTAATTACAAACAAAACTTTCACTTTCGCTATTTTTATCAAGCATTTTTGCATTAACTCTATTGTTATTCAAATATATTTTTATAGTATCACACATCATCGATTTATTTGTATAATTATTTAAAACTATTTTTTCACCATTACTATCAACTTCATCTGTCTTAAAATAATCATTATTAACAAGTTCTTTAACCGTCACTACAAAACAGTTATCATCGTCCCCACATTTACCATCTAATAAATCCATATTATCCTGTCCATAAAGGATCGCACTACCTACTAAATCATTATATTTAGTTTCTACTATTTTTTTAAGCGAGCTTTCCCTTACCTTTGTAATGCTAAAAGTACTTATTCCTATCACCAGACCAAGGATAGCAACTACTGCCAGCATCTCCACTAAACTAAATCCCTTACTATTCACTCTATTTCTCCTATAACATTTCTTCTATTTTATTTTGAAGTTCTACTTTCCCTTTTTTAGTCACTGTTGAAAAAGTAATAAACTCTTCATCTTCACAAATCTTAAGTGTATCTTTAATAATCTTATCTTGTTTAATCCGTCCATTTTTACTTATCTTATCATATTTAGTAGCAACTATCGTAATATCTAAATTATAATACTTTAAAAATTCATACATCAAACAATCATCTTCAGTTGGTTTATGCCTATAATCAATTAACATAAACACCTTTTTTAAATTTGGTCTATTCTTAAGATATTCTTCAATCATTAAACCAAACTTTTTTTGCGTATCCTTAGACACACTTGCATAACCATAACCAGGTACATCCACTAAATAAAATGCATCATTAACTAAATAGAAATTAAGGGTTTGAGTTTTCCCCGGCTTAGAACTAGTCCTTGCAAAATTCTTTCTTTCTATTATCGTATTTATAAAACTACTTTTTCCTACATTACTTCTTCCCACAAGTAAAAACTCAGGCAAATTATCCATTGGATATTGACTTCGTCTTACTGCTATAATTGGTTCACTAACTTTATTTATTTGCATAATTAATCACCAAGTCAATTATACATAATAAGTTTAAAAAAAGCAAATTACTTGGTATTTGTTAATTTAAATTTGAAGTGCAATATTTAACGATGAACATCACAATAAAAATAAAATATTTATCAACTCTATCTTCAAATCTATATATTTATTTTTAATTTTTTATTCTTATCATAATCTATAGTACCATAATTTGTGTCGATTTAGTTAATTTAAAAACACTTAACATTTTAAGGTTTTAAGCCTTATTTTTATTTTTTTAATTCTATATTTACTACTGTATTTTACATTTTGGCTCTATTTCATTTTACATTTTGGCTAAAATTTAATTTATAAATTAAAAAAACAACCATAATGATTGTTTCTCACTTAACAAGTTTTCTTGTCTTTTCTTTATCTACTCTCATATCATTTGTTAAAGGATGAAAATACCAATTTCCTCCATCAGCTAAAAGCACAGCTCCCTCTACATAACAATTATGGGACCTAAACTCCGTATATGGATGTTCATCTCTTTCAGTTTCATCTTCTAACAAAAAATCCGTAATAGCTTGATAACCCTTTAACTCTCTAGCATCATCGCAAAGCTTTCCATCTTTCATAAACTTCTTATTATAAGCATTAGTTGAATACACTTCAAATTGCCCAGGACATATAACTTGTTTATACAAATCTGCTTCTTCATTATCCCCTAACTTTAACTTCCATTTCACATAATTTATCCATTCCTTACTTTGAGTTCTATTATAAATTGTATTAATAACTGCACGAGCATCTTCATAACTTCCTGGAGCAGCTTCACTTAGTACCACCGCACAAATTACATCAAACTCTTCTTTAGTTATATTATACTTTTCACAAATTTGTTCTTCTGGACTTTCCTCTTTCATCGTTTCATTAATTATTTTTAAAACATCCACCGTAGTTAAATCACATGAGCTATCATATTCTTCACTATCAATTAAAAAATCTTCCATAACAAATTTTTCTCCACTAGTTTCCAAATTTGGAGATTTTAAAGGTGTTGCCCCAGGCTCAAAGTGATTAACTGCAGTCAAAAAAGCTAATAAATATATACCATTTTTAGTCTTCAATATTCTCTTTAAATATCTATATAATTCATTTTTTCGCATGTTTATTCCCCCTTTAAACACCTAGCTATTATACCACTAAGCATTAATAAAGTAAACACACAGTAAATAAAATGTAATAAAGGAGGAAATTTATGCATAATACCAATTTTCCTCCTAACACCGACCCGCATTTATTTTCCATTCTTGCTGTTGCCGCAGGTTATGCTTGTGTTGGCGATTATAACGCTAACGAACAAAACTCTATTGGCAACTGGCTTATCCTTGTTGGACAATACATCCTTACTCATGCAGCTCAGCAACAATTAATTGAATCTCGAATTGAAAACAACAACATAAACATCAACAGTCAAAGACATAAAAAAGGCGGTAACCCCTTTACCGACAATGAAAAAGGCAAAAGTAATCAAACTCAACGTTCTGAAGTTGACTTCTTACTTGATGCCCTTAATAAAATAACTAAAGAATTAAATAACCAAAACCAAGATTAACATTTTCAAATGCTTTTACATATTTTAACGTAATTGGTTTTAATTATTCATGCACGCTTTTTGTATATTTATCACATTTAGGGCACTTATATTTTTTGGATATACACTCCACATATATAAACTTTGATATCACTTTTTGAGCTTCTCTATCCTCTACTTTGGTAACCCTGTAGTTGCCATTTAATCCCATAATTTTTCTTAGTTCATCCACTAAACTTCACCTCTTTCTACATTCATTATCACATATAAAAAGAGATGATTAAATAGCATTATCATCTCCCCACCAGATTTCGAAGTTTTATTATTAAAGCTCCCCATTACATTTCGAAGAGCCGAACTTTTTGCCTCTTTTTGGCTAGGTTTCACCGTTGTTTTTTTAAAACTGTCCGTCAATCAGCCTATTCTAATCGGTGAGCTAGCTGTGCCATCTCCCGAAGCATAAGTTGTGGAAGCCACGAGATTGAAGGACGGCCGGACCATAATCATATCCATCGCATTAGTGTTGCCCACAGCCCCAGATGGATACACACAGAAAACATAAGACGCATCGCTCGAAGTCCGGGAGATAGTCCATTCATAACTACCACCATTATATAGCCAATTTTCTTTTATTCCTTTTCGGATGTCTTCTCCATCATTTTTATAAGCTGGCAAATCCCAATATTTTGGACTAGCTGCAAAACCATAGTCACTTGCATACATGAGTCCTATTTTTGCGCTATAAGTAGTACTTGCATTCGTCGTCATTTCTTTTGAGTACATGTTCTTTATTCCTGCAGTCAAAGCCATATCCCATCCAGCTCCACCTACTTGCCACACTGTTGTTGCTATTTTACTTGACCAGTTAGTTCCTATTTTATTTATGAAATTAGTATTTAAATTTGTTTTATTAAGTAAACTTGTACTCCAGTCATCTGAACCAAAACCATCATTTATTGTTGTGTCTGCTTTGTAATTCCAGCTATAACCATTACTAGATCCATAATCTCCATCTGTTCCAAGCAAACTACTTGGTGCAGCTGTCGCTTTAATAAGTTTTACTTTATTCTCAAACACTCCAATAATGCGGTACAAGTTATCATCAGGGCAAGTACTAGCAGTTGATCCAAAACATACATAATTATTAGGATTTGATCCTGAATACCTAATTGAGCCATCTCCTGCTCCATTTGCTAAGCTTGCATCATGATAATATAAATTATTTTCGCCTTGCACTCCCGTATACAAGCTAGCTATTTTATAAGCAAGTGTTCCACTTGTTAAAGCTGCCGCCGGTGTAATTCTATCTTTATAAAGAACCGCCTTCATACTAAGGGAAGCATTCTCATTAATCGATTGGTCAGTTGAAAGGTTAACAAAAGTCAAAATAAATGTCCAAGTATGAGTTGTTCCAGTCGAAGAAGATGTTGTAGTAATTGGATGTTTTATAACTATATTATATATTCCAGTTTTTCCTGTAATATCAAAGCCTGATACTCCCCCACTTGTTGTATAGGTAAGAGCATCACTACTAGAAGTTACCACATTACCATTTTCATCTTTCACCGTAAGTAGTACCTCAGCTTTTTTATCACTAGTTGAATAAGTATAATTATTAGAGTTAATGATTATTCCCGCATAATAAGTAGCACTAGCCTCCTCGTCACCAGCTGAACCTTTTACCAGTTTAACTTTAGGATTACTAGTAGCAGTTAAATTAGAGCCACCAGTTGTAAAATTATCAGATGTAGCACTTAAAGAAAGGTCCGTTCCTTTAGTAAAAACCAAAGTATCTCCCGCTGCAGTAACATATCCAGCATTCTCTGCATCATCATCTTCTTGAGGAGTAAAATAAGAATAGGTAGCTTTCCCCACTAAAAGAGCTATAACAAGTAATATAAGTACAAAAATAACACCTAAAAAAACCTTCCTTGCTTCTATTTTCTTCAAACTAATCACCACCTACTATTTACTAAAATTATATCATTAATTTATTGTTTTGCAAACTCCCTAAAAAGACATTTTTCCACTAGAAACCTTTTTCATCATATCTTTCATCATTTCAAATTGTTTTAACAGTCTATTTACTTCTTCCACACTTCGGCCACTTCCTTTAGCAATCCTTTCTTTCCGACTTTTCTTTAAAATAGTTGGATTTTTTCTTTCTTTGAGTGTCATTGAAGAAACAATTGCTTCCACATGAGCTAAATCTTTGGGATTTATTGAAATATTATTAAGCCCCATCTTTCTTGCTCCTGGTAGCATTTTCAATATATTTTCTAAAGGTCCAAGCTTTTTTATCTGTCTTAAATTAGCCAAAAAATCATCTAAATCATAAGTTCCTTTTTTCATTTTTATCGCTTGCTTCTTAGCATCTTCTTCATCGATAACATTTTCAACTTTACTAGCAATCTCTAAAATATCTCCCATATCTAGTATTCTCTCAGCCATTCTCTCTGGATAAAACTCACTTAAGCCATCCATTTTTTCACTATTACCAACAAACTTTATTGGAATATTTGTTAAATGTCGAACAGATAAAGCTACTCCACCTTTAGTATTACCATCAAGTTTTGTTAAAATACATCCACTTAATGTTATTGCTTCATTAAAACCTTTAATAACATTTATTGCATCTTGCCCCATTGAGCCATCAATAACTAAAATTTTCTCATCTGGATGAAACTTCTCTTCAAGTATCTTTATCTCATCCATTAATTTCTCATCTATTTGCAATCTACCTGCAGTATCGATAATAATATAATCATTTTTATTTTCATAAGCATACTCTAAAGCTTTACGAACAATAACTTCTACATTTTTTTCATCACTTGAATAAACCGGAACATTTAACTCTTTACCAATCACTTTAAGCTGTTCTATCGCCGCTGGTCTATATATATCCCCTGCTACTAATAAAGGATTTTTCTTATGTTTCTTTCTTAAATATAAAGCAAGTTTCCCAGCTGTTGTTGTCTTTCCACTACCTTGCAACCCAACAAGCATCAAAACTGTCGGCTTTTTACTAGTTTCAAGTGGAGCATAATCTCCCCCTAAAAGAGCCACAAGTTCATCTTTAACAATTTTTAAAAAGACTTCCTCTGGCTTTAAAGACTTAGCAACATCTGCATCTAGCGCCTTTTCTTTAACATTATTAATAAACTCCTTTACTACTTCATAGTTAACATCCGCTTCCAAAAGAGCTATTCTAATCTCTCTTGTAGCACTCCCAATATTTTCTTCAGTTATTTTCCCCATACCTTTAATATTTTTTAAGGCATTACTAATTCTATCCCCCATATATTCAAACATATTATCAAGTCCTTTCTTCCCCTAATTCTTCTTTCAAATTATATCATGATTACTTATCCATGTCGAGCATCTAACATTTTATTTATCCCTTTAATTTTCCCAAAATGTGCTATACTAAGATTGAGGTAAAAATTTATGAAGTTAAAGAAAAAATACAAGATACTAATCACTATTTTATTTATAATGAGTATAACTATTTTCCTGGGAACTAAAAAAGATGTAAGTGCTAAAGACAAATCAAAGACTTTAGAATATGTTTTACTTAATAATATATATGATGAAAAATATAAAAATGAATATAGTAGCATTAAATACACAGGTAGTAGTAACTTTTCTACTATTTTAACCACTTTTCTTCCCAAGGGATACTCTGGCAAAGAAATAAACTATATACTCACTTTGAGTAAACAAAATCAAAAACTTTTACAAAATAAACCATACACAGATATCAGTAAGTACTATAAATATCACAACTTTAATGTAAGTAACATAGACCGTTATAATAACTATAGCCATCAAAATCCAGAGCTTTCTATAAAAGACGTCATCCTAAGCGTAAATATGAGCTTAGATGAAGAAGTTTATACAAACTACAAGGAAGTAACAAACCCAAATGACCCTTTAGTTCTTGTTAATAAATATAATAAACTTCCAAGTAACTATATGCCCGAAGATATAACTTATCTTGATGGCTACTATGGTAATAAAGTTCCTGTCCGAAGCATTTTAAAAGAAGAATTTTTAAAAATGCAAGAAGCTATGCAAAAGGAAATAAGTGTAACTCTTATGCCAACAACAGCATTTCGAGGAGAAAATTTTCAAACTACTTTGTATAATAATTATGTAGCTAAAGATGGAGTAGAATCTGCTGATAAATACTCTGCTCGCCCGGGCTTTTCTGAGCATCAAACAGGCCTTGCAATTGATACCAAAAACGCAAGTTTAAATGGCACCATAAGACTTACAGATAGTGATTACAAGTGGCTTGAAGATAACTCTTATAAGTATGGATTTATCGTCCGCTTTCCTCAAAACAAAGAAAACATCACTGGCTATCAATTTGAAAACTGGCATTTTCGTTACGTCGGCAAGAAACACGCCAAAATAATTCACGATGAAAATTTAACCCTCGAAGAATACATTGATTTATACATAACGGGGTATTAAAAAAGTTTTGCAAGATTTACATGCAAAACTTTTTTTAGTTATTTCACTTTCAAATTAGTGCTATAACACTATACCCTTTTTATTATTTATAATAACTTTTTTTATTTTATAATTTTTATCTTTTACTATTCTTTTTACAATCACTGGATTTATAGAAACTACAAAAGCATCGGCGTTTTTGGCTAGTCTATTAATATTTTCAGTATTCTCGGAAAATATCGCCACATTTAAAGAGCTACTATTATCACTTAAAGCATTTTCTACTTCTGCAAAATCTAAATACTTTAAAACTGGCAAAACTGGTCCCCATATATCCTTAGAATAATCATCTACCTTTAGAAGTGTCGGCTGTAAGTAGCAATTTTTCTTTCGGCCACCTTGCAAAATCTCGCCTTGCCATGAACAACTTGCCCATTCTAAATAATCTGGCGTTACAAAAGCTCCTACATCTGCTTCAATCATCCATGGGATGCAAACTCGAATGTTTCTCATTTTTTCTTTAACTAGCATCTCAAACTTATCTTTGACCTTTTCACTTACCAAACATATCTTGAAAGCATCAAATCGCTTTAACATATCTATGGCATAATCACTTGCTAAAGCTAGGTCAGCATCATGACAAACTACTAGCACATCTTTAGAAAAATTATACTCAAATGAAGAACTTTCTTTTTGAAATTTTTTTAAAACTTCCGAACCTTTCACCATACCACACACTATAACGTGCGAAACTTCCTCCAAAGCTTTTGAATAAAGCAAATTATCATCACTTGTATGCATCACAGAAACTATGCCCGCTGGTACCCCTGCCTCAATTAATAACTCCACCAGTCTTGTTAAAACAATTGGCGATAGACTGGATGGACAAATAAGTACAGCATTTCCTCGCAAAAGAGCTAAAACAACATTTTCTAAAAAATCCTCAGCTTTAAAATATGGCTCAAATAAACACAAAATCGTACCAAGTGGCATTTTCACATCTAACACTAAGTCCTCACTTACCATGGTCATTTTCTCATGCTTTATCTCTTCAGCCAAGTACTTACTTCTAGTCTCTATCTTTAAAATTTCCTCTTTCGTTTTCTTTAAAGGTATTCCGGCATCAAGTGAATACATCTTCGCAAGCTCATCTTTATTTTTATGAACTAGTAAAGAAAACACTTCGATTATCTCACATCTTTGGGCCAAAGCTTTATCCTGCCACTTACCTAAATTCTTTTTGGCAAACCTCAAATTTTTGGTAATATCACTACTAGATAAATTTGGTACTTTTTCAAGCACTTCTCCAGACACCGGATTTATCACATCCACCATTTCACTAGAGCAAACCCATTTATTCTCAACCAAACTTTTCATTTTTCTGTTTCTAAATAATGACCTCCTTTATACATCTCTACCTTGATTTTATTATACAAGTACTTGTCAAAAACCACAATATCTATTTACATTACGCTTTACAAATTATTTACACCAAAAACAAGTTATCTAACCATAACTTGCTTTAACTTCTTTATCACTTTTTTCTCTATTCTAGATATATAAGACTGACTTATCCCTAACATCATAGCTACTTCCTTTTGGGTATATTCTTTCGTATTATTAAGCCCATATCTTAGTATCATAATCTCTTTATCTCTTTTATTTAAGTACTCTATTTCTTTTTTCAAGTTTTCTTTATCTACTATTTTCTCATATTCACTAGGTACTAAATCGATATCTGTCCCCATAATATCTTCTAGATGCAGCTCATTACCCTCAGCATCATAATTTAAAGCATCCTCAAAAGATACTTCACTTCTTCTTCTCTTATTCTTTCTTAAAAACATCAAAATCTCATTTGATATACACCTAGATGCATACGTAGCAAGCTTTATATTTTTATCTATTTTATAAGTATTAATACCTTTAATTAAACCAATAGACCCAATACTAACTAAATCTTCTATATCATAATTAGTTCCCTCATATTTTTTTGCTAAAAACACAACCAGTCTTAAATTATGTTCAATCAGTTTATTACGAGCTTCTTCATCCCCAGCCTGAGCTTTAATAAGATACTTAAGCTCTTCTTCTTTAGTTAAGGGTGGTGGAAGTTTATCAGTTGCGCCCACAAAAAACACTTCATTATACTTACTTAGCAGCCATTCAATTATTTTTCTAAACATATATCCTCCAGTAATTTATAATTAAGCAAACAATCAATATTATCTAAGTTAAACTCCCCTTTTGATGCCCCTACTAAATAGTTTTTAAAGACCTTATTATTAATCTTTAAATAATCTATTTTATAACACTCAAGCACTCCAGTTTTATTTAAAGCCTTATAAGGCACATACATTGGACTTCTTATATTTATATATCCATTAAGTTTCTTTTTTGATACAATTATTATATATTTATGACTCACTGGGTCTTTAAGCTTATTACCAGTATCTAAAAAGCCATTAATTATGAGCACTTTACCACTACCAAAACCTATTTCCACTTTATACATATAATCATATGTTCCCGCTCTTTTTTTATTCATCCAAATATAGAGGAAAATAACAATCGGACCAACCAAAAGTAAAAGAAGATAATTTATAGAAAGTCCTTCAAAATAAAAAAACATTCCTTTTCTTTTATAACTAAATTCCAAATCAAGCATATACAAAAAACCTCCTAAAATAACACTTAACATATATAAATAGGTCATATTACTCATAAATACTTTTATATTTTTATAACCAAAAGCTACCAAAATCATAAAAATACTCACCATAATTTTTCCAAAGAATAAAAGGGTTTTTGGAAATGGCAAAAACAAAAGAATAATTGAGGCAGCACCTAAAACAGCCCCAAGAACTAACCTATACATCTTTGTATTTCTTTTAAGCACCATAGATACAGCCATTAAAAGAATTAAGTCATAGCAAAAATTAAGAACTAATTCTAAATCAATATATACCTTCATTATTTCACCCTTTTTACTATATAAAAAAAAAGAAACATAAATTGTTTCTTTCTGTCACTTTTCTTAAAAATTATCGCTTCTTAAAAATGGCGGAATTTCATATTCATCATCAGCTGGTACTTCTGCTCTTCTCTTTGTCACATGAACATTATCATTAAATAAAGCTTCATCTCCAGTTTCTTCATCAAAACCAGTAGCTATAACTGTAACAATAACTTCATCAGTTAAATTTTCATTCTTTATAGCCCCAAATATAACATTTATATCTGAGTTTGCTGCCTCAATTACCGTATCAACTGCTTGTTCTATTTCATATAATGTTAAATTCTTACCACCAGTAACATTAACTATTGCATTAGTTGCTCCCTCAATAGTAGCTTCCAAAAGGGAATTAGCAACTGCTTGTCTAGCCGCCTCAATTGCCCTATTTTCTCCAGCATTACAGCCAATACCAATAATAGCTGTTCCACTTTTTTCCATAACTGTTTTAACATCAGCAAAGTCTAGGTTAATAACTCCAGTTACAGCAATTAAATCGGAAATTGATTGAACACCTCTATGCAAGACATTATCTACTTCTTTAAAAGCATCATCAAAACTTGTAGTTTTATCAATAATTTCTCTTAGTCTATCATTTGGAATAATTATCAAAGTATCAACATGTACCTTTAACTCTTCCAAACCTATAAGAGCATTTTCCATTCTTCTTTTGCCTTCAAATCTAAATGGTTTTGTCACAATACCAACAGTCAAAGCTCCCATCTCTTGAGCAATTTCCGCAATAATTGGTGCTGCTCCAGTACCTGTTCCCCCACCAAGACCACAAGCAACAAATACCATATCTGCTCCTTGAAGTGCTTCTTCTAATTCATTTTTACTTTCTAAAGCTGCAGCTCTCCCAACTTCCGGATTAGCTCCTGCTCCTCTTCCTCCTGTAATATTTTTCCCAATTTGTATTTTATTAGGACATAAAGAAGCATTTAAAACTTGTAAATCTGTATTAACAACATAAAATTCTACACTCTTAACCCCTTCTTCGATCATTCGATTGACAGCATTACATCCACCGCCACCAACACCAATGACCTTTATTTTCGCAATTTGATCCATCTGTAATCCATTCATATAATTCATTCTCCCTTAATTATCAAAAAAGTATCCGAATAACTTTCCAAGGATGGAATTTTCGGAAATATTTACCCTTTTATGTATTCCACTTAAATCTTCTTGTTCTGAAGCACTAAATATTGAATAATCTCTATTTTGCATGGCTAACTTACTATCATAATATTTGATAATTCCAACTGCAGTAGAATATTTATTATGACGAGCACCAATATCTGTAACATTTCCAAGCATAGCTCCTTTAAAAACATAATTCAAAACATTTTTAAAATCAGCCATTTCCGTTACTCCCCCTGTAACAATTATATAACTAATTTGCTTTTTTGTTAAGAGATTAATTTGCTTTTTTGCCAAATTTAGTATTTCTTCAAGTCTCCCCATCATTATTTCACTAGCATCAAACTGATTAATTTTTACCTTATCACCATTTTTATTATCAAAAAGAAGTGCTTCACTTGGCCGAGCATTCGTCTTATCAGCAAGAGCAATAGTTTCTTTTAAATAAAGAGCATCACTACGACTAATTTTATAGACATAACCTAAATCATAATCTAAATTATCTCCACCCATATCTATTACTTCTACACCTGTAACTATTCCTTTGTTAAATATTGATACCGTTGTTTTCGAAGCCCCAATATTTATCACAGCTCCAACTTCAGTACTATTCTTACTATCTTTAAATTCATAATAGTCACCTAAAGACCCGATAGTTATATGAGCAACCCTTACTCCGCATCTTTCTAAACACTTTACAATTGCCGATACATTTTTCCGTGGAACAGTAGCAACTACCGTCTTAACTCTTAACTTTTCCGCTTTTTTACCAAGTGGCATATCTGTTGCAAGTGCATCATCAAGCAAAAATTTTGTGGGCAACACTGCTACTATTTCTTGATTATCGGATAACTTATTATAAATTGAGGACTTCAATGCTTTAGTAACATCACTACCTCCAATAATTCTGTTTTCATTATTAATAGATACATATCCTTCACTCAAAAAACATTCAATTCCACTTGCCGGAACACATGCAACTACTTCCGTAACTGGCAAACCAAGTTGTTCTTCTGCTTTTTTAAAAACATCTACAAATGCTTCCACAGCACTTTCCGGATTAACAACAAACCCTTTTTTTATTCCTCTGGCTGGAACATCCACACATGCCAAAATATTTAGCTTATTTTTAAACATCTCACCCACAACAAGCTTTAGGGTGTGACTACCAATATCTAAACTAGCAATTATTTTGCGCATCCACTTCACTTCCCATACCTTACAACTAATTATAACCAAAAAAGCTTAATCATGCAAGTAGCTTTCAAGAAAGACTATGATTAAACTTTTAATTTTTTTAAATCGTAATCCTAATTGGGCTATTCTTTTGACCAGTTCCACTTGCATAAGTTACACTTGGAATGAGGTTAAACGTAGGACGGGCAAAATAAGGATTTATTGCAAAAAGAAATAGCTCAAAAATTAAATGTGTCTCAGGTAGCGTATAGTTATTATGAAATTGGAAAAAGGCAACTTCCAATTGACCTTCTAAAAAAACTAGCCTTAATATATGAAACATCCACTGACTACATCCTTGGCTTAACTGATGAGCGAAGACCCTACCCCAAATCAATTACCTTGAAATAATCATTTAGCATATTTATAAATTCTCCACATATATTTAAGTAACAAACGGAGGAAATTTATGATAAATAAGCAAAATTTATGGTTCGTAACATTATTTTCATTAATACTAGTACTAGGTATTTACTACGTATCAATGTCCGATGAAACATTAAGTGTTATCTCTGGAAAAGATGAGGCTAGTGAAACCATGGACGTAAAAGAATCTGATGTCATCGTCGCCCTGCAAGTTGAAGCAGATGAAACAGTCCTTAAAGAAATGCAAGAATACCAAAATATTTTACTAGATGATAAAGCCACAATTGAAGAAAAAAATGATGCTTACACCTCACTGCAAGCAATTAACAGTAGCAAAAGCGAATGTGAAAAAATTAAGCAACTAATTAGCGAAAAGTTCAAATACGATAACTTTGTCAAGATAGAAAATGATAGCATCAGCATCATAATCGCTAGCAAAGAGCACAATCAAAAAATTGCCAATCAAATAATTAGAGAAGTCCAAAGCTTATATGATAAACAAAGGTTTATTACAGTTAAATTTGAATAATCTTAAATTATACAAACACTTTTAAAATTTCTTCATAAGATACTATGAAGAAGTTTTTATTAAAAAGAAGGGATTGTATGAAAAAAAAGATACTTACCGAGAGAGAACAAGAAGTCTTTAAACTCCTTATTCAAAATAATACAACACTTGAAATAGCTAAAAAATTAAAGATCAGTGAAAAAACTGTTCGCAATCATATTTCAAATACAATTCAAAAACTAGGAGTAAAAGGAAGAGCTGCCGCTGTTATTGAACTTATCAAACTCGGAGAAATAACAATTTAAAAGACTTCGGTCTTTTTTTTATGACAAATCTATATAATTATATGGGTGAGCCTTATGATTAAACAGTCCTCAATTCGCAGAATATGTGTTGCAACTCTAGCTCTATTTATTCTCTTAATTATTTATTTTTTTCCAACCAAACCAGTAGAAATTGAAGAATACTTAAACTATATAAATAAAGATGAAATGCCAATTTTTTTAGTAGATAACTCCCTTTACGTTGCAAGAACAACCACAATTAAAGATAGTGATGAAATAAACGAAAAAATTGAAAACATTTTAGAAACATTAACAGAGAGTAGCAAAAAATCAGCTTATATAAAAGAAGGTTTTAAAGCAGTTATCCCCAAAAATACCAAAGTTTTAAATTATAATCTAGAAAATGAAATTTTAACTATTAATTTTAGCAAAGAATTTTTAAACGTTTCCACTAACATGGAAGAAAAATTAATTGAAGCCATAGTCTACTCTCTTACAGAAATACCTGAAATAAAACAAATAGTCATTTTTGTAAATAACGAAAGACTAACTCACTTGCCAAACTCCGGACGCAAACTTCCAGAGTATTTAGATAAAACCTATGGAATAAATAAAATATATAATTTGGATAGTATCAAAGGAACTAGTAAAACAACCATATATTATATAGGAAAAAATAAAGATAATTATTATTATATACCAATCACTAAAATAAGTAATGAGAAAGCCGAAAAAGTGGAAATAATTATTAAAGAACTTAAAGAAACTCCAATATATCATACCAATCTAATCAGTTATTTAGCTGCCTCTGCAAGTATAACCAGTTACGAAATGCTGGAAAGTAGTATGAATTTATCTTTTGATAACAAACTCTTAGCTGGACTAGAAGATAAGAATATTTTAGAAGAAGTTAAATACTCAATTGCATTATCTATCCGTGATACTTATGGTGTAAATGTGATTAATTTCCAAATAGCTGGCCAAGATGAAGAAAAAATCGAAGTTTAACCTCTTGCATTTCCCTATAAATTGTAATATAATCTATTTGTGTTGTCCTGGTAGCTCAGCTGGATAGAGCAATCGCCTTCTAAGCGATCGGTCGTGAGTTCGAATCTCGCCCAGGACACCAAATTGATACTAAACTCGAGCTTTTCGGGTAAAAATTTAAAACGGCTTGTCAAAAAGTCGTTTTTATATTACCATGAATACGTCAAGGAAACTAAATAAATTTATTTTATCTTCATAAGTTATTTTAACATATAAAAACCTCGTTTATCTTATGCACAAGAAACGAGGTTTTTATCAGTTCTCTCTCAGTTCATTATTATAAATTTTAAGCTGTTTTAGAAAGCCCAGAGTGTTTCACTCTATCGTGCTCTTCAGCTCTTTTTCCATTATTAAATCTTTCTACTGTACCTACCAAATAACCAGTTATTCTTCTTATTCTTTCAAAGTCAACTCCTTCTCCAACAACTTTTTTAGACACTTTTTCTTCTACATTCTTTTCCATTATTTATCCTTCCCTTCTAACTTTTTTATTGTATCTACACTAACTGCTTCCCGTGCTTTTCTTCCACATTTTGGACATACATCCTTAATAATACCCACATAACCACACACTGGGTCTCTATCAACTGGATGGTTTATCGCACCATAACCAATGTCACTTTCTTTCATTATTCTAACAACACTTTCAAAACCTTCTAAATTATCAGATGGATCTCCATCAAGTTCAATATAACTTATATGTCCAGCATTCGTTAAACCATGATACTTTCCTTCAATCTTTAATTTATCTGCGATAGAAATATCATAGTAGACTGGAACATGGAATGAATTGGTATAATATGCTCTATCTGTAACACCTTTTATCTTACCATAAATATCTCTATCAATTCCTACAAATCTTCCACTTAAACCTTCTGCCGGAGTTGCAAGAAGTGTGAAGTTAAGATTATATTTTTGGCTATATTCATCACATTTTTCCCTCATATGGCCAATTATTTCTAGACCAAGTTTTTGGGCTTTTTTTGACTGTCCTTGATGTTCATTTATTAAAGCAACTAAACATTCAGCTAACCCGATAAACCCAATTGAAAGCGTTCCATGTTTTAATACCTTCTTTAATTTATCATTAGGTCTTAACCGATCACTATCAATCCAAACCCCTTGTCCCATTAAAAATGGAAAATTGTAAACTCGTTTATTACACTGTATATCATACCTTTCTAAAAGTTGATCTTTAACAAGTTCCATCATTTTATCAAGTTCTTCATAAAAGCCATTCATATCTGCTTTATTATGTTCTGGCAAAACAATCCCATGTTTAATACCAAGTCTTGGAAGATTAATCGATGTAAATGATAAATTACCTCTGCCAGGTGTTATTTCTTTATCTTCACTTACCACATTTCCAATAACTCTTGTCCGGCATCCCATGTATCCAACTTCAGTTCTATAGTCACCTTCTTTATAGTAAGGTTTATTAAAAGAAGAATCTAAAAATGACCAGTTTGGAAATAATCTTTTTGCCGATACCCTTAAACTTAATTTAAACAAATCATAATTTGGGTCTTCAGGATTATAATTTACCCCCTCTTTGACTTTAAAAATAGATATAGGAAATATTGGCGTTTCACCATGTCCAAGGCCAGCTTCACTTGCAAGCATATAATTTTTGGTAACCATTCTTCCTTCGGTAGATGTGTCTGTCCCAAAATTTATGGAAGAAAATGGCACTTGTGCCCCAGCTCTTGAATGCATTGTATTTAAGTTGTGAACAAAAGCTTCCATCGCTTGATAAGTTCTTTTATCAGTTTTTTCTAAAGCTTTTTCTTTCACCATCCTAAACATTCTTTTTAAAAGTTCAGAGTCTTTATAATACTTAGCAAAGTAATCTAGTTCAAAATCAACTGAAGTTAATTTATTGATATCTTTTTCCAAAGAATTATAATTTATATAATCATTTAAATCTTGTAAATCAAGATAATCCTTAATAATACTTTTCAAAAATTTCTTATATGTTTTTAACACACCAGGGGCTAGATAATAATCAAATGCTGGAATACTTTGCCCACCATGTTGATCATTTTGATTAGACTGCACAGCAATTGCAGCTAAAGCCGAATAACTCATGATATCATTTGGCTCCCTTAAATGACCATGGCCAGTTGAAAAACCATTTTTAAATAATTTATCTAAATCAATTTGCATACATGTTGTAGTCCCCATAGCTAAAAAATCCATATCATGAATGTGAATATACCCCTCATCATGAGCATCAGCAAACCTTTTTTTCATTAAATATGATTTAGCAAATTCCCGAGAGACATTAGAACCAAATTGAAGCATTGTTCCCATCGCCGAATTTCCATCAATATTTCCATTTTCTCTTTTTGTATCATCTTCGGCAGCACTTTTTAAAGCTAAGCCCTCAAGAGTTTTCAAAAACTTATGACTTCTTTTATCTTCGGTAAAAGCTTCTCGTGATTGAGCTCTTTTTTCTCGATACAATGAAAAGCTATCAAACACATCTTCATACTTATCTTCTTTAAGAGTCTCTTCAATAATATCTTGAATATTCTCTATCTTTATTCTTTCTTTATCTTTATAATTTTCCTCAATTTTTTTTATAACATGCTGATACACTTTCTGAATATCATTTGACCCATATTTATATACTTCCTCTTCTTCATCATCGATTTCTTTAATACTATCAAACCCTTTTTTAATAGCTAAAGCAACTTTTGTCCCGTTAAAAGAAACTCGTGAACCATTTCTTTTAACAACCTTCAGATTTTCAAAAAAATCATTATTTTCTTTCGGCATAACACCCTACCTCACTTTCAAGTTCATTATATTATAGCCCCCGACAAAAGTCTACATTTTTTTTCTTTTTAAAAATCACAAAAATTTTACATTTCCCAATATTCCCCCATTTTTCCGAAACTTAAAATATTTATCTTTTTTAATTATTCCGCACAATTTCAAGGAACAATCAATTTTTGAAGCTTTTTTGCAATTTTGACAATACTTTACTTTTTTTTGAAAACGCATTTTCACATAATTTACATTTTTAGAAATTTAAGAAAAAATTTACAAATTATAAACTAACATTTTCATCTTAGTATTGCGAAACTTTTATAGTCTGTTATAATAAGGTTGTATTAAGGAGGTGCAAACTATGTTTGCAGATAAAAAAATTCATTTAATCGGTATCGGAGGCATAAGCATGAGTAGTATTGCTTTAATGCTTTTAAATATGAAAGTCCAAATATCTGGCAGTGATGTTGTAGAAAGTAATCTTACCAAAAAACTAATCGATATGGGAGCAAATATCAAATATGGTCATCACCCAGAGCTTATAGAAGATGCTGATATTGTTGTTTATACTGCTGCAATTAGTGAAAGTGACCCTGAAAGAGTAGCTGCTAAAAACTTAAATAAACCTTATTTTGAAAGAGCCGAATTTCTAGGAAAATTAATGAAAGAGTTCCGAAACTGTTTATGTGTATCCGGCACCCATGGCAAAAGTACAACAACTGGGATGCTTGCTAGTATTTTTTTAACAGCAGAAAAAAATCCAACCATTCAAGTCGGAGCTATTTATAATGAAATTGGCGGAAATACTAAAATTGGTAGTCATGAATACTTTATTTTAGAAGCCTGTGAATACGTTGATAGCTTTCTTCATTTTTATCCAACCGCAGCTATTATCACCAACATTGATAATGACCACTTAGATTACTTTAAAAATCTTAATAATATAAAAAAATCATTTGCTAAATATGTAAGTCTTCTACCTAAAAATGGTTATTTAGTCTACAACAGTGATGATGATAATTCTAAAGACTTACCAAATCATACCAAAGCTAAAGTAATAACTTACGGAATTAATAACCCAGCCATGTACACAGCTAAAAATATTAAAGTTGATACATATGGCCACCACGAATTTGATTTATATAAAGATAATAATTTTATAACTCATATAAAGTTAAATATTACTGGGCCTCACAATATTTATAATGCTCTTGCTGCCTTTGCTCTTAGCTCAGAGTACATAGATGATGTTGACCAAATAACTAAAGGAATTGAAAAATATCGTGGCGTAGGAAGACGTTTTGAATATTTAGGCGAATATAACGGTGCTAAAGTATTTGATGACTATGCTCACCATCCAACGGAAATTGCCACCACCTATGACTCTTGTAAAGAAATTAAAAATGCTGGAACTTGGGCTGTCTTTGGACCTCACACTTACAGCAGAACCAAAGCTCATCTAGATAACTTCGCCAAAATTTTAAGTAAATTTAATCATATCTTAATCTTACCAATTTACGCTGCTCGGGAAAAGGATAATCTTGGCATTAGTAGTCTTGACTTAGTAAATAAAATAAAAGAGTTAAATCCAAATGCCATTTTTGTAGAAAGTTATGATGAAGCTTTAGAATATTTAAAAAATCATGTTAAACCAAATGAACTTGTTATCTCTATCGGAGCTGCAGATGTCTACAAAATAACTCATCAACTTGTAAAAACTCCAGAGGAAAATTAACCTCTAGAGTTTTTTCTATATTCTTCTAAAATATTTATAACTTCATCTTTCGTTGTAGCTTTACAAATAGAGACCTTTAGCGGTTTATTATTTGGTAAACTTTTTAAATAACAAAGTAGATGACTACGCATCTCACAAATTGCATTTTTTTCATCCTTTATCAAAAGCAAACTTTCCAAATGCTTTTCCATCATATCTAGCCGCTCATCAATACTTACATTTTCATGCACACCAGTAATGCATTCTCGAACTAGCCACGGATTTCCCATCAAAGCTCTACCTACCATTATCCCTGCACATCCACTTTCAGCAAGTCTTTGTTGAAACACTTCCATACTATCAACATCACCATTTCCAATCACCGGAATACTAACACTATTTACAACTTCCTTAATTTTTTCAAAGTCAGCAACACCACTATATCCTTGTTTTCTTGTTCTTCCATGAACAGTAATAGCACTAGCCCCAGCTTCTTCACAAATCTTAGCAACCTGTACTGCATTAATAGTATTTTCATCCCACCCCAGTCTTATTTTCACTGTAACAGGAACATCTACCGCTTTCACTACTTCCTTAACTATAGCTCTAATTTTTTCAGGCTCTTTTAAAAGCGCACTTCCAGACTTTGCTTTTATCGCAACTTTCGGCACAGGACATCCCATATTAATATCAATAATTTGAATATTAAACTTTTCAGTAATAATTTTTGCAGCTTTAGCCATAACAACAGGATTGTTTCCAAATATTTGTACTCCAACAGGCATGTCTATATCATCGATACCTTTTAGCATTTCTAAAGTTTTACCATTTCCACGTACTATGGCCTCACTACTAATAAGCTCCGTGAAAGCTAGTCCACATCCCATCTGACTTATAATTTTCATATATGTCGGATTAGAAATACCAGCCATCGGAGCCATGACAAAATTATTCTGGAGTTTTAAATTACCAATTTGCATACTATTTCCCCCTATTTAGTTTTTGTAAGTTTACCTATATCTCCTGGATTAATCAAAAAAGCATTGGCATCATCAGTATCTAAATGAGCCTCAAAAAAACCATCTTTTGAAACTTTAGCAAAAACATCAATAACCCCTTTTTTCTTACCACCAATTTCTAGTTTCAACACTTCATCATCTTGAACGCCAAACTTTTCTGCATCCTCTAAACTAAAATGCACATGCCGGTCCGCGATTATGGCAAAATTTCCACTAATAGAACCTTTTTCAGTTAAAATAGTTATATATTCAGCCTCTTGCAAATTTCCACTTTTCGCTGGCATTGGATTTATCCCCAGTTTTCGAGCATCAGTTTTCGATACCTCCACTTGATTATATCCTCGCGCTGGACCAATAATTCGTACATTATCAAATCTTCCTTTATCGGTTACAATACTAACCGTTTCTTCTGTCGCAAACTGTCCAACTTGATTTAACATATTTCGAACTGTTAAATCATGGCCAAACAAAAGCTCAATAGCTTCTTTAGTCAAATGTACATGTCTAGCACTTATTTTAATACTTACATCCATCACTTTCCGCTCCTTTTCTATAACAACACTTCTATATTTTTAAACTCATTATTTTCTATATCCAATCTTATTATATCAACATCATGATTAACATCATCGATTATAACTTCGTCATTATATGATAAAATAAGTCTTTCTTCAAGGTTATACCCAGAACTTAAGTATGGCATCAAAAATCCTAAAAGAGCTCTTTTATGAGTGAAAATAACAATATTGTGTCCTTCATTTTGTTTAAGAATATTTAAAACCACTTTTTTCATTCTCTTGCTAACATCATTTAAGCTTTCTCCCTCATTAAACTTAAAATCAAAATTACGCTCTTGCATAAACCTAAGCATTTGAATATTTTTCCCATTCATCTTACCAATAACAGCATCATTCAAATCAGAATTTACATTTATCTCTATTTTTTTAAAATCAGCATAATACTTAGCAGCATCTAAAGCTGATGCATAAGCTGAACTATAAATAACATCAGCATCTATTAAAGAGCAAACCTCCCTTGCCGCTTTTTCTCCTTTTATGGAAAGAGGTCTATTAATTCTCTTTTCTAAAAGCCCATCTGCCGTTTCATAAAAAATATTTTCTAAAACTAAATTATTGCTAACTAAATATACCGTCATATCCATCACCTTATTTTATCGGAAGTTCTTCTCTTTCTTCCCTATTATATTGTAATTTTTCTAAATCTACACTATTAATACTATCAAATCTTTTACTAATTTTTTCACTTGTCGTATAAAGCTCGTCAATACTTTGATTAACACTTTTAACATTTCTAGCTAGTTTATTCCATCTATCTTTATATCTTGTAAATTCAATAGATAATTTATTTAACTCTTCATGAATAACTTGGGCATACTTATCTCTTTCCATATTTTTAATAATCATACTTATAATGGAAAGAGTACTTATAAGTGTTGTCGGACCAGTAATCCACACCTTTTTACTATACGCATAATTTAAAAGTTCTGGATGATAAGCATTAATTTCAGCAAACAAAGCTTCCGCTGGCAAAAACATAATCGCCTCATCTGCCGTTTCCCCAGGAATAATATATTTCTCACTTATATCATTGATATGTTTTTTCACATCCATAACAAAAAGTTTTTCAGCTCTTTCTCTTTCTTCTTTCGTTTTACTCTTATCAGTCATTTTTTGATAGTTTTCAAGTGGAAACTTAGAATCTATTCCAATAGTCCCAAGAGGTGCCGGAGCATAAAGCAAAGCATCAACAATACTACCATTACTAAACTTATACTGAGTTTTATATATTCCTTCTTTATAACTACCAAAAGCATTATTCAAAATATATTCCAAGTTAACTTCCCCAAAAGTCCCTCTTGTCTTCTTATCAGTTAGCACACTTTGAAGGGAAACAATCTCACTACTAAGCCCATCAATCTTCTTTTGAGCCTCATCAATCTTGGAAAGCCTTTCTAAAACATTCATAAATGTCTTATTACTCTTTTCAAAATTTTGGTCAAGCCTTTCATTAACCCGGTCATTTATCAAGGTTAATTTTTTTTGAATATTTTCATTTAACACTTCAAAATCACTTGTCAAAACCTTAGAAAACCCAAACTTAAACTCACCAATTTCTTTATTGATGTTCGCCTCAAAATGCCCAAGTCTCTCCGTCATCTCACCATTATTATTTTTTCGAAAAATAAGCACCAAAAGTAAAATAATAACTACTATAAGTAAGCCAGTAATCACATATTCCATAACATCCACCTCCAAGTAAATTCATTATACATCACGAACAAATATTTGTAAATAAGATTTATCAAAAGAAAACTTCATACCATTTAATGAAAGAATAAATCGTCCAAACTTTGCGATAATTATCCTTTTTTCCCTCTAAATGTTCATCAAAAAGCTTGCTTATTTCTTTTTGATTAAAATATTTTAAAGCCACCCTACTACTAAAAGCTGTTCGAATATCTTTTTGCCAATCCTCATCTTTAATCCATTCCCGAACAGGCACAGGAAAACCTAGCTTTTTCTTATTATAAGCATCAGTTGGAATAACTTTTTTCGCCGCCATCCGTAAAGCCATTTTAGTATTTTCTTTAGAGACCTTTACAGCATCTGGTAAAGACTTTGCCACTTCAAACACCTTTTTATCAATAAAAGGTACTCTTCCCTCTAAGCTTGAAGCCATACTCATCCGGTCTGCTTTCAGCAAAATATCATTAGCAAGCCAAAAATGTATATCAATCGCCTGCATCTTTTGAATATCTGTGCAATCTTTGTATTTATCATATATATCTTTGGTTAAATCTTTAGCTCTAACTAGAGGTTTATTTTTTAAAACTTTTAAAGCCATCTTTTCACTAAAATTACGATTTACCCCGATATAACTATCTTCTAATCTTTCTCCTTGTCTTACCAAAAAGTTAATACCTCTTCCCTCTGGAAAAAGTCCAGCTACTTTGCCAATAAAACGTCTAATTCCAAAAGGAAATTTACCATAAAAACCAGCATCAACATTTCTCCGGTAGTAATTATACCCCCCAAAAAATTCATCTGCCCCCTCTCCTGAAAGAACAACTTTAACATCTTTGGAAGCAAGTTTTGCCACAAAATACAAGGACAAAGCTGCCGGATCACTCGTTGGCTCATCAAGATAATACATAATATTTGGTAGTTCCTTTTGATAATCTTTTTTACTAATAACCACAGACTTATTAGAAATACCTAATTTTTCTGCTAAATCTTTAGTATACTTTCCTTCATCATATTTTAAGTTACCATAACTTGCCGTAAAAGTTTTCTTCGGCCGTGCTAAAGAAACAATATAAGAAGAATCTACTCCACTTGAAAGAAATGACCCAACTTCCACATCAGAAAGTAAATGTCTTTCCACACTTTCCGTCATAACTCCATGAATCTTTTCCGCAGCTTTTTCAAGACTTATATTTTCTTTATCAAACTCTACTTCATAGTATTTCCGCAAAGCTATATCTCCATCTTTATATAAAAGGCTACTTCCAGCATCTAATCTATAAACATTTTTAAAAAACGTCTCTCTCATCGGCACAAAACTAAATTCCAAATACGGCTCTAATATATCTTCATTAAACTCTTTTTTAAAACCAGAAACATCCAAAAAAGCCTTTATCTCGGAAGCAAACATAAAACTACCACCTTGCTTAGTATAATAAAGCGGCTTTATACCAAAATTATCTCGAGCTAGAAACACACTTTTATCATTTTTATCATATATTGCAAACGCAAACATCCCTCTTAAATGCTTAGGAAGATTATCTTTCCATTTTTCATAACCATGCACAAGAACTTCAGTATCACTTTCCGTTTTAAACACATGTCCATCCTTTATAAGTTCATCTCTTAACTCTTTATAGTTATAAATTTCCCCATTAAAAACGACAACCACAGACTCATCTTCATTAAACATCGGTTGTTTCCCCGCATCAATATCGATAATCGCCAGTCTTCTGTGGGCAAGCGCAATTCCCTCGTCTTGAAAATAACCCTCACCATCTGGACCTCGATGTTCTATCCTTTTACTCATTTTCTTTATATCTTTTAAAGTTTTCTTGTTTTTAGAAACAATCCCTGCAATTCCACACATATTAATCACCTAAAACCTTTCGATAATAATCTTTAGTTAAAATATAACCACTCATTGCAACTTTATTATTTACTTTTCTATTCATATCTTTAACATAATTTTCTTCTATCTTTTCTCCATCTTTTAAAACAAACTCATTACTCTTGGCGTAATACGTTCCTTTATCACTTACCCAGCTTCTATTTCCAAATATTGCCAGTCCCTCTTCTGTACTTAATATATCTTTTCCTATTATAAGTCTGGAATCATAATCTATTCCAAAAAGGTTATATAAAGTTGGTAAAACATCTATTTGACTTCCAACTTTATCTATTACTTTATTTTCCATCTTACTATTCCATAAAATAAAATTACTATGATTAATTTCAACTACATCATCCTTTTTATAGCTAGCAACTTCATTTACTTCATCCACACTTAAATAGTAAGGATAATGGTCTCCCACCAAAGCAATAACAGTATCATCAAGCACTTCCTTATCACTTAACTTCTGAATTAGAACTTCCAAAGCATTATTAAGCTCAATTTGAGCAGCAAGATAAGCTTTTACTTTTTCACTGTAATTTAAATTGTCAACCTCAGCTTGATGCTTTTTAGCCATAGCACTTTGACTAAAATTATAATCACCATGGCCACTTACCGTCACATAATAAGTGAAAAAATTTCCATCTGAATTTAAATAATCATCCACTGTTGCTTCAATCATTTCCACATCAGACTCTGGCCAAATTCCACAATTGATTTTATTTTCCAGTCCATTTTTACATCCCGTAAAATTTGTAAAACCTAAAGCACTCAAGTAATTATTTCGACTTTGAAAAGTATAATTATGGTCATGATACGCAAATGTATTATAGTTAAGTTTTTGAAAACTTCTAGCAATACTCATCGGAAAAGCATTCTTTCCAGCTTTCCAAGGAGATAAAAAACCACTCGCAGCAACTAACCCATTTAGCTCCTGAAACTCTCCGCCAATTGTACTACTAATCGTTGGAGTATAAAAGTTTGTAAATGTAAAACCACCATGAACAAGTTTATAAAGCGTTGGTGTAAGTTCTTCGGAAACTGCAATTTCATTAAAACTTTCGGCCATAAACAAAATTAAATTTTTGCCCTTAAAATATGAGGTATATTCATTTTGTAAAGTCCCAGTCTCACTTGCAAAATACTCATGCATCTGCTTAATAGTACTATCTGTCTCATTATCTATCAAACTTTGAAAATCTATATCCAAATTATTATATTTATATACTTTATTATTATCTATATCTTTTTCTTTCTTCAAATTTTTATCTATCTCTATCGTCTCTTCAAATCCAGTTAAATGTTTACTCGTATCAATCACAAAGGAGTTAAACACACCGAACTTATCTGTTGCAAGCTCCACATTATCTTTTTTCCAAAACAAACTATAAGCCGAGTTTACATCATCCTTTCCCCCTTGCATTATCAAAAGAAAACTAACTACAAGCAAACAAATACCAATTACTTTTCCTATCCACCATTTATTATTTTTAACAATTACACGCTTGTTTATAATAAGGATAACAAGAGGAAGAAGCAAAAGAAAAATACCTAAAACATTTTGTAAAACTAAAATAATTCCATCTTTAGCAAATGATGCTACTTGCGAGCTTGCCAAAATAAGCGACCAGTCAAAGTAAAAACTGAATATTCTCGCCATACAAAACTGCAAAATATACACAAAAGTAATCACGGCTAAACTAAACAGATAAGATATTTTTCCTTGGCAAAAAGACACAGTTAAACTAACTACAGCGCTTAGAAGCAATGTATATCCAAAGGAGCTTGTAGCAATTGGCACATTCAAAAGCACACGAAAAACAATCTCCAAATAGAGAAGTATCAAAAAAGTAAGACATCCCCCATAAAACTTTCGTAACTTAAACTTCTTCATAATAAACTCCGATACTTATATTATACAACAAAAAGTGCAGTTAGTAGGACATATTTTGCAATATTTTACACTCTATACTATTGCATATTCATAAAATTTAAATTTTGTGTAAGCTTAATAAAAAAGTCCTCATTCCAGCTATCTAACTTATAAGCATCTTTAATGAAAGGCAAAACATCATTTTTAGCTTCTGCATAATTTATATCTTTAAATTTGTTAGTGAGCATTCCTCTTAAAGTATCTATATCAAACTTTTCGCCCTTCTTTATAACCCCTGATGCAATTAGTTTATTTTTTAAAAGTTCAAAATTCACCCTTATATCGTTTGCTAAAAAAAATACATAATCATATAAATCACGACCTTTAGTCCTTGTTTTCCAGTTTCGACAAAGTATCGCATGTACTTTCCCAGCAAACAAAGAACTTTTATCATATAAAAGTATTTGATGAGTAAAAGGTAATAATTTTATCTTTTCTTCATAAGTTGCACCAAAAGGAGCATTTATATCAACTTCAAATTTTATTTTAATCATTTTAAGTATGCTATCATAAGTATAATTTTCTTCATTAGGAAAAAATTTTAAAATATGTTCTAATGTATCTCCTTTAATAAACGCTGAAGTTATAGAAGTTTCTTTACTTTTCTCCTTAGAACTAACACTCATATTCAAACCATACGCCTTTAACTCTTCTTCTATATAATTAAAATATTTAGACAAATCAAAATTTGCATCAGGAGAAAGTAGAGCAAAATCTAAATCTTCAGAAAATCTATCTAAATTATAAAAAATTCTTAAGGCAGTCCCTCCATAAAAAGCCGCTTTCTCAAAAAAACCACCTCTAGATAAGCCAGATAAAACAATTTCTTGAATAACCTCTTTTAAAGCATTTATTTCATCTTCCGTGTTATGTATTTCATATCTTTCGAGCATTTGCCCAACAACTTTGTTCATATTAATTTTTCCTTTCTTTTTTTCATATACCCAGCAAGCAATTTAATATTTGTAGAATGATAATAAGTACTTAACGCCTCTATAACGTCGGCTCGTAAGTTTTCAAATTCAAATACATCTATTCGTAAATCATCAAAAAGCATATTCTCTAGTTCCTTATAATTTTTAAGAGGGCTTAAAGTATAAAGTTTATCACACAAAGCCTTTTCAGGAGTAGCTATTTGATAGGAATAATTTTTTTCACACTTTAAAAGCACTTCATACTGATACGCCTCTTTTGGAACATCTCTATACAAAAAAAGTCCAAAAGGAGTATTAAACATCTTCTTTTTTTTCTTCCCAAATGTCGCACATGTCACAGCATAAACTCTTTCAGGAATTAATCCATAACAAGAAAGTGCATACTCAAAAGAAATATATGATGGTCCATAAATACTACCAGCAAGTAAATATGGCGATGTTTTCGCATCTGTTTCATATAATCCATTTTTTATTTTAATCAGTTTTCCCGTCTTTACATCCCTTGATAACTTCGTATTCTTATTAGAATAAGCTTTATATTTTCTCTTCATCATCCCACTAGTAACTAACATATTTTCACCTCTTTTTATCATTATACGATAATTTGTGGTGAAAATCAAGACTTTTTAATCAAACAAAAAGCAAGCTTTCCCCTGCCTAAAGGACCCCACAAAGCAAGTCTGCTGGCGTGTATTAAACACTCCCTTTAGTTAATCAGCGAACTACTCACTCACACACTAGCAATATAATATCATGCTATTAACTTTCCGTCAACTGCATTAAATAAACTTTACATTATCTCTTCTAATATTGTTAATTAAAATACTAAATTCTTTTTTAACGAAAAAGGAAAATCTAGTTTTATAATACTTTTTGTTTCGTTTGCCATGAAAAAAGAATTAACCAATAAAAATAACTATAGAAATTTCACTAAACATCACTATATTATATATCATTTTAAATACAGCACTCTCAGCATTACCATTTATATAACTCTCAATTAACTTGTCTCAATAAACTCTTTAATTTTTCATATTATACTTTTAATCAAATAATATTTCTAAATATTTCTGTAACATTTTTCATATCATTCTCTGAATACATTATAGTTATTAACAAATTTTTTTCGTTGTTTATAATAATGTATTGTCCATTTGTTCCATCTCTAAAAAGATACCCATCTCTTGAAATAAAAGTGTAATATCCAATACCTATTTTAGGTAAAACTCTTTCTGGCTTATATGCAGATGGAGTTTCTAACTGCATTGATGACATTTCTTTTATCCAGTTTTCTGAAATGATTTGCTTTCCATTATATTTTCCATTATTTAATAAAAGTTGTCCTATTTTATGAAAATCAGAATGTTTTAAATACAAACCCGTTGAGGCGGGACAATATTTTCAATAATTATTCCATTCAAATTCTTTAATGTTTATTTTTTTAAATATCTTTTCATTAATATAATCTTTTAAATTCACCCCAAATGTTTCTTGAAAAAAGACTGATAAAACAAATGGCTCTACATTGTTGTAGGCAAATCGTATTCCCACATTAAATGGAATTTCATAGTTTAAAGCATAATTTAACAATTCATTTTTATCAATGCCTCTAATAAATCTTTCAGACATCATTTGACTTTCATAACTTGTGGTATGTGTTAGTAAATTTCTGATTGTCCATTTTTGAATTTTTGATAAATTATTTTCATTTTTAATATCTACTATTTTTTCTATTGAAGGATATATTTTAGTATCTAACGATAAAGGAACGTCTTTAACGAGCATTTTATCCTCTATTGCTATTCCTATTGCCATAGCTACTAGCAATTTAGAACAACTTCTTAACTCATGCAATTCTTCATTTTTATAAAAAATTTTTTCAATACGATTATTTTGTTCAATAAATATACTATCAATATTTAAACTGTCTAAATTTTTAGAAAGATTATTTACATTTTCATTTATTTTATCTATATTAACCATATCTTTCTCCTAATTCACTAATAAAATTATACTATATTTCAGACAAATTTACTATAATCCTAGGGTTTATCGTATAATGCATTTAACAAATAAGGGATATTTTTTTGATTAAAATTTTAAAACTATCCTATCAAATACTCCAACAACCAAATTAACACATTTGTTTTTTGCGGTTACAATCGCAAAATTCAAAAAATTCAAAAGTTTTGCGGTTACAATCGCAAAACTTGACAAATGCAAAAAGTCATTATATATATTGTTTGTAATTAATTATGATTATAAAAGAGAAATATTTAAACCAATTAATTGAGGCTAAAGACTTTAACTTAGTTAAAGTACTCACTGGAGTAAGAAGATGCGGTAAGAGTACTATATAAAGATTTCTTACTTAGCTAAAAACAACATATAGGTGCCATCTATATGTCGTTTTTATTATTGCATAACTTATTTATCACTCATCCGTCTATCAAGCAAACTATAAAGCATATCTTTAATCAAATAATAATCATAATTATTTTGCTCCCTCTCAACCACTGTCACTGTCCAATCATTACGCACTACTAAATAATTAATATCATCATTTTTTAAATATTTCAAAAGATTTTTATGAAGACCAATACTTCTCCTTTTTTCTTCTAATTCAAATACAATCACAAATTTTGGAAAGAGCTTTCTAAAAAATATATATCTATTTATCATAAAAATATCTCTCCACTACCCTTAGCACTCTTCTATTATCAGCATACTTATAAGTATTTGAATATGTCATAACACTACTAAAAGCACTTTCTAAACTTATCTTTCCTTTATTATATAGGCACTTAACAATCTTCACTCTTTTCTTTATCTTCTCAACATTACTTCTTTTTATCTTTATAATATTTTTCTTCCCCTTAATTTTAAAAGTATACCCTAAAAAACTAAAACCATCTTTAATATTAACAATATTAGTTTTCTTTGGATTAACATTTAATTTATATTCATCCTTTAATTTTTTCACAATAACATCTAGTGCCTTTTCTAGCTTTTCTTTATTTTCATCCATTAAAATAAAATCATCCATATATCTAACATAATATTTTATATGTAAATTATGCACAATATAGTGGTCTATTTTATAAAGGTAAAAGATAGATAAAAACTGACTAGTCATATTGCCAATGGGAAGACCTTTCCCTACTTCATAAAGTGGTATATCTGCTGCAAATTTATCTTTAATCCATTTTATTTTACTAAGAACCTTTGGATTATTCGTACTATCTATAACATCACACATCATTTTATATTCAAAAAACTCTAGCTTATCTTCGAGCAAACCTTTTAGGACAGCATGGTCAATACTATAAAAATACTTACTGATATCAATTTTTAATACATAAAAAGTCTTATGCTTTCTCTTTAATATATTAATATATTTTATAACAAGCTTCACTCCATAATCTGTCCCCATATTTTTTCTCGTTGCAATATTGCGAGCATCAAGATACTTCGTTAAGTTTTTCTCAAGAATATATCTAGCTAGAAAATGATTGATAATCTTACCTTGCACACTAAGACTCATAACCAGCCTTTCCTTCGGCTCATGAATTAAAAAGACATTATAATGCATCACTCCAATATCATGATTCTTAAGCATTTTTGTGATATTCATAATATTTTGCATCTTATTTACTTCAAAGTTATACACTCTTTTTTTATTTTTAACATTCTTACTTATTTCTTTTTCATACACACTCAAAACATTTGCCAAGGTGATATAATCATTGTTCATTCTTATACCACCCATAAATCATTTTATTAATAGTTAAAAGCTCATTTGATTTATTCATCAGTTGCTTTTCACTTAAATACTTAAGTTTGTAAGCTCTTTCTAAATAAAAATCAACTTTATTTATTTTACTCATCGCTTTTACTTGATAATTACTTTTCTTATCTTTATCTTTTTCATAATTAGCCATAAAAACAAGCTCTAATATTTCTAAGCTATCACAATATACCATATTTCTTGTAAAGATATCATTCTTAGGAAAGGTAAGTAAAAGCTTCTCTAAACCTAAAATAAAGTTCTTAATATCTCGAACAATTAAGAACTTTTCATTTCTACAGTACGCTGGCATCTTCAAGCCTTTCCACTATTTTTTCAAGTTCATCTAAACTCAAAGACTCAATGTTTTCTTTCAAACGTTCCACGCGTTTTTCCATATCAAAGTGTTTCAAACCATTTTTCAAAAGCATTGTATATACTCCACTTACCCCTTTGTATTCATCTAGTAAGTTTTCTTTTTGAAACACTTTATAAGATATTTTTTCCATTTGTAATTTATTAATTACTTTATTATATGCTGACTCTGGAAAGCCCACACTATGTTTATACTCCGTATATTTATACCCTAAAAGAAAATGAATTATAATACCATCATCTCCGAAAGCATTATAGAATTTACCTGACTTAAACAGGCTTATATATTTTTTTGTCATACTACTCCTTTTTATTTAATACTTTTTAAATACACCACGAGAGGAAAGTCACGTATAACTTTCCGTATGTACTATCTGTTTAGGATTTCTATCCAGGGATAATCTTTGTCCTTTATCTCATTCACTATAAAACCTTAATCTTATAATCCTAGAATATATAAAGGTCTACGGCCGGACCACATTCGTATTCGACGCATTGTTGTTGTTCACATACCCAGATGCATTCACATTGAACACATTATACGCATTGCTCGAATTCCGGGAAATTTGTCACAAGATTACCCCAAAGTACGACTTTTATTAAGCGGATTTTTTTAAGTAACCCGGCATACCCATTCTGCCCTCAAGTATGCCAGGTAACAGTATTTTTTTTGCCTTGCCGACACTTTTTAAGCGTCGGACTTTGTTCTAAATAATTTCCTTTCATCTTCTTTGTTACTAACTTTTTTTCGCGCTCTCGCCTCGAACCGCAAGGGCTCGAAGTCTCGATTATTGTGCTAATCTATCCTATTCTAATCGGTGAGCTGGCTGTGCCATCTCCCGATACATAGGTTACTGAAGACTCAAGATTGAAGGACGGCCGGACCACATACGTACTCGACGCATGGCTGTGGCTCACACACCCAGAGGCATACACATAGAACACACGATACGCATAGCCCGAATACCGGGAAAGAGTCCATTCATAACTACCACCATTATATAGCCAGTTTTCTTTAATTCCTTTTCGAATGTCTTCTCCACTAGAATTATAACCTGGCAATGACCAATATTTTGGACTAGCTGCAAAACCATAGTCACTTGCATACATGAGTCCTATTTTTGCACTATAAGTAGTACTTGCATTCGTCGTCATTTCTTTTGAGTACATATTTTTTATTCCTGCAGTCGTAACCATATCCCATCCAGCTCCACCTACTTGCCACACTGTTGTTGCTATTTTACTTGACCAGTTAGTTCCTATTTTATTTATGAAATTAGTATTTAAATTTGTTTTATTAAGTAAACTTGTACTCCAGTCATTTGAACCATAACTATCATTTATTGTTGTGTCTGCTCTGTAATTCCAGTAATAACTCGTACTAGAACTATAATCTCCATCTGTTCCAAGTAAAGTGCTGCTTGCAACTGTTGCCTTAATTAATTTCACTTGTCCTCCCTTGACATAAATTATACGGTATAAATTATCTGTAGGACAAGGCGTCGCCGTTGAGCCAAAACACACATAATTGCTAGGATTTGGTCCCGAATAGCGATAAGAATTATCTCCCGCTCCAGCTGTAAGTGTGCTATCATGATGGTATAAACTTGCTGCTTGACCATACTTCGCATTTAAGGTAGTTAAACAGGTTGCTAAATTACTACCACTAGTGCATCCACTACTAGCCAAGGTATATTCCGCGGTTTTACTTATTTGCAGTACACCAGTAAAGCTCTTACCAGCATTACTGGTTTGATCGCTATTAAGATTAACAAGTGTTACTTGCACCTTCCATGTATCTGTTTTATTTGGAGATGCTGATATTTCATAAGAATCAGCTATTTTTATTGAGCCAGTATAAGTTGTGATATCAAAACCACTTACTCCACCAGAAGTTACATAATTCATCCCATCAAGCTCTGTTACAACCGTCCCTGTTGGGTCTGTAATGGTTAGAAGTAACTCTGCAGAATTATCAGATGTTGTGTATATGAATGGGTTATTTGTAATATTGAAATAAAGATAGTAATGTTCTGTTGCTTTATTTGTAGCATTGTTGGCTGTAAGCAAGGCTGTTGCAGTTGTACTTCCTGTAACATTACCTTTCCCACTTGCGAAAGACGATTGGTCCGCTGTTAATGCAATTGATGAACCCACACTAAAAGATAAGTTATCAGTTGTTGATGATTGTACTCTTACGCTACCATTTGACGTAGCACCTCCCTGAGCAACAAAATATGCATACGTTGCTCCTCCTACTACAACAAAAAAGCCAAGTAACGTTATTAACATTAAAATTTTTTCTTTTCTATTACTTCTTTTCATAAATCTACACTCCTCTTAATATTACCAACTTATCTTACTTTTTCATTATACCAAAATTAGAAATAGCTAGTTAATCGTATAAAACAGCATAATAAGCTAAAGCCTTATTTAGATGAGAAAATACCCATGGGTGGAAAAAAATGAAAATAATAAGGCTTAAAGATTTAAGGACATTTTATGACTTAAGTCAGGAAGATATTGCCAAAATTCTTGGTGTTAAAAGAGGAACTTATGCATCATGGGAGTGTGGCAGTGATACAATACCCATCAAACAATTATATAAACTCGCTAACTACTATGAAAAGTCAATTGACTACCTTTTAGGTCTTCAAAACAAAGATATTCCAATTAAAGGAAATACTAGTTCAATTGACAAAGTTTTAGTAGGTAGTAACATTAAAAAAATTCGAGCAGCAACGGGGGTTGGACAACTCAAATTTGCAAGTAATATCAACATTAATCAGTCAACATTATGGGCTTACGAAAAAGGAAAAACACTTGCAACAACAAGTACTTTAATTACAATATCCAAGACATATAAAATATCTATTGATAAAATAGTCGGAAGAAAATAATTTTATTTTTTATAAGAACAATTAAATGGGCACAAGTCACATAAAGGCTTTTTACTTTGGCAAGTATATCTACCAAATAAAACAAGCTGAAGATGTAAATGATGCCATTTTTCTTTTGGAAAAAAATTCATTAAATCTTTCTCTATTTGTAATACATCACTACTTTCAGTAAGACCTAGCCTTTTTGAAACTCTTGCCACATGTGTATCAACTGCAATTGATGGCTCGCCATAAAGCTCTGATAAAACAACATTGCAAGTTTTTCTCCCCACGCCAGGTAAGCTTTCCAAAACGATGCGGTCATTTGGTACTTTTCCTCCAGTATAAACAGTTAAATACTTTGCAATCTCTATGATATACGATGCTTTTCTTTCATAAGTTCCAACAGGATATATGATTTTTATTATATCATCTTTATTTGCCTTAGCTAAAGCTTCTAAACTATATTTTGTAAAAAGAACTTCAGTCACACTATTAACAACTTTATCTTTAGCTTGTGCCGATAACACAGTTGCAATCAAAAGCTCATAGTCTTTTGTATACTTAAGTTCACACACTGGATTTGGATACATCATATCTAACTGTTTTATTATCTCTTCACTTTTCATTTAACCAATCAAAATTTAAAATGCTACTTTCAAAAACTGGAGTACTCTTTTCCAGATTATAAGTTTTATTTATATCCTCCGGCATTTTAATTCCTTTCCTATTCCATTCATACAATACTTTATCAATATAACGTAAATTAGGCACCCCATTATATACAGCCTCTTTCAAAGCTGCAAGTATTAATTCTTCTTTAAAACCTTTATCAATCCATGCATTAATTATTTCATAATCCATTGGGCTAAGCGTCCTGCCAAAATCCCGCTCAAAAGTACTGAAAATATCTAATTTTACATTCTCTTTTTCATCTTTTGTATATTCCATTTTCATCTCACTATAATATTTATCTAGTGATACTTTTTCAATAATCTTCCCATATCCATCTTTTTCGGCTTTTACCTTAATTATTTTTTTATTAATCAAACTAGCATAAGCTTCTAAAATATCTTCTTCTTTCATATTAAGAACGTTCGATGCAACATTTATATCAAAAACTAAATCATAAGAATTGTCAAAAAAAAGGAGTAGTAAAAATTCTTTTAAAGATAAATTAAGCTTTAAAGCTTCTCTAATAAAAATTGTTTCTGTCACTAACTTTTTATTATCTTTATGCATTCCACTCACTTCCTTTTATTTAAATATTTTAATAAATCTTCCCTTTTATTAGGTACCTTTTTTTGAAGTATAACTTTTTCAAGTATTTTATAAGTCTCCCCAATTTCTCTAGGACTTTCTACAATCTTTTCAATATCTTTACAAGTGATATTGATATCCTTTCGCGTTTTTATCGGCAAATGATTGTACTTTCTGGAAACTTCCCGCGGATTTACCCCCAAAATCTTTCCCACTATTTGATTAATATATAAACCATTTTTATAAAGAGAAAAATTATCAATCACACCTTTTTTTACTCCTGAGGCAATTTTTATTATATTGCTTTTTTCTTCATTTGTAAATGGCATATCAGCTTTTATTTGCGCCCACATTCCATGTAAATCATCAACATAAACTACATTTTCAAACTCGATACCTAAAGCATCACTTACTTTTGTTATTTTTAAATAATTAAGACCTTTTTGATAATTTTTAGAAAGTAGTATTTTATCCATTTCCATTTTAATTCTATTTTTAGATAAACTAGATACTAATTTATAATTATTTTTGATAAAGTTTAAAAGATCATCATCCAAATCAAAGTTTAAAACCGTACTAAATCTAATCGCTCTAAGTATTCGCAAAGGGTCTTCTTTTCCCTTAACTTGAGTGTTTCCAATCATTTTTATTTTATTATCATTTAAGTCATCTATTCCCCCGAGTAAATCTATAACCTTCCCATTTTTATCCATACATAGGGCATTGACTGTAAAATCTCGCCTTAATAAATCTTTTTCTAAATTATCGATATAAACAAACTTTTCCGGCTTGCGATTTTGATAATTATATTCTTCCCGAAACGTTGTAATATCAACATTATATTTTCCAAGCATAAAATTAACGCTTCCATAACTACATTTGCTAGCGTTAAACATTTTCTTTATATCAACCGGTAAAGCATTGGTACAAATATCAACATCATAGGTTTTTCGTCCTAAAAGGTAATCACGAACATAACCACCTACCAAGTAGGCTTTATATCCATTACTTTCAATAACTTCTAGTATTTTTCTAATTTGTTTTTCCATAATATCCTATATACTTTCACATCAATTGTATCAAATAATTACCAAAAAGTCTTTAGCTTTTTAACAAATTGATTTTTTCGTATTACATAATAAAAGTTAGACAACAAGGCCTAACTACTTTTTTAAGTTCCTGTTGTGGTCGGAATCACCGCTTTTTTTCACTATTATGAAGTATCAGTATTATTATATGCAAATTGCACAACATAATTCCTTATGCATCAATAATATATCATACTAAAAACAATTGTCTATATTTTCTGATAAAAAGCAGTAAAATAGAATAAATTTTATACTTTAAATGTTGTAAGCTATGACGAAGAAGGTATTGAAAATGAAACTGGAGAAGTTACCACCAAAAACTTTTCTTATGTAGCTTCGTAGGGGCCGTTGGAAAATTGAAAATTATGGATTTAAAGAGCAAAAATCTGATGTATTAAATATTACAAATATGTATACAAAAAATTGCAATGGCACAAAAAATATTTATTTAATAATTCAATTTGCACATACCATTTTAAATTTATTAAATTATGGAAACGTTTTAATTATTGGTTTGAATACAACAAAAAAAGAAGTAAGTGACTTAATTAGACAAGCGCTTACTTCAACATCACTAAATCATAATTTAGATTGTTCAATCCAATTAAGATTACCTTAATTATACACCTTAGCCATAAATTTACCATATAATTTTTGTAATTTTTACAAAAATGTTTTTTTCACTTAATTTTATTATAATCTATGTATTTTGTTCTATTTTACTGAGTACATTTACAAAACTTTTAATTTTTTGGAATTTTGTAAACGCAAACTAATCTTTTTTATATAATACAATATTTCCAGCTTGAGCCTCTTTTATAATATTTAGCCATAAATCATTTTCAACATTTCTCTCTTTTTTAGGATGCACTAAAAATCTAATTGTCATTTCAATATGGTCATCTACATACTTTGTATAAATTATCGGCTTTAAATTATTATAATATATTCTATAATGACCACTAGCCTCATCTATCGCTTTATCCATCTTATTTGGTATTGCTTTAATTACTTCATTATTATTAACTATTTTATATAATATTTCTTTAGTTTTATCAATGTTTGCATCAAAATCAATATTTACAACTAGTTCTGACCAAATATATTTAAAAGCTTTAGTATAATTTTTTAAAGGCTCCGAGAAAACTTTGGAATTGGGAATATTTACAATAATTCCACTACTCTGTTCCCCATTTAGTCTATCTTCAAGCTCTAAAACTTTAAAACTCATCGAGCTAATTAGCACTACATCACCTTTAACATTTCCACTTTCAATGCGATCTTCTACCACAAAAGGTTTAGCAAATTTAATAAAAAGTCCGGCAAATAAATTAAGGATAACTTCCCGCAAGGCAATTGTTGCACCTGCCGATATAAATGAGATAATAGTAACTATATTCTTTAAGTGTCCCTCCCATAAAAGAAAAATAAAGAAAACTGATATGAGACCTATAAAAATATTACATCTTTGATTAAAGCGAAAAACCATCCGACTTGAATGTTTCTTAAGAGAATATAAATAAATTAGTGTTTTATTTACAAACTTCATAAAGATAACTACAAATATCGATAATAAAATGAGTAGCATATATTCATTACTAATACCACTTACCCCCTTTAATTCACTTAATATATCATTAATAATATTCACCTCCCTTTTTTATAGAAATCTATTTTAACATATTATTTTTATATTTTGTTTTATTTTCATTAAACTTGACACATCTTTACAAAGAAAAAAGCCTTAAGGCCATCACTTTTTAACAATATACATTTTATTTTTTTCAACAACAAATAAATCATGAACAGTACTTTCCACCATCGGATATTTAATATCATTATCAGCATCATACAAATACCCAATATTTTGAGCAGGACTAATTTCATATTTTTTAAATTTATCATTTATATCACTTAAATCCGTCAAATTTTTTACATATAAATAATAATCACTACCACTTGTAGCAAGATAAATAATTTGATTATCATATACTGCCACTTTCAATACTTCTTTATCTTTATTTAATTTTATTACATCATTTGTATTTAAGTTTTTAATATATAAATTATTATTTTTTATATAAAGAGAAAATAATGTATCAGCGTAATCACTAGTTACTTTAAACGTATACTCATCATAATCAAAAAAATGTAATTCTTTTTTAGCAAAACTTTTTTCTTTATATGTTACACACTCATAAGAACTAGTTACATCATTTTCAAATAAATATGTCGACGTAGCATTAAATACTAAAAGTATAACCAGTACTCCCCAGATTAATGTAATACATAAAGCATTAGTTTTTCTCTCTTTTAGTTTTTCCTCTTCCGAAATTTCTTTATTTAAAATCGGATATATATTACTTTTTCGAAACAAGTAAATAGCATAAATGATATAGATAATGCTAAGAAGAGTGGAAGCAACTATTGTGGTAATTGCCACATTCATTGTAACATGATCTCCAAAACCACAATCTTTGATATAATTGACATCACTTAATAACACAGCAAAATCATAAAAACCATGCAAGAATGCTAAAGCCCAAATATTTTTGGAAATAAAGTAAACAGTTCCCAAAAGAACTCCAATTGCCATCGTTTGAAAAACTTGCATTATAGTCGTTAAAATATCTTGACCAGCTAAAATATTAGTTAAATGAACGGCGCCAAAGATAAAACCACTTAAAAGAATTGCCACAAATGCTTTTCTTCTCGTATCTGCTGAAGTTTCCACCAGCTCTCCTTGAATAATCCCTCGAAAAAAAATTTCCTCAAAAAGTCCAATAGACGCCGCATAAATAATTAAGCTAACTAAATTAGCCATATTTATTCTACCCGCACTTACAAGTGACAAAGCATTAACTCCAAAAATGAGCACACTAATAACAACAAGTGGCACACATAAAAGTATGCTTTTACCAAACTTAAGTCGTGATTTCCCAAAAATACTTTGCTTTTTTAAAATAACAACTAAACAAAGTGCCAAAACCAAAACTACCACTTCCGCCACCATACTTGATGTATAACGTCCAAATTTAATACTATTCCAAACACCACGAGCTAGAAATACTCCTAGTGTTCTTATAATAACTTCAAAAACTAAGAATATTCCCAAAGCTTTCAAAAATAACTTTCCAAGTGTCTTATTCATAAATAAATCCTCTAATTAACATTGGTATAAATTTGCGAAACATCATCAATATCATTAAGCATTTTCATAAGTTTATCAAACACTTCTTGATCTTCCTCGCTAAGCTCTACTTTTTCTTTCGGATACATTCCTACTTCATCGATATCATAAACTACATCAGGTAGTATTTTCTCAATTTCATCTTTCGCTTTATTTATATCTCCCGGCCTCATACTTACAAGTATTTCTCCATCTTCAGCTTCAATATCATCAACATTTACGCCCCCCATAAGTAAAGCATCTAAAATCATATCAGCATCATCCCCAGGAAAAGACAAAAGCCCTTGATGCTCATAATTGTAAGAAACAGAATTAGTAACTCCTAAACTTTTTCCCACTTTATTAAAAGCAGCTCGAACCATCCCCACTGTTCTATTAACATTATCAGTTAAACATTTAATTATAAGTGTTGATGCCCCTGGACCAAAGCCCTCATATATAACTTCATGATACTCATCTTTTCCATTACCTTTGGCTTTATCTAAAGCTCTAGCGATAATATCACTTGGCACCTGATTTTTCTTAGCCTTTTCAATTAGTCTTTTCAGTGCCACATTAGCATCAGGGTCAGCTCCCCCTTTTTTTGCAACTAAATATATTTCTTTAGCAAAAGTTGTATATAACTTCCCCTTAGTTGCTCCAGTTTTTTGAATACTTGCTTTTCTTACTTCATATGCTCTTCCCATAACAATTCCTCCCTTAAATAATTTTTAATTTTTCTATAAATTTATACACCCCATAATTTTTCTTCATACCTCTTATCTCTTTCATTACTTTTCCTGGACTATAAACAAGTAAATCATCATAGTTATTTTTCTTCATTACGTATTCTAGTGCTTTTATAACTAGTTTTTTGGGATTACTAGTTCGAAAAAACTTCTCCATTTCCAAAAGTAACTTTTTATCTACTCTTTTTACTAAAAACTCATAATAGATTTTACTTTTTACTTTAAATAAATATTTATTACCATCTAAATTCTTAAGTATTTTCAAAGCATCCAAATACCCAAGCTGAATATTTCTTCTTATATCTTCTTGTTTTATATCTAAAATACTACCTAGTCTTCGCGATGGCCTTATATATACTACTTTATTTTTATCACTTGCAGGTCTTTTTAAACCAATAGCATTTAAATCTATAGCATAAACTTTATCATATCCCCGTGCCAGTAAACTATTAACAGGAATATTATCGTGAAATCCACCATCTAAATAGTAGTTATTATCAATCATTTTTTCTAGTTTAAAAATTGGTAACGAACAAGAAGCTATAAGGTAATCATTTAAAAGCCTCGGCTCAATTTGCTCTTTAAAGATATAAATTGGTTTAAAGCCATCTGCCCGCACTGTACAAAGGCCAAAATCTTTCTTACTTTTATAAAGCTCTTTTTCTAGTTCAAAGGCTTCCAGTACTTTTCTAATTCCACTAGTACTAATTCCTTTATTTTTTACAATACTTTTTATATTACTAGCAATTTCCTTAACTAGTTTAAAATCAATATGTTCACTATTATTTACTTCATCGCTTAACTCATTTGTAAACCCAAATACTTCCCCAGCATCAATATTTTGCCAAAAATCATATAGTTCATGAAACTTACCACTAGCAAGTGCTGCTGCATTAAGCGCTCCAATACTCGTTCCAACAAAACCATCAATCTTGATATGGCACTCCAAAAAAGCTTTATAAACCCCCACTTCATATGCTCCTTTAAGTCCTCCACCTGAAAGAGCTAGACCAGTCATTACTTTTGTCTCCTTATCTTTCTACTACATCTTCTTAAACGTCCATAATATTCTTTAAGAGTGTCACTCCTGTAGGAAATAATCTTTTCAAGGTCATCTCTATCTTTACATACTGGACTATAATAATCTTTTTCTAAAAAGGCTCTACTTAAGACCATCTTTGGAGTATATCTTGTATTATCTACAATATTTTTAAGTAAATCTTTATAGAGTATACTTTCTTCAGAAGCTAAATTAAATGTCTTTCTATTGATACTACTTGCCATACTTATTCCTTTAACGAAAGCATAAGCACAATCTTTCTTGGTTATCACATCTACCATTTCCATCGCTGGCACAGTATATATAAATGGCTCTGTTAAAACATCAGTTAAAAGTAAAGGTATTCTATATATTGTATAATTCTTAAGTTTTTCTTTAATTAAATTTTCAGCCTTTATCTTAGCATTTTCAAAATAATCATATTTATCAAGTTCCAGCTTCGACTTCACACTTGGATTAACCAGTGTTTTATAAACACTAGTACTAGAAGCATAAAAAAGATGACATTTAGGGTTATAGTAAGTAAGTGCTCTGGCAACATTTTCAACTCCCCCATAATCTATCGCCTCAGCTAAACCCGACTTCATATTAGCAAGTGGAGGTAAAGCTGTTGCCAAGTAAATAATAAAATCTTGGTCTTTTACCAAAGCCTCCATCAAAGTTCGATCAGATACATCTCCAAACAAAACATTTGCTCTTTTTTTATACTTTTTTAGTTTATTAAAAACACTTTTATTTTTTAAATCCAAAAGTGTCAGCTCATACTTTCCTTCACTTAGTAAAAACTTTACAGTTTGGATTCCCAAGCTTCCCGCTGCCCCAATAACTAATACTTTTTTCACAATTTTGCCACCTCTTTATATTATATTAATAATAAGTAATAAAACTACCCCAACCATTATACCATAAAAAACCTCTTTTTTCATCCTTGCATGCCAAACTTCCTTCATAAGTTCAAAAAATAAAATGTAAATAATCATCCCTACAGTAATTGAAAGAATTGCACTTTGCCAAAAAATTGTCATCTCTCCAAATATGCAAAATATTAAACCACCAAGAAGTCCAGAAAATACCAAAGAAACTATTAAAACTTTATTTTGCCAAGTTTTTGAAAGTCCATATATTTGAAAACCTAAAGGCACATTATGTAGTCCAATAGCTAAAAGATAAGCAACTCCACTTTTTATATTACTTTGTGTAACACTATAAAGCCCCATCGCTTCAATAACATTATGGAGAAGTAACGCTAAAACAGTTACTCTACTTATATGGATTAAATGATTATCATGTTCAGATTTATCATCATGCACCTCTTTATGTTCATGATGGTGATGAGGTATAAGTTTATCTAAAAAAAGAAGAAGTAAAAGCCCACTAAGAATAAAAAGAAAACTAGAGACCTCTTTCATTTCCCAAAGTTCCGGAATTAAATCGAAGATAACTAACCCCACTAACACTACAAAAGAGCAAGCAAGAGAAAACACCGAAAAATTTTCTTTATTAATTGCAAGCTTATAAATAAATGCCCCAACTAAAAAGAAGAGTCCACTTAAAAAGGTTAAAAATAAAGCCATATACTCCACCTCACCTAAATTTATTATACCAAAATTTTCATATATTTAAAGTAAAAAAAAAAGGCTTTAAAAGCCTAATATATTTTATTATGCACAATCTACTTTTGTAAACTTAACTGAACCAGTAAATGCTTTACCAGTGTTATCATTTTGATCAACACCTAAGTTTTTCAAAGTAACAGTTAATTTCCAATTATCTGTAACAGTTAATCCAGCTTCAGCAGTTAACTTATGAGTATATTCTGATCCACCAGCAGTTGTCGGAATTTGTACATCAGTTTTTGTAGTAGTAATATCCATATTTTCTATTACTTTTGTAGAACCTTTTTCAGCAGTAAACACAAGTTCAGCGTCACCAGTTGTATTTGTTGAAGAAACTACAAAAGTATTTGATGTAATATTTAATACTACTGTATAACACATAGAACGTTCAGCTTCACTTGGTGTATAATTAGCTGTTGAACCTGGTGCAGTCCAACTTACAGTACCATTACTAGTTCCAGTTTGGTCGCCTTTATCTTGAGCAAAGTTGTCTTGGTCAGCATAGATATTAATCGCTGAGAAAGTACCTAAACTTGCACTAGCAGATGTACCAGTTGTAACATTAACAGTTGCACCAGCAGCGTCTCCACCTTGAGCAGTGAAATATGCAAAAGTAGCTCCAACCACTGCAACTAATAATGTTGCAACCGCAATAACTGTTAATAAAATAGTGTTCTTTCTATTTTCCATCTCCACTTTCTCCTCCTCTATCTTAATAATAGCATTTTCAAAATTGAAAAGCAACAAGAAATTTAAAATTTTTTCACTTTTTCTTCAATATCATGTTCATATTACTAAAATTAAATAAGCCAACAATGTTAAATACTTTAAAATAACTTTACAATAATCATGTAAATCTTAAGTTTGAGGTAACTAACGCTTACTTACATCTATAGATGCTGTTGATGTATTAAGAGCAATACCTATATTAATTGTATCACTTTTCCCTCCAACTATTTTATATGTCGCCGGCAACTTTCCACTTGTTAAGTCTGCTTCACTAGCAATCGTATTAACGCTATTTTGGGCTAAAATTTTACTTATAGTTGTTCCATACTGATATGCCGCATTATAGATATTTAAATCACTATAAGAGCTTCCCATCGATGCCACACTTACAGCGTCCCCCTCAGCAACGGTAATATTTCCTGAATAAAGACCAGCATTAGTGGCAATCTGTAAGTTATAAGTTCCGGGACTTACATCTGTAAGTGTAAACCCACCATTTTCATCAGTCGTCACAGACTGCGAGTAATTATGAAAAGCAACTATTGCATTCGCAGCGTTAGTACCATCAATTTTTCCAACAATATTGTATCCCATCTTTGCTCCACTTACCTCGGCAATAACATCCGAATTTATGTAAAAGTAAGTATAACTTGCCGCCGCTGTTGCACTTTCACTTAGCCAAGTTTTAATTTTATATGTTTTTGTTGCACTCGAACTACTTGTTCCACCAACACTTCCAACAATCGCTGAATATCTATTATTTTTACTATCAGTAGTAAGAGTATAAATAGGTAAATCAGTCACAGATAAAGGCCCCGCAATTAATGTATCACTTTGACCAGCTCCATTATACTCATAAATAGCAAACCGCACATAATCAAGAGGCGTTAAAACATCACTAGATGAATACCCACTACGTCCTGTAAAATTAGCAATATCATAACCTAAAGTTAAAGTGAATTTAGCATCCAAAGCCCCTGTATTTTGAATATATACAACACTAGCATCACTTTGAGCCATCCCATCTTTATCACTCATCGGTTCCATATTATTTTTTGTTATTGATGAAGAATTATTCCCATACGAAACAGCCAAGGTTCCCGTGGTTATCTTTTGATTAGTCGCATTCGTCTTCACCGAAAAAAATGAAGCATAACTAAAACCAATCGATACCATAGTCAAAGCAAAGACACTAATTGCTATCACAAAATTTCTTTTTTTCACAAATTCTGTAAACTTCACAAGTTTTTCACTATTCATAAATCACACGCTCCTACCTTCATTCTAACATAAAGAGATACGAAAAAAAAGAACAAATTAATGTCCTTTTCGATATCTTTCTTTTGGGTCTAAATATTTCTTTCTTAATCTAATTTCAGTTGGTGTAACTTCGATATATTCATCATCTTCAATAAATTCCAAAGCTTCTTCTAAAGTAAATTTTTTTGGTTTATTAAGAACAATTGCATCATCCGCATGACTACTTCTTGTATTTGTAAGTTCTTTATTTTTACATGGGTTAACATCTAAATCACCTTCTTTATTACAAATACCAATAATCATTCCCGTATACACTTCTGCTCCTGGTTCAATAATCATTGTTCCTCTACTACTTAAGTTAAATAATGAATAACCAAATGTTACTCCATTTGTCATTGAAACTAAAACACCATTTTTCCGTCCACTTATAACACCTGCATACGGACCATAAGAATCAAATGAACGCACCATTATTCCCTCACCCTTAGTTTCCGTAATAAAGTTACCACGATAACCTATTAAACCTCTTGTTGGAACTAAATACGTAATCTTAGAATATCCCTGTTCACCAGGTACCACACCTTGCATTATTCCTTTTCTTTCATTTAAGGAATTAATAACAGTTCCTGAGTAAATATCTGGTACATTTACAATTACTTTTTCATAAGGTTCTTCTTTTACTCCATTTTCTTCTTTCAAAATAACTTCAGGTTTTGAAACAGATAATTCATACCCTTCCCGGCGCATGTTTTCAAGTAAAATAGATAAGTGAAGTTCCCCGCGGCCACTTACTTTAAACCCATCAGCACCTGGTAAAGCTTCAACTTTAAGCCCAACATTAGTTTCTAATTCTTTCTCTAATCTTTCCTTTAAGTGTCTACTAGTTAAAAACTTACCACTTTGACCAGCAAAAGGAGAGTTATTAACAAGGAAGTTCATCGATAATGTTGGTTCTTCAATAATAATTTTTGGTAATGGATCAATAACACCTTTTTCACAAATAGTATCTCCAATTGAAACATCAGAACATCCAGCCACTGTGACTATATCACCATAGTAAGCTTCCTTTACTTCCACTCTTTTTATTCCTTCATTGACAAAAAGTTTCGTAACCTTAAAACTTGCCGTACTTCCATCATTTTTAGCTAAAGACACCATTTCTCCAGTCTTAATTTTTCCCTTATTTATTCTTCCTATTCCAAGTCTACCAATATAATCATCATAATCAAGTTGACTTACTTGAAGTTGTAGTGGGTCATTTTCATTTCCTTTAAAAGCTTCAGTAGTATTTATAATAGTTTCAAAAAGTGGTGTTAAATCCTTACCTTCTTCCCCCATATTATATATTGCATAACCTTCTCTAGCACTACCATATAAAATCTTAAAGTCTAATTGTTCATCAGTAGCCCCAAGTTCCATGAATAAATCAAAAGTCATATCAACAACTTCTTCAGCTCGTTGGTCTTTCTTATCAATTTTATTAATAAATAGTATTGGTTTTAAATTATTTTGTAACGCTTCTTTTAGCACAAATCTAGTTTGTGGCATTGGTCCTTCAGCAGAATCAACAAGCAAAATAACTGTATCAACAGTCTTAATAACCCGTTCAATTTCTGATGAGAAATCAGCATGACCTGGCGTATCAACAATATTTATTTTATAGTCTTTATACTTAACCGCACAGTTCTTCGCCGTTATCGTAATTCCTCTTTCTTTTTCAAGATCTCCACTATCCATAACGCAATCAACTAGTTCTTCATTTTCACGAAAAACCCCACTTTGCCTAAGTAACCCATCAACTAAAGTTGACTTCCCTGCATCAACATGTGCTACCACTGCAATATTTATAATTTTGTCCATAAACTTCACACCCATTTCTTTAGCACATTTAGAATAATACATATTTTGCTAAAAGTCAATTATTTATAATGGCTAAAAATATAGAATTTAAAAAGAAATATCCTTTATTAAAAAATCTTAAATTTACATGATAATCAAATTAAAAAATAATAATATAAATTAAACGTAAAAACTTGTTTTCATCTCATTTTAATACTTAGTTTAAAAATTTCAGATAAGTTTTTATGTTCAAAATTAAAACTATGCATAATAATGATTATAATGAATATAATAAAAATACAATAGTATTGACAACCAAAATGGATTTTAATACTATTGTTACACCGAAGAGAAATCTTCTCAGGTCTACACACAAGTGATGAATGAGAATTTAATCGTATCTTTAAATACGACGCCTTGTGTGGAAATCATCCTTTATGGATGATTTTTTTGTTATTAACTTTTGATTATGTTAGTAAAATATATTACTCAAAAAAAATTATCCCCCAGTCTTAAACGTCTAAAAACTAGGAGATACTACATTATTTTATCATCACTTAACTAATTTACTTCATCTAAAATAGATTAACTTAACTATATTTTAAGCTTCCTCATTATTTAGTCTTTGCCTCATTTTCACTTTTCTTTTTATCTTTACTCTTACTTTCAAAACCGTAATGCTTTCTTATTTTTCCCTCTAATTCATCTCGAAGTTCAGGATTTTCCTTTAAATAAAGTTTTACATTTTCCTTTCCTTGCCCAATCTTTTGACCATTATAAGAATACCATGCTCCACTTTTATCAATAATTGCTAAGCTACTGGCAATATCAATTATTTCTCCCTCTTTCGAAATACCTTCTCCATACATAATATCTACTTGGGCTGTCTTAAATGGAGGTGCTACTTTATTTTTAACAACTTTAATATTAGTTTTATTACCAAGTATTTGGTCCCCCATTTTTATTTGTTCACCCCGTCTTACATCCAGTCTAATAGTAGAATAAAACTTCAAAGCCCTACCACCTGGAGTAGTTTCCGGATTACCAAACATTACCCCAACTTTTTCTCGCAATTGATTTATAAATATTGCTGTTGTTTTTGTCTTATTCATTGTTCCTGATAATTTTCGCAAAGCTTGTGACATAAGACGTGCTTGCAACCCAACATGAGAATCTCCCATATCTCCATCAATTTCCGCTTGAGGAACCAAAGCTGCAACAGAGTCAATAACAATTAAATCAACCGCTTCACTCTTGACCAGTGCATCACAAATTTCTAAAGCTTGTTCACCAGTATCAGGCTGACTTAGCAAAAGTTCATTTATATTAACTCCTAAATTCTTCGCATAAACCGGGTCTAAAGCATGTTCAGCATCAATAAAAGCTGCTCTTCCCCCATTTTTTTGTTCCGCTGCAATCGCTTGCAAAGCCACCGTTGTCTTCCCACTTGACTCAGGACCATATATTTCAATTATTCTTCCCTTTGGGTAACCACCAACACCTAAAGCCACATCAATAGCCATTGAACCACTAGAAACAACATCAACATTCATATGCTCATTATCTCCAAGTTTCATAATTGACCCTGCTCCAAATTGTTTTTCTATGTCTGCAAGTACTTGTTCAAGTGCCTTATCTTTATTCTTTTCATCCTTTGTAACTTTCATTTTTCCTCCTAAAATTCCCTGATACATCCTCATTTTACTCTATCAAAAATTAAAAGTCAATAAAAATATACAAACATTTGTTTAATTTTTAGGTTTAGCAAAAATACAAGTTACAAAAGCCCAAACAATCGCCGCTGTAATAATTAAAGAGCTTCCCACCAACATCCCCGAAAAGATACCTAAAAAACCATTTTCTAAATATCCAGCATAGGCTGATGAATACAAAGTATGACCAAAATTAGCGATAATCACACTAGCACCCAAACCAGCCCAATCTAATATTTTTTCATAAAGACCTAAAAAGGATAAGAAAGCTCCAAAAGCAACATACAAACTTGTTATATGTCCAGGAGTAAGTTTCGTATTATCTAAAATAATTTGAGCAATCATAGAGGCAAGGCCCGCTACGAAAAAAGCTGAAAAGTAATGCACTTTAAACCACCTCCAATGAAACTGCATGAGCAACTGCCGGAATACTTTTCTTCTGATTTACCGTCGTCGGTGAGTGCAAAGCCCCAGTTGCTACTAACAATATTTTTTTATATTTTTTATTTAAAAGTATTTTATTAAATAGGACAATCGGAAGGCACGCAGGACCACTTCCACCTGCATAAGTATTTTGGCTATTTAAATATAACTCTGATCCCGCATCTAAATGTTTTTTAAGATTTATATTATGATTAGTTTTTAAAAGATCTATCAAAAGCAAACTCCCAACACTTCCTAAATCTCCCGTCAAAATTAAATCATAATAATCAGCATCTCTTTTAAGCTCTGTTAAATGTCTAACAACAGTACTTGCCGCCGCTGGTGCCATCGCTGCTCCCAAATTATTCGCATCACTTACCCCCAAATCTACTACATTTCCAAGGGTTGCACTTTCTATTTTTAAATGACTCGGCTTTTTACTTACAAAACATGCAACAGCCCCAGTTGATGTAAAGGTTGCCGTATGAGGTCTGGGCGTCCCATATTCAACCGGATAACGAAACTGTCTTTCCGCCGTTAAATTATGACTACTTGTTGTCGTTACCACTTTTTTTAAAGCTCCACTTTCAACTAACAAGGATGCCAAAAAAAGATTTTCTGCAAACGTTGCACAAGCACTATAAACTCCCAAAAAAGAAGTAGGATAAACAGATGCTGCTCCACTTGTTATTGCAATTTGATTAGTTAAATCCCCACCAATTAAAATATCAACCATACAAAGGGGCAAATTATTATCTTGCAAAAGCTTATCAATCACAAGCCTTTGCATCTTCACCTCAGCTTCTTCAAAGGTTTTCATGCCAAAATAATAATCATCTATATAAAAGTCAAACTTTTTTAAGTGGCTCATCCTTTCCAGTGGTCCCACTACTGTCTTATAATCAGTTAAATATACATTTTTAAATATTTTACTAGCCATTTAATATCACCTTTATAATCACTAAAATAAATGCCGAAATTATCCCATAAAGAATAACACTTCCCGCCAGTTTAAAAAAGTTTGACCCGAGCCCTGTAATAAGACCATCTTTTTTATAGTCAAGTGCACTACTTGTTACGCTATGAGCAAAACCGGTCGTTGGAATAATAAGTCCACATTTAAATTTAGTTACCAAAGTATCAAAAAATCCCATCGCTGTAAAAACAGATGTTAGACCAACAATAATAAATGCAACCCACGAACCTGCTTCTTCTTTAGGAAGACCAAAACAAGGAGAAATAATATTTTTTAAGCCTTCTGCAAAAAGCCCAATCAAACCACCTACGAAAAAGGAAACAAGACTATTTTTACATCTTGGCTCTTTAGGAGCATACTTTTTAACTAACTTTTTATAACTTTCTTTATCCATACTTTTCACCATTATTATATTGAGCATATTATGTGTTAGTATACATAAAGTCTCGCATTTTCTTCAAAGTTCTACTTTCATATCTTGATACTTTCACCTGAGAAATATTTAAAAGTTTCGCAATCTCACTTTGCGTTAAATCATTAAAGTATCTCAGTCTAATAATATCTCTCTCTTCCTTTTTTAAAGCACTCATACTTTCTTTTAGAAGTATTTTATCATCAACACTTACCCTTTCTTCTTTAGCAGTAGATTCATGAAGATCCCTCATCCCATCTTTTTCTTCATCTAAAGACACAAATACTTTTTTATATTGCATGAGTTTATCAAAGGTATCTAAATCCATTTCTAAAAATGAAGCAAGTTCTTCTTTACTAGGATTTCTAAGCATCTTTTGTTCTAAATATTCATAAGCCTTATCTATCATTTTTAAAAGGCGCAAGGCATCTTTTGAAAGTTTAATCTCCGCAAGCTGTGAGGCCAGTTTATACATCTCTCCATATATATACATATAGGCATAGGTACTAAATTTAGCTTCTCTAGTTTTATCAAAACTTTCATAAGCATTAATAAGCCCCACTACCCCTGCTTGATATAAATCCTCTTTTGGTACTCCATAAAACTTTTTCGCTATACTCCAAATAACACTAGCATTATCTAAAATTATTTTTTCTAGCATATTTTCTTCGCCTCCATTAGTTTATAAGCTTCCCTTTCGTTATTTATATAAGAAAATCTTAAATACTTTGCCACATATTCCATATTCCCTCTGGCAAAACAACTTCTTATCTTTCCTTTATTCTTCTTCATATAATTTTTACTTCTTATTAAAGCTTCAATCCCAATATTATCTATTTCTTTTAATTTATCAAAATTATAAATCAATAGTTTAATATTATGTTTTTCCAAAAGGGGATTTAAATAATTATTTATTTTATAACTCGTTCTTCTTGTAAGCTTTCCATTAAGCCTTGCAAACAAAATTCCCTCATCATACTCCAGTTCTAGCCTCAGCATTCATATATCACCTCTCTACTAAGAGTTTAGAGGATTTTTTTTATAGCTTAAACAACTTCGACAAAACAGTACAAAAAAAGGTGTCAAATTTGACACTACTTTATTAAAATATTATTTATTTTTTCTTGTGCATTATTTATACTTTCTAAACTTGGTTTCATTACATATAGTTTATTTTTTTTATAACTATAAGTATATTCATAACTATTTGTTCCAGCCAAATTACTTGATGCCACTTCAAATCCTTTCCCAGACTTAATTACTTCTTTAATAAAACTAGTTATATCTTTATCACTTAAATTCGTCATAAATTCACCATCAACAGCATCTAAAAGATGAGTATATTCACTAAAAGCTTTAATACTTGAAAGTTTATCAATAATAGATGTTAAAACTAACTGTTGGTTTTCTCCTCTTACCCTATCACCAGCACTAAAGGCTTTTCTTTCCCTAGCAAAAGACAAGGCTTTTTTTCCATCCAAATGATTTACTCCTTTTTTATAAGTATATCCATCTTGACTTGTAAATGCATAATTAGAAACTACATCAATACCCCCAAGAGCATCGACAACAGAGACTAACGTTGTAAAGTTAACTTTCAAATAGTAATTAATTTTAGTATCTAGTAAATCTTCAATTGTTTGCATACTTTCATTGATTCCATAAATACCAGCATGTGTAAGCTTATCATACTGCTCATAGGTATGCAGTTTCACATAATAATCCCTTGGAATATTTGTAAGTAATATTTTCCCCTTTGAAGGATTTAAAGACACGAGCATATTAACATCACTTCGAGATACTTTGGTAATGTTGCCATAGGTATCAATTCCTGAGATATAAATGTTAAATGGGTCTTTGATAACATCTACAGCTTTTCCAAGCTTTGCCATCTTGATCCGCACTTTAATGCTATCTATTACTTTTAAGGTTTCATACTCCTGCGGATTTTCTTCTTTCAAAATATCCATCCTTGCATCTTCTAGCACAATTGCATCTACTTTTTCAACTTTCAAATTTTGAGTTAATTCATTTATATCATCCATCGCTACACTTTTAAACTCTATATTTTGACTTAGTTTATCTATTGCTTTGGAAAGACCAACATGCAAATTAGCATCCAAATGCCCTATTTTTTTGTTATCAAGTTCTTTCAAAGTATTAATGCTACTTTCCTTTAAAACCACAATATTATAATTCTCTGTCTTATAATTATTAAGACCAAAGCCTTGCAAAAAATCAAGTGTCTTTGCCTCATAATTAATACCCATGATAGATATCATTATAACGCCCAACGTTAAAATCTCTCCTAAAAACCGAAGTATACCTCTTTTACTATGCATCATCAAAATAAGAAGGAATAAGAAAAATAATACCCCTACAAAAAGAATAATATAATAAACTAGAGGCAAAACATTTAACTTATAAATGTTAAAAAGACCTAAGACTGCTAAAACAATTAAAATAATAGAAAATATATTTCCAAACTTCATTCTTCTTTTTTTCATACAAATCACACAACAAGTATATCACAAAGCTAAAAAAACTTCAGCACAAAGCTAAAGTTTTTTGAATATTACCCCTCGGAAACGTTAGTAAAAAATACTATAGTGTGACCAAGGCAAGAATCATGTACATAAGTAATACCCGTATGTACATACCTTTATTATATGTTAAAACATTTATTTTATAGTGTCATTTTTTACCATTTTAGTCTCATCTCTTAAAGAATTAAGAGCCATACCTACTGTAAAAAAGTAAGCTAAAAAATAAATCCAAATCATCAAGATAACAATATTGGCAAGTCCACCATAGAACGTACTATAATGAGCTAAGTTATTTACATAAAAGGAATAAATATAGGTTGTAACAATCCAAGAGATAGTTGTAAATACTGCTCCATATGAAGTATCTTTACTTTTTACATTTTTATTTGGAGCCATTGTATACAAAATCTTAATAAATATAAACATAACCAGCCAAGTTATCGGTCCTTGGAAAAAGTTAATTGCTTTTTGCATCCCCAAAGTTACATCCCTACTTATATCCACATATTCAAACATTTCAATTATTCTCGACCCAAAAACCGGAACAACAAGCATAAATATGAATAAAAGAACTAAGACAAATGTCATAATAATTGCTTTCATCCGCCGGCGAAAAAAACTCTCCTGTTTAACTCCATAAATTGCATTAGATGTCACAATAATCGAAGCTGGCCCATTAGATGCTATATAATATCCAACCGCAACTACCAAGAAAAAACCAATTCCTCCATGGGCCGTTTCTTTCGTTGTTAAAAGCAAACTTGCTATATCACTTGTAAAGCTTCGTGATAAAAAATCATAAATAACATCAGTAGAAAGATTCAAAAAAGCTGCTTCATAAGTAATAAGAGTTATCGTTGGCACAATAGCAAGAACAAAAAAGAAAGCCAGTTGACCTGGCAATATTATCATATCTGGCCTATTTAAAACTTTTTTAAAATCTTCCCAAAAATCTTTAAATAAACTAACTTTCTTCATCACTTTTATCCTTTTGCTTCTTCATATCTTCCATCGCTTCATTTAAAGCATCTTCAATCGTTTTAATATCATCAACAATCATACTATACCCAAATTCTGCTCCATTATTATATGGAAGCTTCTTTATCTCTTTACTTAACTTATGAATATAATTAGTAACTTGCTTTTGATTATATCCAACTAGATAAATCATATACTCATTACCATCAGTTCTAAGTATTTCACTATTATCAAGCTGAGTTCTAATCAAAATATTAGCCATCGCCTTAATTTGCTTATCTCCCTCATTGTAACCATAAGTATCATTTATCTCATGAACATTATTTAAATCAATTACAAGCACTGTCTGAGGATAAATAGTATTATTATTCCAAGTATCAATATTTTCATTTAAGAAATTTCTATTTTTTAAACTAGTAAGCTGGTCGATAAACTTCATCTTATCATCTTTCTTAATCTTTCTAGCAATGCTTATTCTCTTACTCTTTTTAAAATATACCATAAAAGCAATAACAATTAGACCAGCAACACCAAGAATATACTTAGCGATATTTGTAATGATAGAGCCACTTTTAACTGTTTCATAATGATTATTTACCCCATCTAAAACTAAGGTATTTTCATCCATTACTTGAACATATTTTTTCAAAAGATCATATAATGCACTCTTCGTTCTTACTTTAAATGTATACTCTTCGTTAATATAATCACTATATCTTTCACTATAACTATTTAAATTCTTTGTCTTAATATAATCAAAAGTATTTTTATCAAGTACTATTATAGTATCTTTCTTATTAAGTTTACTAAGCTCCTTTACATTTTTATATGTCTTAACATTTATTCCCTCAATTTGTTTTATAAAGTTTGCTATCTTACTTCCCTCTTCTACATATACTTCTTTCGAAATAAGAGAATTTATTGATTTAACCACCATATTATTGGTTCTTGGAAGAGCTACAACATATTCAATATTTATACCACCAGCATTATTATAACTATCTTCATAATTATAGTAATTAAAGTATAAATCTATATCTTTATTTTGAATAGCTTTCATAAACTTAAGTTTATTTTTATACTTCTCAAAATTAAATTCAACTCCGGCAAAATCACTAAAGTTTTGTAAATAAACAGAAACAATACCACCATATTTACCACCAATAATAACTTCGTAAGGAGAGGCATTAACAAAACCATAATTATATGTCACACTTTGCATAGCATCAACTTCAGTATCCGATAGTCCCATACCTTTTTTAAAGACTTTAAAAAGTTCTTCATTATATTTTTCTTTTTTATTCTCTTGCCACTTACTATAATATTTTTTTAAGACACTTCCAAGCATGCTATCATCAACAGTTAAAGAGTAATAAATTTTCGCATCACTAAAATGATAAATTACATTTAAATTATTTTCTAAAATATTATCTAAATAACTCATCAAAGGAACTAATGCATAAGCATCTTTATCATCAAGTGCTGCATTTAAATCATCTATATTATCAAATTGTTTAAATTTTAAATTATTACTTTTTATATATTTACTTACATAACTTAAGTCATTTGCCAAAATATTTATCTCTTTTCCACTTAAATCACTTTCTTTAGAAATAACTTCTTCCTTTTGGCTAACAAGCACATAATGGTCTTCATAAATCACAATATCATTATCGGATACACTTTGCGCAGTCGTTAAAGCTAGACCTTGCACACCTGCTGGATAATTAAAAGTTATAGGATTTAAATCAAGTTTATACTCTTTTTCAAAATCATCAATAAAGTCATAGAAAAGTCCTTCCCCATCTTTTCCAAAAACATTTTGATTATTAACAACATTTATATTTTGAATAGTCCCAATATTATCGTTAATCCAGTTTCTCTCTGCTACCGTTAATTTATTTTCATCATCAAGTAATCTATATAGTAAAATTGATGCTATAACAAGGATAATTGCAACTATTATAACAATTAATATATTCTTCCTCTTTTTCATACTTACTCACTTTCCACTGGATTATTATTGTTCCACACTAAACCAGAACCAGCAGCATTCTTCGCTCCTAAAATAATAAATCCATCACTGCTAGATGACTTTTCTGCTGAAAGAGTAAAACTTATATCATAATATGATAATATATCTTCTGAAAATTTATCTAAACTTGCTACAATTATATTTTGAGCATCTTGAAGTGCAGTATCCGGAGCAAAAGAGCACATAACATATACAACTCTTCCCTTTATCTCCATGCTTGCATCTTCTACCTTTTCATTTTCCTTTAAAGAATTTATATAACTGTTTTTAAACTTCTCAGTTATGGGATGCTTCTTTATATCTTCTAGCCTATCTCCATATACCGACTTACTTCCCCCAAAAAAGAAAGTAAATGAGACAATCAAAATAGCAATTAAGCACACTACTAAGATGCCACCAAGAACAAATAATACCTTATTACTCCCCCATAATTTTTTAATTTTTTCCAAAATATTCACCTCTGTTTAAGTAATTTCATTTTACTATATATCTACATCTTTTGCAAATCATTTAGAACTTCCAAAGTCTTACTTTCATCCCAAATTAGTTTATTAAGCTTTAAAGCTTCAGTGTATTTACTACCAGGATTTTTCCCAACAATTACCACATCTGTACTACCTGTAACTGTCCCTGTCACAATGCCTCCAAAACTTTCTAATATATCTTTTATTTCTTTGCGACCAAAACCATCAATCGTGCCAGTAATTACAAACCTTTTTTGGGAAATCAAATCATTAAAACTCTGAACAGCCCCAGTATATTCCATATTAACACCTATACTTTTAAGTTTTTCTATTAACTCTTTATTAGCATTTAAATAAGAATGCACACTCTCAGCCGTAGTTTTACCAATATCTCTTATACTTTCTAGTTCTTCTAAATTGGTATTTTGTAAATTTTCCATATTTTGATAGTATGTTGCCAAAAGTTTAGCAGTCTTCACCCCAACTTCTTTTATTCCAAGACCAAAAAGTAATCTTTCCAAACTTTGACTTTTTGATTTTTCAATATTAGAAACAATCTTTTGCACACTTTTTTCTCCATAACCATCAAATTGCAAGATACTTTCTATTTTTTCATGTAAATAATATAAATCAATAACATTTCTAACAAAACCAAGGTTATATAACTCTTCAACTATTTCTGCCCCAAGTCCTTCGATATTCAAAGCATCTCTGGAAACATAATGAATAATACTTTCAATATTTCGTTTAGGACAGCTTGCATTTGTGCAGTAATAATCAGCGCCATCTTCCTTTTTTACTAAAGGCTCATGACACATTGGACAAGAAGTAATCATCACAAAAGCTTTTTCTGACCCTGTTCTTCTTTCTTTCTTTGCTTCCACTACCTCCGGAATAACATCTCCCGCTTTTCTAATGGATACGGTATCCCCAATCATCAAGCCTTTACTAACAACATAATCCTCATTATGAAGGGTAGCCCGAGAAATAGTTGACCCTGCCACAATAGTTGGTTCCAAAACTGCATTCGGAGTAATCTTCCCTGTTCTTCCCACCGTAAATATAATATCTTTTAATTTAGTTAAAACTTCTTTCGCTGGGAACTTATAAGCAACTGCCCACCTTGGATATTTCGCCGTATTTCCAAGGCTGGCTTGTTTTTTTAAACTATTAACTTTAATAACTACTCCATCTATTTCATAACTAAGTTTACTTCTTTTCTCACCCGTATTCTTAATATAATCAAAAATCATATCTTGACCCTTTACAACCTTATTCCCCAATTTGTTTACATGAAAACCTAAATTTTCCATAAATTCCAAAGCTTCCATATGTGTATTTATTTGAAAATCTTCGGCATGTGGCAAGTAATATATAAAACAATCTAAATCTCTTTTCGCAGCCACTTTGGAATCCAGTTGTCGCAAAGAACCTGCCGCTGCATTTCGAACATTTTGCAAAAGAGGCATATTATGCTCTTGCCGATATTTATTAATCTTTGAAAGAGTATGTTTATGCATAAATATTTCTCCGCGAACTTCTATCGAAACGGGTTTTTTAAGCTTTAGAGGAATAGTTTTAATCGTCCGCACATTACTAGTAACATCTTCTCCAGTTATTCCATCTCCCCTAGTAATTCCTTGAACTAAATATCCTTCTTTATATATTAAGGCTATCCCAAGTCCATCTATTTTTTCTTCACAAACATATTCTTCCTCTTTATCTTGTTTACTTAAGAAATTCCGTACTTCATCTTCACTAAACACATCAGAAATACTAAGCATTGGTTTATCACGCACTACTTTTTGAAAGCTAGTAGCAACCTTTCCGCCAACTCTTTTCGTTGGACTGTTATCATCAGCAAGTTCCGGATGTTTAGCCTCTAAAATTTCCAGTTCCCGCAAGTAACGGTCAAACTCTTGGTCAGTTATAGTTGACTCATCATTTACATAATAATTATAATTTGCATCATTTAATATTTTAGTTAATTCTTCTACTCGCTTTTTTATGTCAATTTTTCCATAGTTCATAAGGATAATCTCCCCTTTCGATTAAACTATTAATATGATTTTTAACACTTTCTAAATCTTCTTTATAAGTCATTCCAATCCATCTACTTTCCGATACTTTAGACTCTATTTGAAATAATCCTTCACTTATTCCATTTTTTAATATATCTGGAAGTAAAAATTCATTTGTTAAAGTTAGTTCACCATGAATAAACTCATCAAATTTTTCTTTTAAAATAGGCAAAAAATTTTCTCTCAAGCCAAAGAAATTAACAGCTACCGGAGTATCTTCACTTATTTCAAATTCCAAATTTCCTTGAAGGCTTCTAGCTATAATTTTACCACTTTCTTCACCAATTTCACTTTCAGTAATAGATTTTATAATGCCATTTTCTTCTTTAACTACTCCTCTTTTAACTTTACCATATTTACTTGCAGTAACAATATAAGGATAATTTACACTTAAATAATCTTTAGCTTCTTCATCAAAAAATTTAGATGCGAGTTCATATGAATGTTTACCATAAAAATCATCAGAATTTATAATAACAAAATCTCCCTCAATAACATCTTTTGCACAATATAAAGCATGACCTGTTCCAAGCATCTTTACTCTACCTTCAGGTAATGTTACATCTTCTGGAATATAGTCTAATTCTTGAAAAGCAAACACAATATCTATACCTTTATATTTATTAATAATATGCGTTCTAAAGTATTCTTCATTTTCTTTTCTAATAATAAATACTACTTTAGAAAAGCCTGCTCTTTTTGCATCATACACAGAGTAATCTGCGATTATTTCTCCATGAGGACCTACTGGTTCTATTTGTTTTAACCCTCCAAATCTACTCCCCATTCCTGCTGCCATAATCACTAACGTTTTCATATCATATCCTCCTTAAATTTTGATAATTACTTAAAAACTTCTTAATTCCAAATCTCTTATCAAAGGCAACAGTTACAAACCTCTCATCACAGCTTGTAACAACACCTTTCCCATAAGAATTATGAAATACTATATCCCCGGCTTTAAAATCACCACTTGTCTTACTATAAACTTTACTTTTATCAAAGAAATTAAGACCTTTATTTTCTTTACTATCAAGCAAACTACTATCTATCTCTTCAATAAACCTAGATGGCTGATTACGACTAACATTACCATAAAGCATCCGACTTTTCGCATTTGTTAAGTACAGTCTTTCTTTCGCCCTTGTTATAGCTACATAACAAAGTCTTCTTTCTTCTTCAATATCTCCCCCATTTTCAATACTCATAATATGTGGAAGTATGCCCTCTTCCATACCAATTAGAAACACAACTTTAAACTCCAGTCCTTTCGCCGCATGCATAGTCATAAGCGTAATAACATTTTCATCATAGTTATGGTCAGTAGTATCTGCAACTAAACTAATTTCCTCCAAAAAGTCTTCCAAATTAACCGTTCCCACATCTTCTTGGAAATTTTCCGTAATACTTCGAAACTCTAGTAAGTTTTCTTTACGAATATCCGCTTCAATTGACATGTCAGCCTCAAGTTCTTGCATCATTTTACTTTTATCTAAAATTACATCAATTAGCTCTGTCAGACTTAAATTCTTAGCTTCCTCTTGAATATCCAAAATAAGCTTTTTAAATTCTAGTTCTTTTGGTTTTTCTAAGCTATCAAAAAGAGATGCCTGATTATTTACTGCTTTAGCCTCTAAATCTGAAAGTGATTTTGCCCCAATTCCTCTTTTAGGAACATTTATAACCCTTCTAAGAGAAACATCATCTTTTGTATTACTTATAAGTCTTAAATAACATAGTAAATCTTTTATTTCTTTTCTCTTATAAAAGTAATAACTTCCTACTACTTTATAGGGCCAATTTTGCTTTAGTATTCCTTCTTCAATATTACGCGACTGTGCATTAGTTCGGTATAGTACTGCAATATCTTGATATTTATAACCATTATCAAGTAACTTTCTTATCTCACTAGTAACTACCCGAACTTCATCTTTTTCATCATTTGCACGTATATATTTTATTTTTTCGCCATCACCAAGCTCACTATATAAATTTACTTCTTTAGTTTCCACATTATTTTTAATAACAGAATTAGCAGCTTTCAAAATATTATTAGTACTTCGATAATTAAGAGACAAAGTTATACTTTTACTTTCAGGATAATCTTTTTCAAAATTTAATATATTTTTATAATTTGACCATCTAAAACCATAAATACAGTTATGAACAAATATATCATTAACAATAAAGTTTCTTGTCTTCGGGACATCAACATCATAAACAAAGCATTTTTTATCATATTTTTTTATATCCACTATTTTTGCATCAACAATTTCATTTTCCAAAAGGGTTGGCAATGTATCTCCCACTTGTAAATCTCCAGCTTTTGCAAAACTGTAATATGCCCCATTTTTCAAACATATTTGAGAGCCTATTTTATTCGCCGGCTTAGCAATACAAGAAATAAAATCTTCCATTAAATCTGCTCTTGGCCAGTTGCTATATGAGTGAAGCTCCGCATTTCTAATTACACTTGCCGTATCTTTCGGAAGAAGAGCCATAATCCCAAGTTTACTTCCACCTCTTTGGCCTGCACAATAAATCATGTTGATATCACACACTTCAACTTCATTTTCTAAAGGCTTTACAATACACAGGTGTTCTGGAGTTAAACGCACACTTTTTTGATTATCCGTCGTTATTTCTATTATTTCCCCTTCATATTCAGTTTTAATAACTTTCTTTACATCAGTATAATCAACATTTTCATATCCAAAGCCTGAAAAAATCTTATCGCTTTCATTTAAATCTTTTATTTTCTTTTTACCATTATCAGTGTAAACAACTTCATCTTCAAACACACATTGATTAACATCGCCTACCACAAAGAGATTTCGATACTTCTCTGCTAATTTTTTAACTAGTTTATATTGCACTTCATTCGTATCTTGATATTCATCAATCAAAATATATTTATACTTTTCTTGATACTTATCCAAGATATCTTCATTTTTCATAAAAAGTTCTACAGGAAGCCTTAATAAATCATCGAAATCTACTGCATTATTTTCTTTAAGTATCTTCTGATAAATTTTGTAAACATCTGCTGCAATAACTTCCAGTGGGCTAACCAAAAATCTTGCTATCCCCGCTTCATTTAGCATCTCATTTTTAATAAAACTTATCTTATTTTTGATGAAATTCTGGTTATACTCTTTTGGGTCCAGATGCATATCCTTTAAAATTTTCTTAATTATAAGCGTAGCATCATCACTATCAATTATTGTAAAATTTCTCGTTAACCCAAACTCTTCAAAATTTTCCCGAATAATCTTTAACCCAAATGAATGAAATGTCCCTACAAAAGCAAAATTATCCTCAACTTCTCTGTCAATTCTTTCTCGCATTTCTCGAGCAGCCTTATTTGTAAATGTAATCGCCAAAATATTCCCTGAATAAATACCTTTTTCAATCATATTAGCAATTCGCATTGTTAAAACCCGTGTTTTTCCAGAGCCAGCCCCCGCTAGAACAAGACATGGACCATTAATACACTCAACTGCCTCTCTTTGTGCTTTATTTAAACAATCTATCCCTGTCATAACAACCTCCAACACTTGCATTATCATTATAACATTTTCTAGTACTTAAAACCATATCAACTATGGATAAGTTAGCATAAAAAAACGATTATCACTTTGATAACCATTTTTCAAAAAAAGTATTATTTATCATCAACTATATTTTGAGCTAAACACTCTTTACTTAACGGGTCAAATAAGCATGTTTTACAATTGGTAAAGTTCTCATCATTTATAGTTGCCGAAGCATCATCAATTAAATCAAGAACAAAACTAATAATCGTTGGAACAAAGAAAATTATAACTGCAGCCACAACTCTTTTTACAAAAGAACTAATTGCTTCACTTCCGGCTTTATCACTGCTTGATATAATCGCTTTAGCAAAATCAATACTACCAAATATGATTAGTAAAAGTGGAATTAAAAACTTTGCAACATAAATAATATAACCAATAACTTGAAAAGCCTTTAAAACTCCATTACTTTGAACTGGGTCACAAAAGCCCACATCAGTAACTTCAATATTACCTTTTGGATCATTAGCAGCATCCTCAATTGCAGTATCATATCTAGTAATTAACCTATAAACATCACCTTGTTTTTTTATATTAAATTGTTCATCTCTAACACAAGATGGCGAACCAAAAAAACCATTTATTGAACTGCTAGCTATAGTAAACGAACTACTATCACTAGTACCATTGGCAATATTAGTTTTTACTGTTGGAACACTCGTACCGGTAAACTTCTCTGAACAAGAATTAGTATTATCATAATTAACACAAAACACTCGCGAACCATCAGCATAAGTAAAAAAGTTAAAGCTTATTGAAGACAGTCTTTTTACTTTAAAATCTAAAGTATCAGTAGAAGAAGTCTTACCAAGCATATAATAATTATTACAACTTTTTTGACTAGTATCACCATAACTTTCTCCATTTAAAGTAAGCAAAACACCTTGGTCTGTTGAACTTCCTGTTAATGCTGTTTCACTATCTGAAACTTGATAATGAAATTCATAAGCAAAATTATTAGTTGAATTTCTAAATAATCGCATATACTTAAAACATTTAGTAAGTTTAACTGAATTAACTCCCAATGTAGCATTTTTATTCATGCTATTTCCTTTGTACTTTGTAACTTTAACTGTAGCTCGAGCCAAAAAACCATCATCAGTCACAGCACTAACTACTGTACTACCTGTTCCATCTTGATAATTACAAGACTCTGCCTTTGCTAATACTCCAAAAGGAAAACACAATAAACATGTTAACAATAGTAACTTTAATCTTTTCATATAGACCAATTCCTTTAACAACTAAATTATAACAATTTTTCTTTCTATAATCTAGTATTATTCCAAAAATTTTCCACAACCTGAAAGCTATAACCTTTTCGGCCCATCGCTTCTTTTATCTTTTGCTTCAAAATATAACCGTCATATTTTTGTGAGTATTTGTTATGTAGCTTATCATATAGAAGCTTTGCAGTATCCAAATTATCTTGAATATCTAAATCTTGGATGGCAAACTCAATCACATCTTTATCATACCCTAAATTATACAAATAATTTTTAAGTTTCAAAATAAAGACTTTTGATGAATCTTTTCTATTGCTGTTTACTTTTTTATTTGCTATTTTACTTACCTTTTCCATCCAAACATCATCAGCAATTTCCGCTAAAGATTTATTTATCTCATCTTCTTTAAAGCCTTTATCCAAAAGCTCAAGTTTTATCTTACGAGGCCCACTGGTGCTTAAAGATACTTTATCATTTATAAAACATTTGATATACAGACAATCGTTAAGATAGCCAATTTTTTCTAACTGTAAAATAACTTTGGATAAAATATCTTTATCTACATCTTTAAATTTATATCTAATTTCTTTTTTAGTTCGCATTTTATAATTTATATATTTTAAAACAGTATAATAAAGTTCCCAAAAGTTATTTTCTTTAAGTATATCTTGCCAAAGTTTATCATCAATTTTCTGAGGCTTTAACAAATTATATTTGAGAATAGTTTCCTCATAAAAACTTAGTGACTTTCCATCACTAAGTACAACATTATATTTATTTTTTCTTTTTTCTATTTTAGATATTTTCATGATTATTATATTCCTCGCATGCTTTATCTAAATCTTTCGCTAAAGCCTCCATAACCTTTATATCTTTTGACCGGCATCCAGAGGCAAACTTATGTCCCCCGCCTTTATATTTGCTCGCAACACCATTGATAATCGGGCCACGACTTCTAATATTAGCTTTATACAAATCATTTCTCTCATCATAAACTACGAACATCCAACAGATAAGTTCTTTGATAAAGTAAAAATCATTAACTTGATTAGAAACGCTTGAGGGTTCAACATTAAATTTTTTCAAATCTTCACTTGGAACAAAAATATAACCAAATTTATTATCACTTATTTCTAAATTATTTACTAAATATGCTCGAAATTTTTCTTCGTTGATACTTCTTTCATATAAATTATCATATAATGATGTAAAGTTAATGTTACAACTGCTAACTAAATCATAAGCAGTTTTAAGTGTTCTTGCACTAGTATTTGGCAGTAAAAAGCGGTCACTATCAAACACCATTCCTATATATAAAGTTTCCGCTATTTTTTGGTCAATTCCAAGACTCGAGTTTAAAAGAAGACTGGCTATCATTTCACAAGTACTAGACATTGTATCATCTGTCCAATCAACATCTCCGATAATATCTTCCGCTGGATGATGGTCAATTTTCAAAATAGCTTTATACTCTAGATTTTCTATGCCATCAACTCGGCAAAAGTTAGGTACATCAAGAACAACAAGTAAAGCATCAGAAATCTGCGTAACATCCGGTTTATCTAAAACACCTAAATATTTAAATTTATGAACTCCTGCTCCAATTGCATAAACGTTTTTTTCTGGAAATGTAATTTTAATCGCATCCCGAAGGGCTATTTGACCAGCTATAGCATCAGGATCCGGACTAATATGCCTTGCAAGTACGATATTATCATACTTTTTTATTATCTTAACTATTTTTTTATACATTTCCTTCATTTTAAATCACACTCTCTATCTATTTTTCTTGAGCAAATTTCATTGTATCAAGAGCTATCATAAGTTCTTCATCAGTTGGAACAACATAAACTGGAATTTTAGAATCACTAGTTGATATCAATCTAAATTCACCACGAAAATTATTTTTAGTATCATCTAATTTAATTCCTAAAGAAGCTATTTTTTCAAGAATTTTCTTTCGCATTGGGGCACTATTTTCACCAACACCAGCTGTTAAAGTAATAACATCTGCTCCTCCCAGTAAATTATTATACATAGCAATATAATTTGCTATTTTTTGAGCATATATATCTTCTGCTAAAATTGCTCTTTCATTTCCTTCATTAGATGCAGTTTCTATATCTCTAGCATCACTTGAAATTCCACTTATACCTAAAAGGCCACTTTTTTTATTTAAGTCATTATTAACTTCTTCAATGCTTTCTCCTGTTTTACCCATAATATATGGAATAATTGAACAATCTATATCCCCGCTTCGTGAGCCCATGACAATACCCGCAAGTGGAGTAAATCCCATTGAAGTATCAACAACTTTACCACTATCTATTGCAGTAATAGAGCCACCATTACCGATATGACATGATATAACTTTTAAATCATCTCTTTGTAAATAATTACTAATTGTCATGTTGATAAATCTATGACTTGTGCCATGAAATCCATACTTTCTAACACCATACTTTTCATACCATTCATATGGAACCGGATAAATATACTCAGTTGGTTTCATTGTAGTATGAAATGCTGTATCAAACACACCAACTTCTATCGCATTTGGAAGTTTTTCCATAAATGCTCTTACTCCCATAATGTTCGCTGGATTATGAAGTGGTGCAAGTTCATTATAATTTGCTATTCTATCCAAAACTTCTTCAGTTAGTATAGTTGACTTACTAAATTCTTGACCACCATGAACTATTCTATGTCCTACACCTTCAATTTCCTCTAGAGAATTTATAATATGAAGTCCCGTTAACTCTTCCATTAACTTTTGAACCGCTACACCATGATTTTGTAAATCACATTCTCTAGTTATTTTTTCTCCATTAAATTTAATATTATAAAAACTACCCGCTAATCCTATTTTTTCAAATAAACCACTAGCAATTACTTTAGCCTCAGGCATCTCCATTAAACGAAATTTAAAAGAAGAACTACCAGCATTTATTGCTAAAATTTTCATTTTCCTTCACCTCTATTTCATTATACAAAAAAAAAGAATAATTGGCTATCATTTTCCATAATATTCTTTATTTTTAATCGCATCTTGATTAGTTTTCATAACACTTATTTCTTTGTTTGCAAAGATATCCTCTCGGTCAAAATTATAACCATAAGGATTTGCATATAAGCCTTTCAATTTATCAAGTTTATTTCTATTACCAACATCAAAACCTTTATACTTTGCCATAATAACATCACCACTATTATTATGACTTATTTTAGGTTAATTATTCAAAAGAGCTTTTGCCTTTGCTTTTGCATCAATGCAATCCGCTGAATTTGGTTTTAAAAGGCACGTTTGACATTCTTGAGAGTTTAATTTCACACCCACTATGTTCATAACAACAGATACAAAGGTTGGAACAAAAAAGATACAAATGGCTAAAATTATTTTTTTACCAAAACCTATTGCTGCCGAAATTAGTCCTTTTTCATCGCCCATAATTGCCCTAGCAAAACCAATAATTCCAAATATAATTACTAAAAGTGGAATTATAATTTTCAAAGCATATAATGCATATCCTAAAAGTTGCCATATCGGAGCTGTCCGCATACAAAATTCATCTTTCACGTTATTACCTCCTAAAGTAAATCTTGATATTTATTTGTTTTTTCTAAAGTTACATAAATTTGTGTTTCATTTTGAATTGCCTCATCAATTAGTTTTTCATAAGGAATAAGTTTTTCAAACTCATGACATTTTTCAAGCTCGGGATTGATAACAGGATGTTTTGGCACAAATATCGTGCAACAATCTTCAAACGGTTGAATACTTATATCATAGGTTCCTATTTTTTTAGCAACATCAATAATCTCTAGTTTATCAAAACATGCAAGAGGCCTTATTACTGGCATTTTAACAACTTCATTTATTACTCCCATGCTCGTTAAAGTCTGACTTGCAACTTGACCTATACTTTCTCCATTTACCAAAATGTTACATTTGTTTTTTAAGGCAAGTTTTTCACTAATTCGATACATCATCCGGCGCATAATGGTTATTAAATACTCATGTTCTATATTTTTTAAGATTGTCTCTTGAATTTCTGTAAAATTTATAACATGAAGTTTAACATTTGTATTATATTTAGCTAAAACTCTTGCCAAAGATATAACCTTATTTTTAGCATCCTCACTTGTATGAGGAGGACTTTCAAAATATACAGCCTCTAAGCTTACACCCCTTTTAATGGTATAAAAACCGGCTACTGGAGAATCAATACCTCCACTAAGCATTAATAGTCCCTTACCTAAAGTACCAACTGGATATCCACCTAATCCCTTAATTTCTTCAAAATAGTAAAGAACATCATTTTTTCGAATTTCCACACTTATCAAAAACTCCGGTTTATGAACATCAACATGGATATCTGCTTTCCCTTTAAGAATAACAGCGCCAAGTATTCTACTTATTTCCATGCTATCAAGTGGAAAATTTTTATTACTTCTCTTAGTTGTAACTTTAAAAGTTTGAAAGTTTTTATCAAAAACTAAGGTCTCGATATCCGCTTTTATCTCATCTATAGTTTTTAAATCATTACGATAACCTATGATAATATCCAAAATGCCAAAAACACACTTAAGCCTTTCGGCCACAGTTTCAGTTTCCTTTGTTTTAATAAACATCCGACCAAAATCATATATCGTTTCATGCTCTATATCCTTTAAAGATAGCTCAATATTTTCCTTTAACTTACTTAAGAAAAAATTTTTATTTCCTTTTTTAGTATTTAGTTCACCATATTTTAAAATTATTAATTTTTCCATAAATTCCCCCGTCTAATTTAAATTACTTAATTTTTCATACTCACTTTTAAATATTTGAATAAATTTATTAACTTCTTCAGTTGTTGTTGCATGCGATAAACTTATTCTAATTGTATGCTTAGCTCGAGCAATATCATCGAAAACTGCTATAACACTACTTGATGTATCCTTGCTAGAGCAAGCAGTATTAGTGCTTACATAAATTTCGTGTTTTTCAAGTGCATGAACTAAACTCTCTGGCATTACATCTAAAACGCTAATATTTAAAATTTGTGGTATGGAATATTTCGTTTTATTAATTTTTATTTTATCATATTTTGATAGAGATTGAACAATTTTTTCGTTTAGTAATGAAACAAAGCGTTCTTTTTTCTCTAAATTTTCATTTGCCAGGCGAATAGCTTTGGAAAGTGATGCTATTAAAGGAAGTGGCGGAGTACCAGGATTAAGTAAGTTAGTTTTACCACTGCCATAAAGAAGCGGAGTTAAAGTTACAAAATTGCTTTTATATAAAAATCCTATTCCTTTAGGGCCGAAAATTTTATGACCAGACATACTAGCAAGATCTACATCCTTTAAATTGACAGCTACTTTCCCAATTGCTTGGGTCATATCTGAATGAAAGACAGTTTTGGGATTTTCTTTCTTTATAATTTGTCTGATTATTTTTAATGGTTGTCTAATGCCTAGTTCAGAATTTACCGCACAAATACTAACAAGTATTGTCTCGTCAGTAATTAAATTTTTTAAATCATCAAAGTCGATTAAGCCGTCCTTATCATTTTTAACATAACTGATTGTAAAACCGATAGATGCAAGATAATTACAAATTGCATATATTGAAGGATGTTCAAGTTTTGAAGTAATAATATGTTTTCCCTTTTTATGATTAGCAAGCGCTAAGCCAATTAATGCCATGTTATTTGCCTCAGTTGCTCCACTTGTATAAACAATTTCGTTAGGCGATACACCAAAAACATCAGCGATTTGGTTGGTCGCACTTTCCATAAGGTCCCAAGATTTACGGCCTAAGCTGTGAATTGAATTAGCATTACCAATAAAGTCTTTACTAACTTTTGAGAGCGTATCTAAAACTTCATATGCAACTGGAGTTGTCGCGCTATAATCTAAATATATCAATTAAATCACTTCCTTTAAACTTGAGACTCTTCTAATAATTTCCGATGTATTCCTGGTTCAACAATATTAATTGCATTGATAGCACTTTCCAAACTAAATTTGAAATTTCCTTTAAAAAATGCACTTTCAGCTTTAGCTAAACCGTATTCCACTTCTCTGTTAACAGACTTATAGCGATTACCATAAACAATTGCTGTTTCAGCCATCTTAGCAGTTTTAATTGTCTCATTAACTGTATTATACACCTTAAGAACCAAATCACGCGCAGTATCAACTCGCAGATTTAAAACTTTTATCGAAATTGGACGCTTATCAAGTTCTTTTACAAGCTCATTTATTGCTTGCATAGCTTCACTCATCTCAACATAATATCTTTTTGGAATAATTGGAAGTTTAAAACAACGAAATTTTGTTTTAGTTTGGGATAATATTTTTTTAATTTCTTCCAATTGTTCCCGAGCACGTATTTCATCTTCTTTTAAACTACCAAGCGTCTTTAAAGCACTATTTAACTTTTCCTCAGTTTTGATTAGTTTAGCATTTATAATTTCCATTTCTCTTGCAAGTTTGGAGTATGCCATCAGGCGATTTCTTCCCATATCTACAACCTTATCATAGCTAGCCCTGATATTCATGATTTCCCCTTTTATTTCCGGGATAACAGCAACATCTTCATCAGTTAAATCATAGCTATATTTAATATCGCCGATTTTTTTATAAAGGTCATTGTTTATTTTTTCAAGTTTTGAAGCCTTGATTAAAATAGTACGAGTTTTTTCTTCATAATTTTTTCTAGAATATCTTTCCTTGTCAAAATCATTGTATAGAGAATCAAAATAATCTTGCATTGTTTTCAGTTCAAAAAGGGAGTCTTCGATATTTAAAACATTTAATCTTTGGAAAATATCTTGAATTTTTTTGTTAGCTTCTTCAACATTGTACTCAATGTTTAAATATTCTAAGTTATAGCCGTCCTTTTTCATTTTCTCAGCGATAGAGACTATTTCATTAATCATTTTTGGGATAACTTTTTTTCCGAGTGTAACAATTGGCCTTGACTCTTGAATTATGACTTTTAGATTTTCAATGATATCAGAGATTGCTTTGACTATTTTTCCTACTTCCAAATATGCATGTTTTTCCATAGAATTTTCAAAAGCACTAAATAATTTATCTATATTTTCAAATTGCAACTCAATGGGCACTTTTACGACACTAAAATCTTCTTCATAATCTTTATACGTAGCTAAGATTTCTCGGTACTCCGCTTTTAACTTAGTAATTGTTTCTCTATTTCTTTCTTCACTCAAAGTAACATCTTTGATTTCTTCTAAAAGAAAGTCAGCTTTAGTTTTTAATGTGTTTAAATCAAAATCAGCTTTGAGAACTAAAGCTTTTAATTCTTTGAAATTACGTTCTTGAAAAAGTTGCTCTATATTATTAATTGTGTCTGTGATTTTTGGCATTTCCACATTTTTGATTGTATCAAATCTTTTTCGCCAGTCAGCAAGTTTGTCTTCCATTTCAGTATTATTTACTAAAGCTTCAACTTTATTAAATTCGGATAACATGCTTGCAGATATAATCAAATTTTTTTCTGTTTCAATTTTTTCTATTTCTTTTTTTAGTTTTTTCTTTTCTTTATTATTAAGCATATTCAATAACACTATTATGGTTATCACTGTTACCACGTAATAAAGCACAGCAATTAATAAAAAAGTTGTTTTATCCATATAATCCATATGTAATCACCTTACTTTATAAGTGTACCACAGAAAGAAGAAATTGAAAATGTTTTTATAATTTATTTATTTTATTGTAGCAAGTAAAAAAAACTTGAATTTTACAGAGTAATATACTATAATGAATATGCATTGCGAAATTATGCGCCCATAGCTCAACTGGATAGAGCGTTAGACTACGGATCTAAAGGTTGGGAGTTCGACTCTCTCTGGGCGTACCATTAATTTTTTATCGGGAAGTAGCACAACTTGGCAGTGCGTATGGTTTGGGACCATGAGGTTGCAGGTTCAAATCCTGTCTTCCCGACCAGATTGTGTTTTAGACGTAAATTACGTCTTTTTTATTTACTATTTTGCAACCTCATAGTCCACAAACGCACTTTAGAAATTACAAAGCAAGAAAAAGAAAAATTGGTAAAGAAAGAAATTATTAAAAAAAATTAAATGGTTCGCCTTCATTAGACAAAAAATGTAAAATGATAGTATAAAATAAATAACCATGAAAGAGAAAATGTATAAAAATTTAAAAAGATTAAAAAAGGAATTTTTTGTTATTCAGTGTCGCAACTGGGTAGCATCACGAGCTGAAGGTTCAGGAGCAGTAGGACTAACTCTCGAAAAACTATTAGGAAAGGAAAACGATACTATAGCTTTGCCAGATTATTTAGGGATTGAATTAAAAACAAAACTCATTACCAGCTATCCCCAAATTTCCCTATTCTCAATGGCTCTGGATAGTAAACCCTTATTAATGCAACACATATGGGAAAAATATGGTTGGAAGTCTGGAACTGATAAAAAATTTAAAGTGTTTTATGCTACAATTTACGGCCATAGGTATATGAAAACTAAAAGCCGATATTGTTATAAATTAATCGTTGACAGGAAAGCAAATGTAGTAAGACTAGGAGTTTGGGACAAACACACCAAAATATTAGACGACTCTATGTCATGGTCTTTCCAAGAATTAAATCGGCGATTAAATGCCAAGCTGATGTATTTATCAGTGGTACACGCTCAGAAAAACATTGCCAAAGGAAAAGAATTCTTTAAATATTTAGATATATCTTTCTATAAACTAAGAAATTTTGATATGTTTTTATATTTGATTGAAAAAGGAGAGATATTTGTAAGTATAACATTAAGCTATTTTAAAAAAGGACCACAAACTGGAAAAATGAACGATAAAGGATCATGTTTCATCATTAATGAAAAATCTTTAACATTATTATTTGAAAAAATCGATGTTGACATAAGCACATGTGAAAACGAAGAAGTTGAAGAAACTATTAAAATATAAAATTATACTCAAGATTGTTCAAAATTTAAATTGAAAATTAAAGATAATATAGCTATAATTTAATTTACAAAGCGCATAGCTATACAAATTGCTTAATGCTTTATTTGTAGTTTTACAGAAAATAAGCGATATAACTATTTTATTTAGTCTTAATTCATCACCTTAAAATTAACTAAAAAGGGGCAGAAAAAGATTAAAATAATGTATTTTATAACGAATAACTAATAAAAATTACACAAAAATTATTGCAATTCCCTAAATCCTTTGGTATAATCAAAACTGTCAACGGAAAGTTGATAAGTATAAGGACGCTTAGCTCAGTTGGTTAGAGCACCTGCCTTACAAGCAGGGGGTCATAGGTTCGAGTCCCATAGCGTCCACCATTTATTTTGCCGACATAGCGTAACTGGCAGCGCAACTGACTTGTAATCAGTAGGTTGGGAGTTCGACTCTCTCTGTCGGCACCATTTATTTGGGAAGGTAGCGAAGTGGTCAAACGCGGCAGACTGTAAATCTGTTCCTTCGGGTTCAATAGTTCAAATCTATTCCTTCCCACCATTTTAGGTATTGCCTCGTAGCCAAGTGGTAAGGCATCAGACTTTGACTCTGACATTCCGTAGGTTCGAATCCTGCCGAGGCAGCCAAAGTTAATGGTTCGTTAGCTCAGTAGGTAGAGCATTTGACTTTTAATCAAAGGGTCTTGGGTTCGACTCCCAAACGAGCCACCATTTTTATTAAATTAAACTGGAAACAGTTTTTTTTTGCTTTTTAATCCATACGAAAAAAGATTAGCATTAAATCAATCCTAATCCAGTACAAAATTTTAAAAGAATCAAACTTCTCCATCTAAACTAAAACTTTTTGCATCATTAATTTTAACATTAACAATTTGTCCAATTAAATCCTTGCTACCAGCAACATTAACAAGTTTCATAGTTTCTGTATACCCATAAACTTTATTATTATCTTTTTCATTCACGCCTTGAATTAAAACCGGAACACTTTGCCCTAGTAATCTTTTATTGCTCTCAAGTGAATAATTATTAACTAATTCATTAAGTTTCTTTAATCGTTCCTCTTTAACTTTAAGAGAAATATCATCTTTCATTCTTGCAGCTGCGGTACCCTCACGTGGAGAAAAAATAAAAGTATATGCACCATCAAATTTACAATAATTAACAATATCTAAAGTCTTTTGAAAATCTTCATCAGTCTCATTTGGAAAGCCTACAATAATATCAGTTGTAATACTAACATTTTCAACTTTGCTTTTAATCTTATCAAATAATTGTTTATATTCATCTATAGTATATTTTCTATTCATTTTCTTCAAAATTGCATCACTACCAGATTGAATTGGCAAATGAACATATGGCATGATATTATCATACTTAGCAATAACATCAATCATATCATCAGTAAAGTTCCAAGGATGTGATGTTACAAATCTAATGCGAGGGATTCCTATTTCAGCTACTTTTTGAAGTAAAACAGCAAAATCGTATCCTAAATTTAAATCTTTTCCATATGCATTAACATTTTGTCCTAAAAGTGTTACTTCCTTAATTCCTTTAGAATACAACTCTTTAACTTCTTCTAAAACATCTCCAATTTTTCTGCTACGTTCGCGCCCACGAGTATACGGTACAATACAATATGTACAAAATTTATCACAACCATATATAATGTTTACCCAAGCGCTTATATCGGAATCTCGATTATAACTCACGCCTTCATAAAGAACATCACTATTTGAATATACAACTATATCTTGTTCATGAGAGTTATATGCCTTTTCAATCAATGACGGTAATTCGTTTAAATTATGAGTTCCAATTATAATATCAATGTATTTATGTCTACTATGAATCTCATCGATTTCTTTAGGTTGCTGCATCAAACATCCAGCTACTATAATTAATAAATCCTTTTTTGTCTTTTTTAAATGCTTACAACGCCCCAAATATCCAAAAACCTTATCTTTCGCATTTTCACGAATTGCACAAGTATTTAAAACAACTACATCAGCATCTTCAAGATCAAAAACTTCCTTATATCCAAGCTTTTCTAAATAAAATTTAATTTCTTCAGAATCATGAACATTCATTTGACAACCATAAGTTCTCAAAAAATATTTTTTTCCTTCATAAATTGGTTTTATATCCAAATTTAATTTTTTATATTTTATTTCTATTTTTTCTCTATTTCCAGCTTGTTCTAAACTTGGTTTTAACATTGCTACACCTCTTTTCAACTATCTATTCTACCATACCTTTAAGTCGCACGAAAGATATTTAATCTAAAAACAGAAAAATATTTCTATTTTTCCGTTGGAACTAATACCTTTTTACCTCCCATATACATTTGAAGCACTTCAGGAATAAGAACAGAACCATCAGCTTGGTAATTATTTTCCAAAACTGCTATAAGTCCTCTTGGAGTTGCAACAACAGTATTATTAAGAGTAGTCAAATATTTATTACCATCTTTTGTTTTCATTCTAATACCAAGTCTTCGAGCTTGAGCATCACCTAGTATTGAACAAGAACCTACTTCATAATATTTTTTTTGTCTAGGGCTCCATGCTTCTACATCACAAGACTTAACCTTCAAATCTGCTAAATCACCACTACAGCACTCTAAAGTCCTAACAGGAACATTCAAACTTCTAAAAAAATCTACTGTATATTTCCACATATCGTTATACCACTTCATACCATCTTCAGGTTTACACAAGACAACCATTTCTTGTTTTTCAAATTGATGAACTCGATAAAGCCCTCTTTCTTCAATCCCATGAGCTCCAACTTCTTTACGAAAGCAAGGAGAATAACTAGTCATACTAATAGGTAGCTCAGCTTCATTTAAAATTTGATTTTTAAACTTTCCAATCATAGAGTGCTCACTTGTTCCAATTAAATATAAATCTTCTCCCTCTATTTTGTACATCATCGCATCCATTTCTTCAAAAGACATAACTCCGCTTACTACATCACTGCGAATCATAAAAGGAGGCACAGCATAAGTAAATCCTTTTTCAATCATAAAATCTCTTGCATAAGCTATCATTGCTTCATGTAAACGAGCAATGTCTCCCATCAAATAGTAAAAACCATTTCCACTTGTTCGGCCTGCACTTTCTTTATCAAGTCCATTTAAAGCCACACATATATCTGCATGATAAGGAATTTCGTACTCAGGAACAACAGGCTCTCCAAATCGTTCATTTTCTACATTAAAAGTATCATCTTTTCCAATAGGAACGCTTTCATCAATTATATTTGGGATAACCATCATTCTAGAATTTATCTCTTTTTCAAGTTTTTCTAAAGACACTTCTAGTTCGTTAACTTTATCATTAATTTGTTTAACTAGCATTTTCGCTTCTTCGGCTTTAGAAACTTCTTTCTCTTTCATAAAGATACCAATTTTATCACTATATTCATTTCTTTTAGCTCTAAGTTCATCAATTTCTGCCTTAATCTTTCGGTAATCAACATCATAATCAAAAACTTCATCAACTAAACAAAGTTTTTCTTCTTGAAACTTTTTCTTTATATTTTCTTTAACTAATTCTTTATTTTCTCTAATTAATTTAATATCTATCATTTTATCCTCTCCAATCCATTATTAATTAATATATTTTGCACGCTTTCTTCATCTAGCACTGAAAGTAACAACTTTTCAAGCATATCCTTCATATCTTTATGATTATAAATGTTTCCCATTTTAGGCACTCCCAGAAGTTCAGGCATAAAAAGCATATCATCAGAACCAATCATCAAACGATTAACAGGAAAAATACTTTGCAAATGCTTTACATGCTCTAAAAACTTCTCTTCATATCGTTTCTCATTAGATATAAAAGGCTTATAAAGAACTAAACCTAAATAACCTCCAACTTCCCTCAATTTCTCAATTTGTTCATCTTTTAAATTTCTTTTATTATCACAAATCGCATAACTATTGGAGTGACTAGCCATCACTTTAACTTCAATTCCTTTATTTTGCATCTCTTTTATTAAATCAATTGCATCATAAAATGTTCTTTCATTCATATGCGATAAGTCAATAATTAAACCAAGCTGTGCAGCTTCTTCTAAAAACTCTCTCCCTAATTTGGTAAGTCCTTTTTCACGTCTTATCCCACTACCATATTTATTTTCATTATTCCAAACAAGTAAAATACTTTTTAATCCTATTTTGGCAAGATCACGCAAAGTTTCCTTATCATCAATATAATCACAGCCTTCTATACTATAGATAATATTTTTATCATTAAAATACTTTTGACATAAATGCGTGCTAATTTTAAACATCTCTACTACATCTATTTTCTCAATATTTAGCTCAACTTTCATCTCTTCTTCGCTCATAAAATATAGATTGGCAACAAGAGCTTTCACATCTTTCAACTCTTTTTTTAGCTCTTGAATATAGGAAAAGTCATCTTTTAAGTAACATTCATACAAGATTGTTAACAAATCATAATGGGCATCAAACATTTTTATCACCTTCAAAAAAAGATGTTACCAAGGAGTCAACAAATGACGGTACCATCCTTTAAATTTACTCATATTATGATAACGGTTTTTAACCGGAGAAATTCTCAACTCCAAAGATAGATTTCATCACTTCCATTATTCTTTTCCACCACCCAAGAACTCTCTATAAAATTTCCATAATTACTTATTCTTTTTCTTCGTCTTTACTACTAATATATCATTTTTTTTAAAATTTGCAACTAAATTCTCTTTAATTTACAATTTTTTTAAAAGTATCAAACGTCATATCTCGGTATATATAATATCGATTTAATGAAAGAAGATTAAGATTTTTACTATTTTCCTTTCCCTCATTTGTCGATAAAGCATATTTATAATATTTTTTAGCTATTTCCAAAGTTTGGTTATTATATCCCCCATAAGGATAGGCAATAGTATCCACAGAACGCTCAAGCTTTTCTTCTAACGTTTCTTTACTTTTTTTCATTTCCATATCCATCTTCTCAGCACTTAAAGAAGCTAAATTTCTATGAGTAGCGGTATGGGAACCAATTTCCATAAAATCAGATTTATCCATTTCCTTTACCATATCCCAATTTACATAAACAGGTCCACCAACCCAGTCTGTAATAACATATAAATTGCCCTTTAAATTATATTTCTTTAATATTGGATAAGCATTCTGATAAACATCGCTATAACCATCATCAAAAGTAATTATTACAGGTTTTGCAAAATTGTTGGCACTTGCAATTTCACTTAAATAAAGGGGAGTATATCCCTCATCTTTTAAGTACTTCATCTGCTTATCAAAATCTGAAACTCTCACAAAAAGTTCCTTTCCTCCACTTGGATTATCTAAAACACCATGATACATAAGTATTGGAAAATTTACCTCTTTTAAAGCCACCTTGATATTTTCATTATACTTTAAAATATTACTTGCCACTTCTTCAGTTAAACAAACAATTTTTTCATCTTGTATTTCATAAAACTTTTCATTTTTCTTTAAATAATTTAAAAATTCTTCTTGTTTTTCTATTTTTTTTAAAATCTCATTATATTTTTCTTTGTTTTTTTCTTTATTCTTCCCAATATCACTTGCACGGTAAATACGTCTAATTTCTTTTTGTTTTTCTATACTATAATTTTTTATCAAGCTTTCTAAATCATTTTTACTATTTTGCTCCTTTTCCTCTAAAGTATTCTTTATCTCTTGCAAATTTTCCAAATTTTCATCCAAATTTTTCACTTCGCCTAAGCTTATATCATCAATAACAACTTCATCAAGCATTTTTTGATACATTAACAAATTATTAAAATATCTTCCCACATCACTTTTAGGATTTTCTATTATTCTTTTCTCACGAAAAAAACTAAAGTCTTCACCCTTACTCTCGTTTTGTCTTTTTTCGCTACTATTTAAAAGAAATATCAAACTTCCAAGTAGCACTCCACTTACCATAATCAATCCAATTAATTTCACCGTGCTTTTTCTCTTCATAACCACAGTATAACAAAAAATTCACAAAAATCAATAGAAAAAACTGCACTCTAAAATGCAGCTTTCTTTTTCAAAATTTTAATAATTTTCAGCTTTTAATTCAAAATAGCTTTGTGGATGACTACATACCGGACATACCGCTGGAGCTTCCTTTCCAATTACAATATGACCACAGTTACGGCAAATCCAAATTGCTTCTCCATCTTTACTAAAGACAAGTTTATCATCAATATTTTGAACTAACTTACGATATCTCTCTTCATGACTTTTTTCAATTTTAGCAACGCTTTCAAACAAAAATGCTAATCTTTCAAAGCCTTCTTCTTTTGCTGTTTTAGCAAACTCATCATACATTGAAGTCCATTCATAGTTTTCACCTTCAGCGGCATCAAGTAAATTGGTATGAGTATCAGGAATACTTCCTCCACAAAGTTCTTTAAACCACATTTTAGCATGTTCTTTTTCATTATTTGCAGTTTCTTCAAAGATAGCTGCTATTTGTTCATAACCATCTTTACGAGCCTTAGAAGCATAGTATGTATACTTATTTCGAGCTTGGCTTTCTCCAGCAAAAGCTTTCCATAGATTAGCTTCAGTTTGACTTCCTTTTAATTCCATATATTTTTAATCCTCCTATTTTTCTGCATCAAATTTTAAAATGCACAATAAGTATACACTAAAAAAGATACTTGAGCAAGTATCTAAATAACTATTTATTTTCTACAATTAATTTAATTGCTGTCTTTGCCTCACCATTTATAACAATGTCATTAAAAGCCGGAATTACCACTAAATTATCTCCCGTCGGTGCCACAAATCCTCGACATATTGCAATAGCTTTAATCGCTTGATTTAATGAGCCTGCTCCAACGGTCTGCAACTCTACTTGTTTCTTTTCCCGATAAATATTTGCTATCGCCCCAGCTACCTTACTTGGGCTTGATTTTGATGAAACCTTTAGAATTTCCATTATTACCATTCCTTTCAAGAAAAGCATATGTTTTTATTTATTTTTTATGACTAAACAGATAAACAAAAAGTGGGTCAAAAAGTTCTAAAATACCATGAATTAGAAAGAAATAACCTAAAACAAGTATCTGTATATCATTTTCATAATATAAATTCATCGTTGTTAAAAGGCCAGCTAAAATAAAGAGTATTAATGACACTACTTCTAAAATCCAAGCTTTATTATGGCGGTCATTATAGTAATCAGACTTTTTTAGTTTTATCAAAGAAAGACAAATAATCCATATCAATAAACATAATGCTAAATACCAGGGAACTTTGGCAATATCAAGCTTGCAAGCAATACCTAATACAATTAAGGATACAATACTTGTAAATAGCCCTTCAGAATCTTGAGATTTTCTTGTGAGCAAATACTTAACCATATTACTTATCGCATAAAAACCAAGTACTCCCAAAAATACTACTTTAACTTTCACAAAATTTAAAAGTGGAAATAAAAGCATTATACTACCGCAAACTATCAAAAATATAGCTACGACTAAATCAACGATTTGTTTCTTTTTCATTTTTACTCTCCTCTTCTAAACAAAGTATATCATTTCTCTTTAAATAAGTAAAACAATATTTTTTAGTCCTTTAACTATTTTCTCTTCTAGTTAATTTAAGCACTTTCTCATCTTTTAAATATCCTAAATTATACCGTCTTAAGCCCTCTTGAAAGCTTCGAACCGTTACCGTAGAGCCTAGTTTTTTAACATAATCAATTATTAGTATTTTCTCTTTCTCAGTTATCTTCTTTCCCTCATCAAGTAAAATATCACCACTTTTATCATATTTTCTGCCAATCATATAAGTGGAATTTAAAATACTTTCAATAACTTTTTCTTCTTTAAAACCAATTCTATCATTTCTTAAAACCCACGGAGTTATATTATTTCTATAACCTAAAACTAAACTAATATTTTTAAAATCAAGTTGACTAACAAAAGGTCTAATAAGATGCATAAATTTCTTAAGAGGAAAATTCGATGTAGCAACATTGTAATCTAAATGATCAAAATTTCTAAGTATTCCGTCATCATTTATACTATTTTCAAAAAAACATGCAAGTCTTGCTACTTCCATCATTTTAATGTTCTTTAAATTATTTACATCGACTGGGATATCAAGTGGCATTAAATTTTTATTTTCTTGTATAACCCCCACATCTATTTTCTTTTCACAAAATTTTTGATAAGAAAGAAGCCATAACTGAAAATTAGAGCTCTGAAATATCTGAACATCACTTGCAAATATATTTTCTATATCTAAAGATGTAGCTTTTAACATAAAACATACTTCATAAAGTTTATCGGGGGCTTTAATAACCAAACTTCTAAATATTTTTCTAAAATCAGCAATATTATCATCAATATAATATTCATTTAAAAGTTCTAAATCTCTATCTTCCATCTCCTCTAATCCCTCCTTAAATTTCTACTTCTATTTTTATCTTTTATATATCCTTTCGCATACATTTCCACCCGAGCTTGAAAAGCTTGACTAGCAATAGTACACTCCAAATGTTTAATATAATTTATCATTAATACTTTCTCATCAAAAGTTAGCTCTCTTTTTCCAGTGCTATCTTCGAAAAAATAAGGGGTTTCCAAAAATTCTTTTCACCATTTTTGGTATCATCATAATTTAAAAATGCCTTAATCTTATAACATCTTTACAATGAAAAACTCCTTTAGCATCAAATACAAAAAAATTATCCCAAATATTGCAAGCAGTCACTTTATAATCTAAATAATCAAAATCACGAATTACTCCATCAACATATATTTTAAATCATCAGCATAAATAGGCCACTTTTGTGGTTCAATCTTAAATTTTTTTCTAGTTGCCTCATTAGCATTCATACTTTTCCAAAACCTCCAGCCTTACAAATTATACATAATCACTATTTTTCTGACGAATTAACTTTTCACCTAAATCACAGTCAAGATAACCATTAAGATACCTTTTTAAACCTGCCCTATATGTCTTCGCATCAACATGACAACCTAACTCTTTTATATAATTAATTATCATAAGCTTTTCTTCCCTTGTAATTTCTCTCCCATTATCTACTACAAAAGTATTAGTTTCATCATACTTTATTCCTACAATATCATTTGAATTTAAAATATACTGAATTTCTTTATCCTCAAAAGTTTTATTATTCAAATTTTGAAATCTAAATGATGGCTTTTTAGCAAAACCTAAAAAAGCACAGATTTTTTGTATCTCTAAAGCACTAATAGAATTCCTTATACTATTAATAAATTCTTTACCATCTAAATTGTTAGTAGCAACATTATAATCAATGATATCAAAGTCTCTCAAAGTCCCTTGATAAATAACAGCAGAAGCAGGAGTAATAATTAATTTTGCTACTTGAATTAACCCAAGACTAGTTAAATCACTTGCATTTATTTTATTTTCTTCAATACTTAGATTATTGTTAAAAAGCTCTAAAAGAGCATACTTATGCCAAAAATCAGTATAATAACTAAACCATTCTCTAGCCTCTTCCACATTAGTAACACCATAATCTAAAAACTTATTATAAATATCAATATTACTAATTTTCAAAACAGCACAAGCTTTAGCTAAATCATGGGGACATTTAAATATCAAATTATATAAATGTTCTCGAAAATTCTTAGGGTCATCCTCCTCATAATATTTCTTTAAATTATCAAAATCTCGTTTTTCCATAATAAACCTCCTTTTTTACTATATCACAAATTGTGTTTAATTAGTTGATTTAATTCCACAGCATATTCCATAGGCAGTTCTTCTTTAAACTCATCAATAAACCCAAGGATAACAAGTTCCATAGCTTTTTCTTCGCTTAAACCCCTACTCATCAAGTAAAAAAGTATATCATCACTTATCTTCGAAACCGTGGCTTCATGTTCAATATTACTAGTATTATTTTGCAAAGCATTACTTGGAATAGTATCACTTTTAGAATATTCATCTAAAATTAAACTATCACATTTTACTATTGCCTCGCTATTTATAGCTGAACTTTTAATATTAACTTCACCCCGGTAAGTAGCATTTCCTCCCATTCTAGCAATACTTTTGGATATTATATTACTAGATGTATTTTTACCAACATGAATCATCCTTGCCCCACTATCTTGTTCTTGCTCATTACTAGCAACACTTATTGTAATGCATGTTCCTTTAGAATTATCTCCTTTTAATACACAACAAGGATACTTCATTGTCACTTTTGAACCGATATTACCATCAATCCACTCCATTACTCCACTTTCATCAACTAAAGCCCTCTTAGTAACTAAATTATAAACGTTTCTCGCCCAATTTTGGACTGTAGAATAACGACATTTTGCATTCTTTCCAACATATATTTCCACAATAGCAGCATGCAAACTAGACTCTGCATAAGTCGGCGCCGTACACCCTTCAACATAATGCAAACTAGAATTATCATCAACAATAATAAGAGTTCTTTCAAATTGTCCCATATTCTTACTATTAATTCTAAAATAACTTTGAAGCGGTCTATCTAAATGCGTATTTTTAGGAACGTAGATAAAAGAGCCTCCACTAAAAACAGATGCATTCAAAGCAGCAAACTTATTTTCATTATATGAAACTATCTTTCCAAAATATTTTTGCACAAGCTTTGGATATTTCTTTATAGCATCTTCAATCGATGTAAAAATAACATTTTTCTCTTCTAGTTCTCGAAGCATATTATGATAAATGACTTCACTTTCATACTGAACTCCCATACCACCTAAATGTTTCTCACTTTCAATAACCCCAAGAGAATCTAGTTCATCAGCAACAGGTTTTAATACCTGATTCCAGTTACTAGCAATTTTTTCATCAGCACTATTATTTTTATAATAGATAATATCATCAAAGTTTAAATCTATCTTGGGACCAAACTCTGGCAAACTTTGTTTTTCAAATGCTTCAAAGCCTTTTAAACGATAATCCAAAACCCAAGAATTTTCCTTTTTTATCATCGATATTCTTTTAACATTCTCTGCAGTTAATCCCTTAATTTCCATCATTAACCTCTTCGTCTAATATCTTTAGTATTGTTTTCGTAGGTAAAAGAGCACAGTTTTTTCTACTTGGTTGTAAATACAAATCTTCATAAGCAAGTAACTCGCCAAGTAAATTTTCATCATAATCTTCTTCATTAATCATCTTTCTAAAATTACTAATTACATCTCTTATATACCCTACATCTTTCCCAATCATCTTTTTTAGTAAAATACTTGTACACGAAGTACATATTGCACAAGCCTCACCATCAAAAACTGCATCTTCAACATTACCATTTGCCATTTTAATCATCATTTCAATATTATCAATACAAGAATCACTCTTTGTACTTCCTGTTTTATAATCTTGACTATTTACAAGTCCCCTATGAAAAGAATTTTGATAATTATCTAGTATTATTTCTCTTCTTTCTATTTTATCCACTTTACATCACCTACTTTACTTAACAAATTCTGGACAATTTTTTCATCTTTATCTGCTTCATTTAATAAAAATCCTTGAATAAGCATCTCAAAAGCTACTTCATAACTTATACCTCGGCTAGCTAGATAAAAAAGTGCCTCATCCTTAAACCCACCAATATAGGCTGAATGAGCTGATGAAGTATCATAATTTTCAATAAGAAGTTTAGGCATTATTTTACTCACACCATTTGTAACATTTACTATCATATTATCTTGATTACAAATACATTTAAATGAAGTTTTAGGAACCACTGATGTAACATCAAATAAAAGTTTATTATCGCAAGCATTCACGCCATGGGTAGTAATATAACTCTCAGTTTGACTTTGCAAGTGATTAATTTGAATATGGCAGTTATTATCATCACGATTTAAAGCACTCAAGTAATAATACACTTTCGCATTTTTCCCTATCATATTAATATTAACCTGGCAAGAACTATTATAGATAAAATGATAAATATTCACTACTTCATCTTTCTTTACATCTAAATTCAAATATTCATCCTTACTATATATATTCTTATTCATTGTACCCCTCTTGTTCAACTTTTAAAGCAAGTTCAAAATCACCAGTCTTAACTATTTTTCCATGATTCATAATATGGACATAATCTGGTTTAATATATTCTAAAATACGAGGATAATGTGTAATAATTAGTATTGATGTTTCAGGATATGCCTTTTTATATTTATTAATATTTTCACAAACAATTTTTAAAGAATCAACATCTAAACCAGAGTCTATTTCATCTAAAATTATAAACTTCGGTTCTAATATTTTAATTTGTAATATTTCATTTTTTTTCTTTTCGCCACCCGAAAAACCTACATTCAAGTGTCTATGCACCATATCTTTTGGAAAACTTAAATCTTTCAAAGCTTCATTAGTTTTTTTAATAAAATCAAAATAATCGATATGCTCACCAGTAATTTCTTGTCTTGCAGTTTTCAAAAATTCACTACACATAACCCCATTTATACTTGTAGGGTCTTGCATTGCCAAAAAAATTCCTTTCCGAGTTTTTGCACATGTATCTAATTTTGTAATATCTTCATCATTAAAATATATTTTTCCACTTGTTATTTCATATAAATAATGAGACATTAAAGTTTTCGCAAGCGTTGATTTTCCTGTTCCATTCGGTCCCATTATCGCATGAACTTCACCATCATTTATCTCAAGGCATAGTCCATCAAGTATTCTCTTATCTCCACTTTTAAGTTTTACTTCTAAATTTTCTATTTTTAACATTTTACTCCTCCTATTTATTTAGCTTATCAAAAAGATTAATAACATCATCAATCACATCTAAATTATCATTTTTAATATCATGAACCAAACAAGTTCTCATATGATTTTGCAAAACATTATTGCCTAGGCTCTTTAACGACCTCATTACTGCAGAAAATTGAACCAAAATTTCATCACAATAACGGTCATCATTTATCATTTGTTTAATTCCCCTTATTTGACCTTCAATAACATTTAATCTTTTAATAAGATACGTTTTTTCTTCTTGATTTCTCTGTTTAACTTTATCACAAGTTGCACAATCACATTTCATCTCCATCACCCACGGTTATTATACACCCCCCTAAGGTATATGTAAAGTTTCTCTTGCAACTTATAATCTTATCCTTTATAATTTTTATAGGCCGCAATAGTATAATGGCTATTACAAATCCATGGTAAGGATTAAATCAGTGTTCGATTCACTGTTGTGGCACCATATTTAATAATAAACTTAAAGTTTTTAAGAACAATAGAAAAAACTACCTTCACATCACTTGAAATTTTTAAAAGTACCTTTTGCAAAAACTGGTACTTTTTATTTTTATTTTAAACAAAAAGATAAACCATAACAGTTCATCTATATACTTAATAGCACTTAAGTTTCCTAACCTCACCTTTAAGTTTCTTTAGTATTTCTTCATTCTCATCATAAAATTCTTTTTCAATATCTAATCCATATTTAAGACGCAAATTTCGAGACTCTGGAGCTAAGTTTGAAATGTTATAAACATCAGGAATTTCTGCCCTTTCAAAAAAGACCCTTGTCGGAGAACCGATAAACTCATCTCCCTCAACATAACCAGATAATAGTAACCCTAAATAGTCCATATTTGCTATTTTGCAAATACTGGGATAATAATCTTTTAACTGATTTACTGTAGTAAGCACTCTTTCAGCAACATTAATATATTTAATTCTAATCCACGGGCAAAGATGATAATTAGAGCTATCAACTTGTACGCCCTGGCTTCTATTAATCAAATCTTTTTCCCACATATTCTTTCCAAAACCATACAATATTTGAAAATTTTCAAGACAAATATAAAGTATTTTCGAAGCACATATATAGCGAAAATAAACTCTTTCCTCACACGAGATATACTCATCATATTTACGAGCACACATAGCTATTGCATCTAACAAATCATCAATTCCAACTTGAAATCCCCATCTACTTATATCAAAAAAAACACCATTAGGAACAGCTTTGTACCCAAAAACTCTATCAATTAACTCATCACTTTCATATCTTTCTTTCACAAAGTTTATAAAAGCATCCACAAAACTTTTAATATCTAATTCTTTATCATGCAGATGCTTAACAATATAATCATTAACCAGCATCTCTAAACTTACTTCTTCCATTTTCCCCTTACCTTCTATATAATTCCTTTGCTTTCATTTGGTTTTCTTTAGTATATCCATGCAAAATATTTGGCATTCTATTCATCATCTCTTGATAAAGCTCTTCATAAGCCAGCTGTTTCTTAAGCCCAGTCGTACTAGTTTGTGTAATTATATTACTTTTTCCATCCTTAGTTATCACATAAATACACTTATAAGTAAGAAATCCATTTTGCCTAAATGTAAATGGATAAATCCAAACAATATCTTTATTCTCAAATAACTTTAATCCATTTTGATAACTTAGCACAAACTTACTAGTTAAAATAACCCGACATTTTTTACTATTAGTTCCAGAGCCACTTTCTAAATCTTGAGCAATTTCTTCCAGTTCTCTTTCATACTTAGATAAAGCTTTATATGTCTTTTTATTTCTAATAACATAAACTAAAATAAGCATTAGACCCAGTAATGCAAACACCCCAAAAGCAGTACTTATGAAAACCAAATCTTCATTCATATCATAATAAGTATCTAAATAATAGTTACCAACAAGTTTTCGCACCTCTTCAGAACTAAGCTTAGTACCATCATCCTCCTGCCACCAGTCAGAAAGCAAAGAAACAGCTTCCTTCGGCAATTTTTGGGAATCTCCATAAATAACTACGCTCGCCGGCCTATCATTTTCATCTTGATTTTCTCCCAAATTAAGAGAATAATCATATATTTTCTTAAGCTTGTTAAAAATTTCATCATTTAAACAAACAACATAAGGCACTTTATTTTCATCATAAGCAACATAATACTTACGAACCTCTCCATCACTTTTCTCTGTTGCATAACTAGCATCTAAATAAGCAACCTCTAGTTTAGAGTACACAAAGTCTCCATCAACACGCCGAAAATCCTCTCCCTTATCTGTTTTAATGGCCACAAAAAGAAAGCCTCCCATAAGCACACTTACCACAAAAATGGTAATACCGACAATTAAAAGACCTCTTCCAGACTTAACAAAATTTTTCATCAGAGCTTTACTTTTCATAATCCCTCACTTCAAGCTATATTATACTTAATAGATAACTTAAAGTAAATAACTAATTATTTATTTCTCCCTTTATTAATTCTAATTTTTCTTCCAATGCTTCATACTTCTCTTCTAAATTATCATATTTAGCTTCCCATCTAGCATTTTCTAGCTCTAACTTACTAAGCTCATTTTCATAATCACTATAATTTTCTTTATTAGTAGTCATATAACTTTCATAATTATTTTTAAGCTTATCTATATTCTCTTTATTACTAATTACCTTGACACTTATACTCCATAACTTACCATAATTATATACGTTTTTTTTCTTTAAATTTTTCTTTAGTAAATTTCCAAAATTTTTTATATTAGTTATATTTTGATTATTATATATATTAATAACACCTTGATTATTTTCAAACTCAGCATCATTATATTCTTCATAATATGTTACACTTATCTTTACATCATTTACATTTTCATTTACTTCATACTTTACATCATAAAATGGATCCATAATAACCAAATCATCACTCATATCAAAGCTTTTTTCTTTTTCACTTATTTGCACTCCTTCCGGAACACCATTTACATATTTTGTATTCATAACCTCAAGCATAAATACTCCAGAGCCAACAGCCATTACTATAATGCTGGCAATAAACATAATAAAGCTTCTTTTAAAATTAATTTTTTGACTAAATAGTAACCGGAAAAATATTTCAAGAACTAAAATAGCCCCAATCGTAGCTCCCAAAAGACCAATAAATATTCCTAAATAACCAACAATCACGCCATAGATAAAAGATATCACCATCAATATTGAAAGAACTAAAAAAGTTATGACTAAAGGCAAAATAAGAAGTAACAAAAAACATTTAACACCAACATTAAATAATGCTGATAAAAAGTCAAAGATAACATTACTTGACCTATTTAAAGAATTATTGGAAGTTTCACATGCACTATTCTCTTTTTCTTCTACTTCACTTATTTCTTCTTTTTTCTTATCAAACTTATCTAAGTATCTTACTTTATATATATAGAAAAACACTACAATAAATAATATTAAATAGATAAAATTTGAAATAAATAACCAAATACTGTTTAAAAGTTCAAAAGCATCTCCCATATTAATGAAGACATCTCTAATTGAATTATTAACTATATTAAATGGTACTTTAAATATCAAAAGCAAAACAAAAAGTAGTAAAAGCTCACTAATCATCTTCACCCTTTCTTTACTCGTCATCTTCTTTATCATTTGCATACTTTTATTAATCATTTCTAAAACTGCAAAAACAAATTTTTTAAAAGAATTTTTATCTCTCATTTGTAACATCTCTTTTTTTACTTCTTCATTTGTTAAATCATTTAAAGAAACATTAAAAATTTTACATAAAGAGAGAAGTTTATCCATCTCAGGATAAGTACTACCAGATTCCCACTTGGAAACTGATTGTCTTGTTACTCCCAGTAAATCAGCTAGTTCTTCCTGAGAATAACCTTTATTCTTTCTTAGCATTTGTAATTTCTCACCAAACTGCATCAATATCACCTCACCCAAATCATAACTTATTTATATGCATTTTTACTACCAATTTTCAGTTGCATTTTATTACTTTCTAGTTGCCCCTAGTCTAAATATCTTATATCAATATCTACACTTCCATTTATTCCATCAACTTTACCATTACTTGTAATTTGCCAGTATTCATAGTCTTTATTATAATTCGTATTTGCCGTATAATGAGCAAGCCATACTGGATAACCAATATCAAGCCAAATATTTTCTAAATATGTTTTACTGCTATAAAGTAGTCCATCATAGCCATGCTCATGCACAGTATCTAAAAAGGTTTTCGCAACATCCGATAATCCAAAAAAACTTAAATTAAATTCATTAAAAGTATTCCAGTTTTCCCAGTCAAAAACAACCGGCAAAGTAATATTTTTATTTTGAAGCATACTTACAACCCACAAAGCATCACTTCTTGCCATACTTGCACTATTAGCATAAGAATAATAATATACTCCCACTGGCATATCTACTTCTTCTGCCTTTTTAATATTTTCTAAAAACTTTTGATCAACTATATTTTCCCTATTTATAGAAGTACCAACCCTTAAGAAAACAAACTCCACTCCTGCTTCCTTAAGGCTTTTAAAATCAACATCCCCTTGCCATTTAGAAATATCTATCCCTATTTGCGTATTACTATTTTTATAATTGTTTTTAATATCACTAAACAAAACATAACTTTCATTATCAATATTTTGACTTACACTACTATTCTTATTTACATTCAAAGTAAATTTCTTAATCGTTTCATTACCACTACTATCACTAGCTTTAAAAACTAAATCATAAGCCCCAGCCTCATTTAAATCATAAGTTCCAATAATCTCACACTTAGGTTTAGCATCATAATTATCACCACAAAGTATTTTATCAAGCAAATTATCTTTACTTCCTAAAGCTACATTATAACTTTTCCCAAGCCACACTAAAGGCGCTTCATCATCCACAACTTCTATTTCAAAGCTTTGCTTTAATTTAATATTTTGCTCATTAATAAATTCAAATTCTATTTTCTTTTTTCCCACTTTTTTAGTATCAATTTTTTTATCATCAATTATTTTCCCATTTATACTCTCAATAAAACTAGACACTCGTGCACTATCATATACTTTAGCTTGTAAATTATCACTTAAAACGATCTCTACCTTCGCCGTTTTCACCCGTATATATTGATATAGTAGATAACCCGCAATTAAAATTAAAACAGCTAAAGCTCCAATTAATAATTTTCTTTTTTTCATATGATATTTCACCCTTTTTCAGAATAACTTACTTCACAAAAAAAAGCAAGGCACTAAACCTAGTTTAGTTTAATACCTTGCACATGATAAATAATATTTAATTGCCAACGATAAGGAATAAATCTCAGCATAAAAAGGCCAAGTTTAATACTTAAAGATGGAACAATAATCATTTTCTTTTTAAACATTTGTTTTATAGCATATTCAGAAACAAATTTAGGACTTACTTCCTTTAAACTAAACTCTCCATGAGCCACTTTATTAAAGTTTGTATTTACAGGCCCAGGGCAAAGAGCACAAACTACTACATTACTTTTATCATGCCGAAGTTCCTCATTAATTGCCATAGTAAGCTTAGTAACATAATTTTTCGTCGCATAATATGTACTAAGGCGAGGCCCAGCCATAAAACCAGCACTACTACAAACATTTAAAATATATCCACTATCTCTTTTTTTAAAGTCTTGCAAAAATAATTTTGTCAAAACATGATAAGCTTTAATATTAAGGTCAATCATCTCAAGCTCACGATCCAAATCAGTTTCACTAAAAAGACCAAACAACCCAAAACCAGCATTATTTATAAGAATATCTATATTTTTATTCTTCACTTTTTCATAAAGTTTATAAACATTCTCTAAAATACTTAAATCAAATTCTAGCACTTCTACATTTACTTTTACATTCTTTTTTATTTCTAAAAGTTTATCTTTACTTCGAGCAACAATTATTAAATCAATTCCTCGCCTAGCTAGTTCATAAGCTATATTCTTGCCAATTCCACTAGATGCCCCAGTTATTAAAGCTTTCATTATGCATCACCTATTCTTGTTCTAATTTTTCCATAATGCTTGGTAGCATTTGTTTCTTTCTTGATACCATTCCAGGAATAAATACTCCTTGATATACATCTTGAAGACCATAACTATCTTTAACTAGTTCCTCTGCTTTACTATTATATATAACATAAGAACCTTTTCTAATAATATCAGTTACAAAAATAACTACCACATTATAATTAGTATTAACCATTTCATCTAATTTATTAACATATTCATCAATATTTTCCTTTATACTATCAAAATCTAAAGTCATTATTTGGCCAATACCTAAGTTTTTACCTTCGATAACAAAGGTTTTAAAATCACTTTTAATAAGTTCCTCAACACTCATGCCCGCAATAGATGAGGCAGCTTTCAACATATCAAGACCATATTTATCAGCATCAAGCAGAGCAATACCTGCTAAAGATTTAGCCGCAATTCTGTCAACCTCAGTTGTCGTTGGACTAGTTAAAAGTAGTGTATCAGACAAAATAGCCGAAAGCATCAAACCAGCCATATCTTTAGGAATTTTCACATCACATTCTCTATACATATCATAAATCATTGTTGATGTTGAACCAACTGGTTTTGACCTGAAGTTAATCGGTACACTTGTTCCAATTGCTCCCAAATTATGATGATCAATTATTTCTAAAATATCCGCTTCTTCAATTCCATCAACTGATTGAGCCAAATTATTATGGTCAACTAAAATTACTTTTTGCTTTTCATACTCATTTGGCCCTGTTAACCTAATAAGACCTAAACACTCACCTTTATTATCAATCACCGGATAATTAGTATGATTAACTTTATGGCTCATTGTTTTAAAATCGGTATAATAACTATCGATAAGCACAGTCACTGGACTTTTATTTATATTTATACTTTTAATATAATTACTAAGAGCTATGCGTGTTGCAACATGAAAACTATCAAACTTCGAAACGATAATTGAAACTCCATTTTCATGGGCCATATCGATATACTTTTGAGAAATAGATGCATCAAGCGGAATAATTATCAAATTAACTTTTGCTTTTATCGCTTTTTCTAAAATGTTTTCTCTATTTCCAACAATAACAATATCTTCTTGACTTAAAGTTATACTTTTTTCAAAACTTTCATCAGAGCCACTAACTAACACCACTTTACCTGCTACTTTATCACTATTACTAACAAGGACTTTCGCATCTAAAGTACTAACTACATTTTCTAAAGTTGTATCAACTACTTCTCTTTTACTATTAATTAAGTATCTGGCAAGTTCTTTTAACGTAACATAACCACTTAACTTCTTTTCTTCATCTACTAGTGGTATCGCCGTTATATTTTGCTTTTGCATTAAAGAAAAAGCCTCAGCAATAGATTTATTTTCTAAAATAAATGCTTCTCTATCAAAATTAATATCTTTAATTCTAACTCTTACATCATTTAAATAATCAGGTATACTTACCTTAAAATAATCAAGTACATATTTAGTTTCATTATTTATATTTCCAAGAACCTTAGCTTCTGTATTATCACCAAGAGCATTCTTCAAATATGAAAGTGCTATACTTGAGCATACTGTATCAGTATCAGGACTTTTATGTCCAAAAATATATGTAACCATTTTCTTACCACCTCTGCCTCTTTAGTTTATCAAAATATCCATAAAATGTCTATAATCCCTTAAGCTCAAAATAAATGTCTCTAAGTTCCATAGCTCTTTCAAAATCCATTTCTTGAGCAGCTTTTCGCATTTCTTTTTCGATATTATCTATCATCATCATTTTTTCTTTCTTCGTCATCTTTTTATTTTTCTTCATTTCTACATCATTTGAAACTACTTCTTTAATTTCTTTAACAATTGTCTTAGGAACAATTCCATGTTTTTCATTATACTCTTCTTGTATTTCTCTTCTTCTTTTGGTTTCTGATATAGCTTCTTTCATCGCTGCACTTTCACTATCAGCATACATAATAACTTTCCCTTTTGCATTCCTAGCACATCTACCTATAGTTTGAATTAAGCTTCTAGTACTTCGCAAAAAACCTTGTTTATCAGCATCTAAAATGCATATCAAACTTACCTCAGGAATATCAAGACCTTCTCTAAGAAGATTAATGCCCACAATACAGTCATATACTCCAGCGCGCAAATCACGAATTATTTTTAGTCTATCTAACGTTTTAACTTCACTATGTAAATAGGCAACTTTAATATTCATCTCTTTCAAATAATTAGTTAACTCTTCACTCATTCTAATAGTTAGTGTCGTAATCAAAACTCTTTCATTATTTTTTATTCTCTCATTTATCTCTCCAATAATATCATCAATTTGTCCCTCAGTTTTTCTCACTTCAATTATCGGGTCAAGAAGTCCAGTTGGTCGTATAATTTGTTCTACGTACTCACCCCCAGTTTTCTCAAGCTCATAATCTCCAGGAGTAGCAGATACATATATTGCCTGTGATATATGCTCCTCAAACTCTTGGAAGGTAAGAGGTCTATTATCAAGGGCACTTGGAAGACGAAAGCCATAATCAACTAACGTTTGTTTCCGCATTCTATCACCATTATACATAGCCCTAACTTGAGGAAGTGTTACATGTGACTCATCTACCACTAGTAAAAAGTCTTTTGGAAAAAAGTCAATCAAACATGATGGCGTTTCACCAGCTCCTCGCAGAGCTAAATGTCTTGAATAATTTTCAATACCATTACAAAAACCAGTTTCTCTAAGCATTTCAATATCATAATTAGTTCTCTCTCTTAGTCTTTGTTCCTCCAAAAGCTTATTATTATCCTTTAACTCTTTTAATCTCTCATCAAGCTCTGCTTCTATTCTCTTTATGGCTTCTTCCAACTTTTCATGACTTGTAACAAAGTGGGAAGCCGGAGATATAGTAATACTTTTTTTCGAAGCTGAAACAACCCCAGTTAAAGGGTCAAAAATAACAATCTCTGCAACAGTATCCTCTTCCAGTATTATTCTAACTCCACTTACCTTTTCATTTACTGGCACTATATCTATATTGCTTCCCCTTACTCTAAAGGTTCCCCGATGAAAATCTAAATCATTTCTCTCATAAGTCATATCAATAAGTTTATTAAGTATTTTATTTCTACTTATTTGTTGTCCCACACTTAAAATAAGCATATTTTTCTCATACTCTTCTTTTTCTCCTATCCCATAAATACATGAAACAGAAGCTACTACTATCACATCTTTATTATTAATTAAACTACTAGTTGCAGCATGTCTAAGTTCATCTATCTCATCATTTATAGAACTATCTTTTTCTATATAAGTATCGCTACTTGGAACATATGCCTCCGGTTGATAATAATCATAGTATGATACAAAGTATTCCACATGATTTTCAGGAAAAAGCTCTTTAAGTTCGGAGTATAGTTGTCCCGCCAGTGTCTTATTGTGGGCTAAAACTAAGGTTGGTTTGTTTACTTTTTCTATTACATTAGCAATAGTAAACGTCTTACCAGTTCCGGTTGCACCTAATAGCACTTGTTCCTTAACCCCTTGTTCTATGCCACTTACAAGTTTTTCTATTGCTTGTGGTTGGTCGCCTGATGGTTTATACTTACTTACTAATTTAAACATTTTTTCCTCCCTCCTTTATAACTTTTTCGTGACTTTTTTTGAACTTTTAAAAGTATAACTGTCAGTCAACTATTAGTCCCTAAATTCGTCCTCATTACTTATAATTTAATGATTAAACTAATACTTTTTTTTGGGGACAAATAAAAATCACAAATTTTATTTTATGTACTAAATAACATTATTAATTTTCAAATTCATCTCTTAAAATGAGACCAAGATAATTCGGTCGACACTGCCGACCAATTTGGATAATACTCATAAAATCTACGCATTCTTCTTATTAAGACCGCCGAAAAACCATTACCAAATTCATTGGTTAACTTTTTAGATAAAACCTCAATTATTCTTTTTCCATATGTTCTATTGCTCGAATTACTGTATAAATCCGAAGTTATTTTACCTACATACCAATAAACTTCTATCATGGTTGTATCAATTTGTTTTAACATCTTACTTCTAGCATTTTCAATTTTCTTAAGTATCTTTATAAACCACATCAACTTCAGCTATTTTCTCATCATTTAATACTAAATTATCATCTTTTTTCATGATACTCCTCCTTAACTACTTGTGCTCCTAATTAAAATTCAGTTCTTTTTATTATACCACACTGCAAGCAAAACTAATCATTTTTCTAGTAACTTCCTTTAGCATTAAAATAAGGAAAGTATTTATTTTCTTTCCTTATCATTAAATATAAATAATTATTATTACTTACCTTTTTTTCTATATAATAGCACTGCATCATTAGAATTATTAGCATTACTATTATTAAATTCTTCAAATTTTACTTCCTCACAAAGTAAATTAAGCATTATTCGCAAATATTTATAAGACTGATAATTACAGCGAAGTAAACTAGGAGTAAAACCATAATAATATAAAAGTTGCACTAACCCATCATTATTTAAATGTTCATAAAAGTTTTTAAATATCTGTTTAAATAAATTTTCATCACTTTCACCATCCCGAGCAAAGCTTGGCAAATATTGTAAGATATTAGAAAGTATCATCACATCAAATTTTTCATCCTTTAAACAAGATATATCTAAAATATCTCCTTGAATATATCTAAGATTGTAATCTTTAAGTTTTAAAATATTTCTTAGCTTCTCATAGTTTTCATCACTACTCATATAATAATTCATCTTTGTCAGCAAATCATAAGAGAATAAATCATTTGATAGTGGTACATCTTTCACATCAAGAACCTTTTTATACATCTCTTCTCTTGATGGAGTATCTTTAATAATCTCCATTTTTATCTGACTGAACTCTTGAGCGTTTTCATTAATATCATAAAGTAAAACATCTTTAGACCCTAAAAGCAAAGCATTTAGTACTTGGTCAAATGATGAACCAACTGTAAAAACCTTTTTCTTATAAAAATCAATTAATGAAAAATATGCTGCAATTTCCTCTGTTGTAAAAGGATAAACTTCCCCTTTAAATACTTCTTTTTTCATAAATAACCCCCTCAAGTTACCTATATTATACTATAAATTAAAAAATATGGCAAATCACCATATCTTCGGAACAAATATAATCAAACCTGCAAGCACTGAAACTATCGCCATAAATAGCACTGCTCCTGCTGCAATATCCTTTGCTTTTTTCGCAACCTCACTATATTCCGGCATTAACAAATCTACAATTTCTTCCATCGCAGTATTTAAAAGTTCAAACCCAACAACTAGTGCAATAGTTAGTAAAAGCCCTATCCATTCTAAATAATTTATTTGATAATAAAATCCGAAAAGAGCTACTAGAGCTATCGCCGTTAAATGAATTTTTAAATTTCTCTCATGCCATAAAGCATAAATAAGACCCTCAAAAGCATGCTTAAAACTTTGAAATATATTTTTATTTTTCATATTTTTTCTCCAAACTATTCATAACACTTACAAAAACAAATAGGTAAGAAATTGATAAAACAAAACCTGCTAGAACATCACTTACATAATGCACACCTAAATAAATTCTACTAAGACCAATTAAGAAAATCAAAAGTCCAAAAAGGCCCATAAATAAATATTTCCACGTTTTATCATAATTACTTTTATATATGAAATAGATAAGTAAACCATAGAAAGCCATACTAACCATCGAATGTCCTGATGGAAAACTATAACCGCTAGCAAGGACGTAATGATATCCACTCGGTCTAGGTCTTTGAATAGCAAACTTCAAAACTTGATTAAGAAGTGCACTTAAACCTAAATTTGCAAAAATAGCAATACCAACATTTTTAGTTTTAAAAAATATTGTGGCCAGTAAAGCAACTGCAATAATGTAAGGTGCATCACCAAAATTAGTAATAAATTTAAAGATAAATGTTGCAACATCGCTACGCAAATACTTATTTACAAAGTTATAACCCCATAAATCACACATCATTATTTCTTTTTCTAATACGCCTTCAAGCAAAAGCAAAAAGATAAAAAGAAAAACAAATATAAAAAGATATTTTAAGTATTTACTTTTTGCAACTTGCTTCATCTTTACTCTCCAAAAACTCCCTTACCTTTTCTAGACCTAATATAACTACTCCCCCAATCAAGAAATACAAAATACTAAAAGTATCAAAACTTAAAGCATCTTTTGCACTTTCCAAAGTGGCAGGTCCCATTACAATCGCATATAAAGAACCAATCATAAGGCCAATAATTAAATATACAACTTTACTTCTATGATTATCTAATGCTTTTTTAATAAGTTTTATGACAAGAGCAATACCTAAAATAATTCCAAGGCCAAAACAGATAATCGCTGGTAAATAAGTAAAGTTTAATTTTAATAGCTCTTTAATTCCATTCATAACAGGCATATAAAGTCCAAAAATAAGAAGTAATGTTGAACCACTTATTCCTGGAAGTACCATAGCAGAGATTGCAACTGCTCCAGCTAAAATAATATAAAGAATTAGGCCAATATTAAGGGAAGCAATATTTACACTTGTTCCACCACTTACTGGATTAAAATAAGTAATTAAACCTACAACCAATACTCCAATAATTAAATATAGAATATTTTTTGCCTGACCAGACACATACTCTTTTTCTTGTTTAATAATTAAAGGAATGGAAAAAACAATAAATCCTAAAAATAGTGAACTTACATTATATATTTCTTTTTCAAATAAACTAGTAAGTATTAAAGTAGCATTAACAAAGCCAATAATCCAGCCTATTCCAAGTTTTAAAAGAAAAATTAAAGCTTCCTTTTTCTTTTTTAAATCACCATAAATAATATCATTAAGTGAAGTAATAAACTTATCATAAAAGCCCAGTATAAAAGCAATTGTACCTCCACTTACTCCAGGAACGCTATCTGCTAGCGCCATACAAAATCCTCTAAATGCATTTACTAAATAGTTCATAATTATTCCTTTCGTTTAAATTACATCAATTTATTCTAATCGGTGAGCTGGCTGTGCCATCTCCAGAAGCATAAGTTGTGGAAGCCACGAGATTGAAGGACGGCCGAAGCGCACGCGCATACAACACATAGCCGCTGTTCACAAACCCAGATGCAATCACACTGAACACACCATCCGCATAGCTCGAATACCGGGAAATAGTCCATTCTTCATATCCCCCCATATGCATCCAATTTAATGAGCTTATCGTTGATCCATTTACACTTCCATTATAATTATAAAGTGTTGTTGTCCATGCACTCGGATCTGCTGCAAATCCATAATCTGATGCATACATTAACCCTATTTTTGCTGGGTATTCTGTGGCATTATCTGTTGTATTTGTTGTTACCGGATTTACGATTTCACTTCGATATGCTTTCGCTGGTACTACTTTAGATATATTTTCGCCTGTATTTCCCCCAACTTTCCATGTTGTAGTTGCTATTTTTTCTGCCCATTCTGTTCCTATATTTGTTATGAAATTTGTATTTAAATTTGTTTTATTAAGTAAACTTGTACTCCATGTATTGGTTGCAGAATTTGTAGCTTTAGAATTCCAAGTATAGGTATTTACTGTTGTCAAACTTCCTTTATAATTTGATGCATCGGGTGTTTCAGAACCAGAATAATCACCATCTGTTCCAAGTAAATTACTATTTGCATAATCAGATTTGATTAATTTTACTTTATCTCCAAACACTCCAATTATTCTATATAGGTTATCTGTTGGACATGGTGTAGTGTTTGTCCCAAAACATACATAATTATTAGGATTTGCTCCTGAGTATCTATATGAATTATCCCCTGCTCCATTTGCTAAGCTTGCATCATGATAATATAACCCATTCGCTCCTTGGGTTCCGGTATACAATGATTTTACATAATCCGTCAAAAGAACACTATAAACATCAAAATATACATAACACTTATCTGTCTTACTTGTATTAATTGCTAAATTCTTATTAGTTTTATTCCAAGTTAAAGTACTACCGTTTTCACAGTAACTCAAATTTTCGTTGTATGTATAACCAGTGGTTGGAAAACTTGAAAGACTAGAAACAGTGTAATCACCACTTCCAGCGCTAGTTTCAAGCATAATACTTATCATATTGTTGCTTGCATCTACCTTGTTTTCAGCATTAGATGTAACTAAAGAAGCATGAGAATAAACTCTAGACATACCAAAAAAGCAGAAAATACTAAGCGTCATAATGACAAGAACAGTTAAAAAACTTTTTTTACTTTTAAATATCATTTTTATCCTCCGTGCCACATTCTTTCATAACAATTATACTCAAGAAAAATAGGTGTTGTCAAGAAGATGAACACCTATTATGTCAATTAACGCCAAGTCGAAATGGTTATGATTTTATATCATTTCCTCAAGTATCTTATCTTTATCTTTTAATAACTCTACTAGTTCATCTATTTCATTTTCTGTGTTATAAAAATACAAACTAACTCGGAGCGTATTATTTACACCAGTTGCATTCTTTAAAATTTTTGCACAATGATTACCTGCTCGAACGCAGATATTATATTTATTAAGATAATAAGCCACATCTTGGCTAAAAATATCATTTACATTAAAAGCTACTACTCCACTATCTGCTTCTATATTAATAATATCAATATGACTTAACGAAAGAAGCCTTGAAACAAGATAATTTCGCAAGACTTGTTCTCTTTCATGAATTTTATCCATCCCAATTTTTTCTAAATATTTTATTGCTTCTCCCAAACCTATAACTCCTGCTATATTTGGTGTTCCTGCTTCCAAACGCGTTGGAAGATCTTTATAATACATAGTATCAGCAGTATCAAAAGATTCATTCATTCCTCCGCCTAGATAAAGAGGGTCTATTTCTTCTAAAAGTTCTTTTTTCCCATAAAGAACTCCTACACCGGTTGGCCCGAGCATTTTATGTCCAGAAAAAACTAGAAAATCTACATCACTTTTTCGAACATCAGTTTTAATATGTGGCACACTTTGGGCACCATCTACAACTACAAATATCTCTCTTTCATGAGCATATGAACAGATATCAGCAATCGGTCTTATATCCCCAACTACATTAGTAATCTCAGCCAAAGCAATCAGCTTAGTTCGAGGGGTAATACTTTTTTTAACATTTTCTAAAGTAACATGTAAATCGCTATCAAGAGGAATAAAATTAACCACTGCACCACAGGTACTTGCTAGTCTAAACCAAGGCATAACATTGGAAGCATGCTCACTAGTTGTAATTAAAATCTCATCACCAGGCTCTAAATTTTTTGCAAAAAACCCTTCAGCAATCATATTTAAGCCTTCAGTTGCTCCACTAGTAAATACTACTTCTTCTTTAGTCTCAGCATTAATAAATCGCGCCACGCTTTCTCGAGCATTTTCATATTCCACATCAACCTTATAAGAAATATCATAATCACCGCGATGAGCATTAGCACTATAATTTTCATAATAATCATTCATCTTATCGATAACACACTTTGGTTTTAAACTAGTTGCTCCATTATCTAAATAGATTATATCATGCTTTAGCATCGGAAAATCTTCTCTATACATAATAATTCACCTTCACTTACTATATCTTATTCGCGAAAATTTGGAAGACTTATAACAAAAGCCTTGTCCACTTTATTTACTTTTAAGTTTGTCATTTACATTGGTAGCAAGTACGCTATACAAAATCGAAACAAGCGGTACACTTAAAACCATTCCTAAAACACCATTTATACTTGCTCCAATGGTAACTGCTACAAAGACCCATATGCCTGGTAAACCTACAGACTTTCCAACAACCCGTGGATAAATTAAATTTCCTTCAAATTGTTGTAAAACAATAATAAATATTACAAAAATAATTGCTTGTAAAGGATTTACCATGAATATCAAAAATGCTCCAATTGCGGTTCCAATAAAAGCTCCAAACACCGGAATTAAAGCTGTAAAGCCAACTAAAACTGAAATCGTAGATGCATATGGTATTCTAAGTATCACCATACCGATAAAGCAAAGCACTCCAATAATTATAGCCTCAAGCACTTGCCCACTTACAAAATTAGCAAAAGTTTTATTTGAAAGTTTTCCTATTTTATATATTTTTTCAATAACTTTTGATGGTAAATAAGCTCTCATTAGTTTATTTACTTGCCCCATTATTTTTTCCTTTTGAAGCAAGTAATATATCGCAAAAACTATCCCAATTGTTACATTAACAAATCCGGTTACAACATTAGAAGCTACACCTAGTGTCGTCTCAATTACTTTATTACTATTATTTTTTATATATTCGCTAGCACTATCTCCAAGTCCCTTAATAGAATCAATAACTTCATTAATAATATTAGGGTCAATATTAAACTTCTCTAATATTTCTTTCAAAGCATCATTATACATTGGTAAATTATCCGCAAAAATAGCAATCGTATTTTGTAAATTAGGAATAATCAAAAATAGTAAGAAAATAAAGAAACCAATAATTAAAGCTAAAGATAAAATTAAGCTTACACTCCTCTTTGTATGCGAAGAAGTTTGCCATTTTTTAAGCCACTTAAATTCAATAACATTCATAAGAACATTAAGAACAAAAGCAATACACACTCCTACTATAAAAGGCATAAATATTTTTATTAGATAACCTATAAAAGCTAAAATATCTTTAATGTAAATAAAGGCAAATACTAATGCTACTGAAAAAAGTACTAAAAAATATAATTCTTTTTTATTTATTTTCATCATTTTTCATCTCCTCCAAAACTTGTGCTGCATTATCCACACTGTAAACTGCATATTGCGTATCTTTTCCCGAGCTAGATTTTTTTTGAACAAGTAATTCATTTTCAGAAAAATCACTAAAAATCAAAGTATTCTTATCATCATTACTATAATACTGTACTTCGTAGCTTACTAGACTTTTATAAGATGTCAGCAGTGGGTCAGACACACGACTACTATTATATATCACATCAATCAGTTTTTCTACAGTTTCTGCGTTCAAATCACCATTTACATAACTACCTTTGTTAGCATATTCATAAATCCAGCGGTCGCTTAGCTTGTACTCGTCACTGCAATAGTTATCATTTTCATAGCTAATAACTACAGAATTATAATATTTATGAGAAATTATATCATAATTAGTAATTGTCAAATCATTTTTTTCATCATAATAGTATTTTCCAAAACATGACTGCAAACCATTTAAATAATTATTTTTATTTTTTTCTAAATAAGTTTTTGATAAAAAAGTGTAAAACTTATTATCTTTTAAGTACATAAACCGGCCGATGCTAATTCCATCGCCTGCCATATCATCAGTTTTATAAGTTTCATAAAAAAATGTTGGATTTATCAAAAGAAAGAAAATAGCACAAGAAAGAAGTAATAATAAAACAATTTTAATTAAACTAATTACTGCTTTCATACTATTCCTTTATTAAAGATAGGCTAACTCTTTCTTTATTTTTATCTATGTCACAAACATAAACAGTAATAATATCCCCAATCTTTAAGACTTCACTTGGATGCTTTATAAAATCTCTGCTCATTTTTGAGATGTGGACTAGCCCATCATCGTGAAGTCCTATATCCACAAAAGCTCCAAAAGATGTTACATTTCGCACAGTTCCCTCTAGTTCCATTCCAATTTCTAAATCATCTAAACTTAAAACATCACTGCGCAAAGTCATTTGTTTTATATCTTCCCGCGGATCAATAATTCCTTTTACTAAGTTTTCTTTTATCATAAGCCATTTCTCGCAACTTATATTAAATTTATTTTGAATATCTTTATCACTGATAGTTTTTAACTTTTCTTCCATTAATTCTGTCCCAAGCAAATTTAAATCAATACCATAATCATCAAGTATCATATTTACTAACTCATAATCTTCTGGATGAATATTTGTCCGGTCCAAAGGATTTGTGCCAACTACTCGCAAAAATCCTGCTGCTTGTTCAAATGTCAAATCATCTATTCCTTTTATTTTTTTAAGTTCATCACGAGTTTCAAATTTACCATTTTTATCACGATAACCAAGTATCTTTGTGATACTTCTTTTATTTAACCCAGAAACATATTTAAGGATACTTTCACTTGCATTATTTATATTAACTCCAACATTATTAACTATTTTGCTTACTACAAAGCCAAGTTCTTCATCTAACTCTTTTTGTTTCAAATCATGTTGATATAAACCTACGCCTATTGATTTAGGGTCAATCTTCACAAGTTCACATAAGGCATCTTGTAACCGTCTACCTATACTAACAGCACTTCGTTGTTCGACTGAAAAATCAGGAAACTCTTTTTGGGCAAGGGGACTAGCTGAATATACACTTGCTCCAGCTTCACTAACAATTACGAACTTAACATCTAAATCATACTTTTTTATTAAATTAGCAACAAAACTTTCACTTTCCCTTGATGCTGTTCCATTTCCAATAGCAATTATTTGAACATTATGCTTTTTGATTAAATCAAGAATAGTTTTTTCAGCTTGTAATACTTCATTTTTAGGTTGATGGGGATAAATAACACCTATTTCAAGGACTGTACCTGTTGATGATAATACGGCTAGTTTACACCCAGTTCGAAAAGCGGGGTCAAAACCCATTACAACACATTCCTTAATTGGTGGAGTCAAAAGCAAATTTTCCAAATTATTTCCAAATTCTTTTATTCCAAAAGCACTAGCATTATCAAAAAGTTCATTTTTAATATCTCGCTCAAGTGATGGCTCTAATAATCTTTTCCAAGCATCTAATATGAACTTTTTCACATCCACAGCAAGAGGTGATGCTTCATTTTTGATAACTTCTTTCTCTAAATAATTAATAGCAAACTCTAAATTGCAAGATAAAGAATATGTTACAATTTTTTCCTTTTCAGCTCTTGCAAGTGCTAACACTTGATGGGGTCTTATCTTTGAAATATTAGATTCAAAATCATAATAAATCTCATATACCTTCTTCTCATCAACTGCATTTTTCTTAATACGACTTTTTACTTTTCCTGTGTTGTAAAAATATCTCCGTAAATATTTACGATATTTGACATTATCACTTATCCAGTCAGCTATGATATATCCGGCATTTTGAATTGCATCTTGTACAGTTTGAACTTTATCAGTTAAGAAAGGCTTTGCAATTTCTTCACTACTTTTTAAGGGAAAGTTCATTATAATCTTAGCCAAAGGCTCTAAACCTAATTTTATAGCTTCTGTTCCCTTCGTTTTTCTTTTCTCTCTAAAAGGAGCATAAATATCATCTACTTCACTTATTTTGGTAGCTTCATCAATAGCCTTGGAAATTTCCGGAGTTAACATTTGTTTTTCATCAATTAAACGTTTAACATCGTTTTTACGATTTTCAAGATTTAGTTGATAATTATATTCAGTTTCAATTAATCTCAAATTATCTTCATCTAAATTTCCTGTTGCCTCTTTTCTATATCTAGCTATAAACGGTATAGTAGCTCCATCCTGCAGCAATTTGATTACTGTTTCAATTTGATGCACTTTAATATCCGTTCTTTGGCTTACAATTTTTACTACAGTTTCGTTCATCTTTACCTCATTTCTAGTCAATTATAACAAAAACACATGGAAAATTCCATGTGTTTTAATAATATATTTAATCTATTTAACTTCGATGTACTTTTTATTTTTATCTTCATCAATTTTATCAACGCTAATTGTTAAAATACCATGTTTAAAGCTAGCATCAATTGTATCTTCATCTATATCATCTAAATGAAAACTTCTTTCAATCTTACCATAGCTCTTTCTTTCTCTATGTAAATACTTTTTATTTTCTTCATCATGGTCATTTTTTTCAGCTCTAATCACAATATTTCCCTTATTACATTCAACTTTTATATCTTCTTTTTTATATCCAGGAACATCCATTTCAATAAATATCTTATTGTCTTTCTCAAAAATATCACACTTCATTTTACTTTCTAAAGATAAATCACTTAACATATCATCAAAAAACATTCTACTAGGTAACATAAATATCATCATCCTTTCTCAATTAATATTTCCAAAATTATTATGTTTATACTGGAAAATGTTTTTTCGTTGACTTTCATCAACATCTATAATATATCACCATTCTTAGCACTTGTCAATACTGAGTGCTAAATTTTATTAAAATAATTAATTAAATAAAGTTGCACTTTTATAAGATTTTTGGTATATTACTATCAGTTATGGCGGAATTGGTGAAGTGGTTAACACGCCGGATTGTGGCTCCGGTACTCAAGGGTTCGATTCCCTTATTTCGCCCCATAATAAAAAATTACACATAGCTACGGCGTGTGAAAAAATAGTTATTCATAATACTAAGTGTTATGAATTTTTTTATAGTTAAATTCTTCCAAAAGAAATTTTAAGGCAATTTAACAACAATATTTTTATCAATACTATAAGCTAAATTTAATAAAAACTAAAACAACATTACCAACCTTAAAAAAGCAGCACTTTATAAAAAAAACATCTTAAGCATATTAAGACATTTCATTTAAATCTACACCTTCAGCAACAATCAAATCATTAAATTGTTTTTTAAAATTTTCAATTTCTTTTACCTTTACATCTTCATATATGTTTTTAGCATTACAAACCGCTTTATAAAAATCTTTAATTGTCACAATTTGACTATTCCTATAAAGTGCATATGTCAAAGCATTTGAAACTATTGTCAAACAAATGTCAGGATACCGACTAGCTACTTCATACACTCTTTTATATTCGTCAGTCATTTCCACAATAAAACGCATGATTTTCTCAACAATAAATGGTTGATAGTTAACTTTAACTCCAATTTGTTGTTCAAGCTTTGGAAGAGTTCCCATTAGTATTTTGACAACAGTATCTTTGTCTGCCTCGAACACATCAATTTTTTGAAATCTTCTTAAAAATGCTCTGTCACGTAAAATATATTGTTCATACTCTTCCGTAGTAGTAGCCCCAATCATTTTAATTTCTCCACGGTCAAGTCCAGCTTTTAACATATTAGCAAAATCAAGCCCACCACTCTTATTAACAAGCAAATGGGTTTCATCAATAAAAATTATGGTGTTTTTTCGGCCGGCAAGCTCTTTAACAAGCAAATCAATACGATTTTCGATTTGACCATCATTACTTGTTGAACCAATTAAACTTGTGATATTAACCTTGTATAAATCCCAATTCAAAAGAGCATTAGGAACCATGCCTTTTTGAATTCTATAAGCAAGTCCTTCAACAATCGCAGTTTTTCCTATTCCTGGCTTGCCAACTAAAAGAGCACTTTTTTCAGGAGTAAGAATAGTTAAAATAACTTGTTTAATTTCTTCATCTCTAGCAATCGCCGGATCGGTTATATATGTTTTTTTAGTTAAATTAATCCCATAACGTTCTAACATAGTTAAAGTTTCATCATGCATACTATCATCCTCATCATAATTATACAATAAAAACACGAGAAAAAACAGTAAAAAAGCTTGAATTTTATAAAAACATATATTATACTTATAATGTCTTATTTAGTTAAGACAGTGCCTGCCCAAGTGGCGGAATAGGTAGACGCACAGGACTTAAAATCCTGCGAGTGTTAAAGCTCGTGCCGGTTCGACTCCGGCCTTGGGCACCATTTTTTTTAAACATTAAACATTGAAACACCGAGAAGAAATTTTAAATTTCTTTTTTGTTTGCATAAATTTACTAATTAAAAATTAAAAGTATCAAAATTCAATCAATACATAAATTAAATAGATAGTAAAGATAAAAGTAGCTTTTAAAATTGAGCAAAAAAAAACACTGCAAAATATACAATGAATATTCAACAAAAATGGCGCCCGATGTAGGACTCGAACCTACGACCTAACGGTTAACAGCCGTGCGCTCTACCGACTGAGCTAATCGGGCAAAAAAGCCAAATGGCTTATAGTAGTTCTAATGGTGGCTCCAACGGGAATTGAACCAGTGACACAAGGATTTTCAGTCCTCTGCTCTACCGACTGAGCTATGGAGCCAAAATGGCGGTTCGTACGGGATTTGAACCCGTGATCTCTTGCGTGACAGGCAAGCGTGATAGGCCTCTACACTAACGAACCATTGGTTGCGGGAGCAGGATTTGAACCTACGGCCTTTGGGTTATGAGCCCAACGAGCTACCAGACTGCTCCATCCCGCGATAATCTATTGGCGGAGGAAAAGGGATTCGAACCCCTGCGCCGATTGCTCGACCTGTCGGTTTTCAAGACCGATCCCTTCAGCCGGACTTGGGTATTCCTCCATTTATATTTTTCCAACGCATTTAGATTATAACAAATCAAATAAGCGCTGTCAACCAGTATTTAAAATGTTATTTCAAAAACTCGAATAAATTAATAAAATTGATAATAATTACTATACATATTTCCAAACATCAGTTAATATAGAAGAGAAGCAAAAATATTAATCGTAAAAGAAAGGATGAATCACTCTAATAGAATTAACATTTTCTAAGATTGATTACGTGTGAAAAAAATGAACGAAAAAATCAAATTAATTATTAATGAAATAAAACCGTATTTAAATATGGACGGTGGGGATATTGAATTCATCAAATATGAAGATAACTATTTATACGTAAGATTAAGCGGAGCTTGTAGCGCATGTATGTATCAAGACCAAACAATTAACGAAAACATTTATAATTACTTCAAAAATCAAATTCCAGAACTAAAAGGCATTATCAACGTTGAACTATAAAAAGCCAAATTTTTCTAGCGGAGCATATTTAGATATTTCTTGATATGCTTTTTTCAAAAATTTTTCATACCCATCAACACAATTTATAATTTTAACCAAATGTTCTTCTTCCCCTTTATTATTTACAACATTATCAAAAATATCAAAATAAAAGCTTGGATAAAGAAGACGAGCAAAAAGCAAATGATACTCATACAAATTTAACTTTTGAATACGCAAAAATATAATTAACTCTTCCATCGCATCATTTGGTGAACACAAAAACTCATACTTCAAATATTCAGCTACATCTCTTACTCCAACATCAAATATAAAGGAAAGCGGATTTAAATAGTTTAATTTATAATTTGGAAAGAAAACTCGGCGATGTGATAAACAAATTTTGGGAGCAAACATACCATAATGAGCATCAGCTATATTTACATAACTAATAGCCATTTCTGTTAAACCCGCAAAATAGCAAAAGGAATTAATAATAACTTTTTTCTCCAAACATAACTCATTCACTTGACTTTCTACAAAATCAAGCTTTTTTGTCCACAAAAATCCCCATTTATTTCGATACAACCTAGAATTATCAGCTGTAACCATCAAATTATCATTTAGCTTTATAATATCAAATATATCATACGTTTCGTTTGCATGAAAAATTTTTAAAAGCACATAATTATATCCAGCCACACCAGTCAAATAACTTTGCTTCTTATTTTGAACAAATTCATTAACACTTATCCCTTTTCCTTTTAATTCTAAAATAACAGCGCATAAATCCTCAAGTTCATCCAAACTACGGTTATAAAAAGTAAATACATAATCACAGTTGCCAGCTTTAAAATAATACTTATCATTTTTTTCTTTATAATCTTCTACTAATAAATCATAATAAAATTCTATAGTCTCCTTCATATTATTACTATATAAAAAAAAGAGAAATAAATTCCTATTTCTCACTAAATTTAGCTACTAAAGCATCAAACATATTTTCACAAGCTTTCATAAACGCTTCTTTATCTGCTGTAAAATCTTTAACTGAAGATGTAGTTTCATTATTTGAAGTCACTTTCTCATTCGCCATTGGATTAAAAACATTGACATTGTTTACATCCGGCATAGGATTATTCATATTTGAAGCAGTAGCGGGAGCCGCTTGTTTTATAGTAGGACTAACAAAAGTAGATGGTTGCACCGGGCTTACCGGAGCTTGTTCTGCGCTAGTGCCAACATTTAAACCAGACGTACCCATATCATTTTGACTTCCAAGAGGCTTATAATTATTTTTAAGCGATTCAAAAGATGCAAGTGGCAAAGTTAATTGTCTAAAGAACATATCTTCCGCTCCAACCATATCCGGCACGCTTACATAATCAATAGCATTTCCAGCTATAATCATTCTAAGAGCTTCTTTAACACTAGTCCACTCACTATCAGATATCATAGACAAAGTATTATTAGCAAGTTTAGTCACTAAAATAATTGGCAATCCCATTGACCCATTCATTTCATTATCAAAAACAACATATTGAGCACCATTGTTTGTAAAAGCTGTTATTAAAGGTTTTTCTAAACTAGACCCCGACATTAAATTAATTTTAATCTTATTCACACATATCAATCCTTCCCTAATCTACTATAAAGTATAACAAACAAATCATTTTTTTTCAATCATCTTTTGTAAAATAAAATAACGACAACCATAAGCACAATACTTACTTATATATTCACTTACATTTGCATAATCATTTATAGTTTTATAACCCTCATTATTCTTATTATTAAATCCTTTTAATCGAAGTTTTCCATAAGCATAATCGCCAAGAACATAATCAAATTTTTCAAAATAATCAGTTAACTTTTCAAGCAGTTCTTCTTCATTAAAAGCATCTCGGTAATTTTTAACTAATAAATATTTTTTCCCATTTATAACATAATTCATAACTTCACCCGATTAAACTAAAATCATGGCTACAACCAAAATAATCATGACAACTGTACATATCACACTTAAAACAAGCAAGATATCAACGTAACCATTTCCAGATGTTACAGCATTCTTCTCTTTATCCAGTGCATTTAAAGCTTTATCGAGCAAATACTCCTTATTAATCGCATTTTCTCTAATTCCAAAATAATCATAAACTTCAGAGTTAACATTTGCTAAATCTGTATCACTCATTTTGGCCAAATTATCCATACTATAATTCAAAATCTCATAAGCTTTGACATTTAAATAATGTTTTTCTTTTGATTTAATTACTTTAACATTATTTTTCATTTGTTCCCTAAAATATCTATCAACTTCCATAACATCTACAGCCGTCAAAAAATTATAGGACACCCGAAGTGGATCTTTAGAATAAGGAGTATACAGCAAATCATAAAATACATTTAACTCTTCTTTTGAAATAGTATAATTAAGTTTCTTTTTGATAAACATATCAACTAACTCTTTTTGAATTAAAACAAAATATGGATTCTTCTCTTTTATTTGACTAGTTTCATTTTTCTTTTCAATTTCTTCATATAACTCTAAATCCGATAAAAATACATTGACATCAATTTTACTATAACCATACTTGGCAAGGTTATCTTTAAACAGTTCTGCATCACCAATTATCATCGGATTTATAACGTCAAGTTCACTGTAAATAGAAATTAAAGCACGAATAACCACGACTAAAAAAGAATTATACATAACTCCCTTGACATCATCACAACTGCTTAAATAATCGTTTACTCCCTTCGTAAACGCGGTATTGATGAATCCTTTATCCATTACTTTATCTCACCTATTTTAGATTATAACATAGAACTTATTCTAAGGGAATAGAGAAATCGGAACTTTTTTGCACTAAACCTGCTCCATAAACATTTGGGACTTTTCCATTAATTACCGTGGATGCAACTAAAACGTTGTAATCAATAACATTTTCGCTTTTATTAAGGGCACTTACTAAATTAGTCGTTATTTTAACTGTAATATAAACTTCCACCATCGCATTGTTTAACCCATAATCTTTAATTTCCGTTCTAATATTAGTCAAAATAGCCCCAACAAATTTAACAGGTATGCAAATTTTTGGTCCCAAGCTTGCAAATAATACGGAAGATGAAGAGAAAAATACAGGAACTTTTAAAGCAATCCCTTCCGGATAATTTACTATGGTAGAATTTTTATAGCTTTTATTTTTCCCACTTTCTAAAGTTTGAATTTCCTCATACAAAACATCAGTCACTTCTTCTAAAGCCTCATAAACTTTGGCAAAATCATAACTAGCAGAGACTATCTCCCCCTCATTGTTATATTTTACAGAAAGCAAATTATCAAATAAGTTTGAATTTAAAGTCTTCACCCCAATGCTTTGACTTAAAAAAGCTTCCATCGCTTCTTCAAGTCTTAAATTAGCATAATCCACAACTTTTTTAGACACTTTATTTACATAAACTCGAACAAACAAAGATGTAAAAAAAAATATCAAAATTCCGCCCACAATAAGTACTTTTGATATTTTCCACTTTTTTTTCACTTTAAATTTTTTCATATTAAATAATACGTATTATATTTTCAAAAATGACTTGATAAAAAGGGCTAAACCTCCCACAAAAATTACAATAACTAGTCCAATTAATATTTTAACACCTATATTTAGTTTATCATCATCAACAAAATCGGTATTATTCTCATCTTCAAAATCACTTTTTTTAAATACACTAGTGGCATAAAAAGAATTATCTAAATTTTCTTCTTTCACTTTATCTATTTCTACAATACCACTTTCTTTAGCGCTTTCAATTTCTTCATGATTGATACCCTCAAATACTTGAGTATCATCTCCTATAATGTCACTGAATAAATCTATCGCATCTTGTTCAGTAGCGGCAGCATCATCAAGAGGTTCTTCAAAATTTTCTTTTTCCTCTTTTTTATCTACCTCAATATTTAAATTATTAAGGATATCAAACTGAGTATTACGTAATTTTTTTGCCCTAACTTTTTCGTAGCTTTCCTCTTGTTCATCTCGAGCTTTTTCAAGAACTTTGCCTAAGTCATACTCTTTTGTTGGTTCAAGCTGAGGTATTTCCTTTTCTTCCTCTTCTTCAAGTCTTATACTCTTTCTTTTAATATTTGAATTATATCTTGTATCCAAAATCTTTCTAATCTTTTCTATATCTATATTGTCCTCTTGATTTCCAATGACTGTTGCATTGCTATGAACATCAAAATTTTCAATACTTTCCTCGTTAATTTTTTTGTATAACAGATTATTTTTAGATACTCTTGACATAGTATCTTCTTCATTATACTTATTCATTCTCGTATCCATAACACTACCTCTTACTATGATAATAAACTAAAAAGGTATTTTTTTCAACCGGTTTAATTGATTTTCTTAAAACATTTTAATATAATTAAAACTGGAAGGAGAACTTTACATGAAAAAAATAACTGTTAATGAAAACTGCATCGGGTGCGGTATGTGTGTTGCTATTGACCCTGAACATTTCGATATCATCGATGGCCTATCTTGTGTTATAAGCGAGAAGAACTTAGATACTGCTGAACTAGAAAATGCTATTACTTCTTGTCCTACAAGTGCCATAGTATTAGATGATGAAAAGGAAAAAGAGTAGATTGCTTAAACCCAATTCTAACTCTTTTTTTGTGCATACAACTTTTTTATCTCTTTAATCGAAAGATTGCGATATTCTCCAGATTTCAAATTATCTATTTTCAAAAATCCATAACCAACCCTGCTAAGTTTCTTAACATCGATATTCATCGTTTTAAATAATTTCTTAACGATATGATTTCTTCCTTCAATAATAGTTATTTCTACTAAACAGACATTTTTTTCTACATTTCTTTTTAAAACTTTAAATCTTTTTACAACAACTCGTCTTCCATCAACTACGACCCCTTTTTTAATATGTTCTATTTCTTCTTTGGTAAGTATTTTCGAAAGTTTAGCCACATATGTTTTCTCAATTTCAAATTTTGGATGAGTTAAAACATTAGCAAGGTCCCCATCATTAGTTAAAATTATCAAGCCTGTTGTATCATAATCAAGTCTGCCAACTGGGTATATTCTAGCATCAGTGTTAATTAAATCTGTCACAGTAATTCGGCCATTATTATCAGTTACACTACTAATAACTTGCCTTGGTTTATTAAGTAAATAATACTCAAGTTTTACATCTTTATTAATTATAACTCCATCAATACTTATCACATCAGATGGTGAGACTTTAGTTCCAAGCTCTAGAGAAGTTTTTCCATTAACCATGACTTTGCCCCGACGAATTAACTCCTCAGCCTTTCTTCTTGATGTATATCCATATGCCGCAATTACTTTTTGTAAACGTTCCATAAAAACCTCCGTGATGCCTTAATTATATCACTTATTAGCCAAAAAATACAGCAGTAAGAATAAAGCCCATTGCTATTCCCACTAAATCAGCAAAAAGACCGACACCTAAGGAATAGCGTATCTTTTTAATTCCAATCGAGCCAAAATAAAGTGCAAGAACATAAATAGTGGTATCTGTGCAACCCTGCAAAACACTTGAAAGTTTGCCTGCATAAGAATCTGGGCCGAAATTTTCAAATATATCGTTCATAATTGCAAGGCTTGCTGTTCCTGATATAGGTCGTAAAATAGCCATTGGAAATATATCAAGGGGGATAGCAAGGTTATCCAAAAAAGGAGCTATAACATGTAAAAAGCTATAAATAAAATTGCTATCTAAAAATATATTAATTGCAAAAACCATGGCTAAAACTGCCGGAAAAATGCTAAAAGAAATTTGCAAGCCCTCTTTAGCTCCCTCTAAAAAAGAATCATATAAATTTACCTTTTTATAAAAAGCATAAAAGATAACTGCCAAAACAAATACAGGTATTATAACTTTAGATATATCATTCATTTTTCCCTCTTTTTCTTATTATATAATCCAAAAAAAGCCCTCCCATACTTGAGCAAAGGGTCGCAATTGCCCCTGGCAAAATTATCTCTGATGGATTTTGCGAGCCATAAGCAATCCGTAAAGCCAGCACTGTCGTTGGCACAATTGTTACTCCCGCAGTATTTAAAACCAAAAACGTAATCATTGCTTCACTTGCTACATTTTTATTTTTATTTACCTTTTGAAGTTCTTTCATCGCTTTTAATCCAAAAGGAGTCGCAGCACTTCCAAGTCCCAGCATATTTGCAGCTATATTAGAAGCAATAAACCCAAGCGCCGGACTATCTTTAGGAAGTGATGGAAATAATTTAGATAAAAGTGGATACAAAAGTCTGCTAAATTTTTTTAGCACTCCAGCATCTTCAGCAATTTTCATAATCCCTGACCAAAGCACAATAATCGGAAGTATGGAAATCATAAGTTCCAAGGCTTTGTTTCCATTTGTCAAAATGCTATCATTAATAACAGAGGTATTCCCTGAAAAAAATGAAAAAAGTATCCCAACAGCAATTAGAAAAAACCAAATATAACTTACCACCAAGACCACTTCCCAAATATACTTTTTTTCATGTTTTTTTCACTTTTTTTCATCACTTTCACATATATATTATCTTCTCTAATTAACTTACCATCTTTAGTAACTTTTACTTTTCCAACAACATCTTTATCCTTATACTTCTCTTTATATAAATCATAATTTACTTTTATTTTCTCTTTTTTATCATCCTTTACACTTACATATATACTATCTTTTAAATATAGCTTATCTCCCTTATAATACTTCTCATCTTTGATATTTAATTTATCTTTATCTACTACAAGCACAGCTTTATAATTTCTAAAAATACTTTCATACATTTTTTTATGGTCTAAAAAGTCATTCCCATCATTAAGTGTTACCACCACAACATTTATATTATTTCTACTCCCCGTCGTAACTAAAGTCCGTCTTGCCTTTTTTGTAAAACCAGTCTTTCCCCCCGTAATATAATCTTCACTATGCAAAAGTTTATTTTTATTTATCCAACTATAACTTTTATAGTTAGTTTTTACCTTATAACTTTTTGTTCCAAATATCGCCCTAAAAGTTTTATTCTTCATCGCATATTTAGTTAAAATAGCTAAATCTCTAGCAGTTGATACATTCCCTTTTCCATCATTTTCTTCCAGTCCATGATTATTATAAAAATATGTGTTATTCAAATTGAGCTTAATGGCCATTTCATTCATAAGGCTAACAAAACTTTCCATTGAACCGGCCACATTTTTGGCAATAACAACTGCCGCATCATTTCCACTTCTAAGCATCAAGCCATAAAGTAAATCTTTAAGTTTAATTTTTTCCCCCTTTTCGATATAAATAGCACTTCCATAGGCTTTTAAAACTTCATCACCTACCACAACTTCCTTTTCTAAATCTACACATTCAATAGTTACAATCGCTGACATAATCTTTGTCACACTAGCTATTAGTTTTTCTTCATTTGAATTATGGTCATAATATACAATATCATTATCTAAATCAAGAGCATACATACTCTCAGCACTATAAGCTTTTACATTAAATACAGCTACTAAAAATAAAACAATAATTACCTTCTTCAAGCCTCAATCACCCTAGAAAAATATATGGTTTAGCCTAGCAAAATATGTTATAATAAAACGAGCTATAAGGAAAGGAAGTGTTTCTATTGTTAAGTTTTATTCGGTACGCAAATGAGATTTTGAAAAGTGCACCAGAAAGCTTCCTTTCTAAAAAATTCAAAAACATTAAAATGGAAATGGACGATACCTATTTTAAAGAAATAGAAAAAAACTTCTTCCTGTATCAAAAAAACATCACAGATAATGAAGCCAAAATGGCATACACAATTTTAAGTTACTATATTGGAAACACTTTTTATCAAAATCATGACAGCGATTATATCAAGGCTATATGCACATATATTCTTGACATGAAAATAGAAACTGACGAAAGCATCACTCTTGCTCTTACTCTAATCAACCCATCCATCTATAACACCATCACTGATATCATGATTAATCAAAAACACATTAATATTTTTACTCTTTTTGATGCAGTATTACTTAATAGTAATTATTCAAGTCAAAACATTTCCCAAAAACTTAAAACAAAATACTATAACGGTGGCAATAATCTATTTTCAAACGAAGATACTTTAAAAACTATATATCAAAAACTTCAAAATTTAAGTTCTCTCGAAGATAAAAGAGTTCTTGACAAACTTCTTTTAATAATGACTAAAGAAGACTATAAAAGTCGCCAAAATCTGGCTGAAATTCTTATAAACATCGGCAAAGAAAATGCTCCAACAGAGCAAAAAAAAGAAAAATGTTTGAAAATAATCGACCACTTTGAAAACATCAAAAAAACTTACATTAAAAAAAATACCAAATACATTAATTTAAATAAGCATAATATTACCCGTCTGCAAAATCAAGTTAACAAACAATCCTTAGATATAACTCTAAAAGCCATGTTTAATCTTTCCGTTGATGCCATAAGAGATGGAACTATCCAAGATATCTATTATGAAAAGATACCAAGCCTAGATTACAACATAATTGCCCTTTACACTATTATCACAAGCAAATATGGACACCTATACCTTAAAAATGACTATCAAATCATTAAGGCAATACCCGAAGTTCTCATAAAAAATAACATTTCACTATACAAACTAGAAAATTATCTAAATATATTTTTAAACAGTGAAATCCTTTCTATAGTAGAAAAAGCTTACACTCATCATTTAATTTCACCAAATATTTTATATAATGAAATTATCAACTTACATAATTTAAATAATCTATCTTTAATTTTAGATGCTTTAAATAAATATATAACTTCTCACAAATTATATATCTTTAATCACAACTACAACTTCTTTAATATTGCCTCTAGCCTCCAAAAATTCTTAGGTGATACATCAGCTGCTCAAACTATTTTATCTTTTTGCACTATAAATAATAAAATCATCCAAGAAAAAATTCAAAAAGACTTTGAAAGAGTAGAAAGCCAAGATATTCCTCTTCCCGAAAAGCTTGAAAATTGCCTCACCATCATCCAAAGATATAGCTATGACCTTACACTAAAAAAGTAGAAAGATAACGGTGCATCCTTCTACTTTTCATTTTCATAATTGTAAATACCATGTATTTTCTCTAAATCTTCATTTGTTAAATCAATTACTTCATAATTACCTTTATCATTTTTTTGCAGTTTAAAGTTAATTGTATAATCCTTAGTATCTTTAGCTTTATCCATTTGTTCTAACTTATAATCCATATATAATTTATTACTATATACTCCATTTTCTAAAAATTTATCCTCATTATTTTGTAAATACTTACTAGCATCTTTTTGTACTTTATAATAGTCAATAACAGTAATCTTTGTTTTTACCGTCGCTTTATCTCCATCATACTCTTCATCTTGGACTTCATATTTTAACTCTTCATACTGTCTTTTTAAAATATCTCGGTATTTTTCCTTTTGTTCATCGGTTAAGTCTTCATCATCCACAACTTTATCTAAGTCCTCTAAAACATTACTACTTAAACTTTTATATTGATTTAAAAAGTCTTCTACTGCTCCTTTCGCAGTTTTTTTCATCATTGAGCAGCCTGCTAAAGATACACAAATTAAACATACTAACAATACTTTTTTAAAAACTTTCATCCTTTTTCCTCTTTTCCTACCCTTAGTATGTAAACATTTTCTTAAAATATACTTAAATTTAACAAATTATATATTCTTTCTTCTTCACTACCAATACTTCTAAGGCTTTCTTTCATCACTTCTAAATAGTTTTCTTCCGGAAGTTTTTGAAACCACTCAGCATAAATATACTTAAGCTTACTACTTTCCTTATTTTCTTCATATCTATTTAATTTTCCCTTTATATAATTCCTTACATTTTTCTCATATCTATCTCTTTCATATCCCACATTACCCAGTACTACATAATCAAATTTTACTTCTTTTAAAGTATACAAAATATCTAAAATAGCGGCATCATCTTGATATTCTAAGAAACTTCTTTTTATCTCTTTCCCATCTTTATCAAAAGCTAAAGCAATAGAGCCATTGAGGCTTGCTAAAAGAACAGTTTTCTCACTCAATGCCTTAACCTCTACCCTATTATTTAAAACTACATTATAAAACCTTAAAGGTACATGATATATCTTTATTTTTTTCATATAAGTATATTCATCGTCTTCTAACCATTCATGTGCATAAACATTATATGGGAAAAAATTAAGTGTGATATCAAAAATATAATTCATCATTTCCCTCCCCATGAAACATATATTAAAAAAATTCCTAGCAAAATAAACAGTATTATCCCACTTCTAATAATAAAATATACAAACTCTAAAAAAGTATACCCTAAAACAAGTAAATTCAAATTAATAATAATAAAAAACAAACCAATACTTATAAACATAGACCCTAAGATTAACTTTATAATTCTCATAACATTATATATGTTTTTATTGCTTAAATAAGTCCTACCATGATAAAATATATTACGGTGATAATATTGAAAAAGATAATAATTTTAGTTCTTTGTCTTATAACTTTAAGTGGATGCAATAAAGAAAGTGTTAAAAATCCTATAGTAACAATGGATATAAAGGGTTATGGAGAAATCAAGATGGTTTTATATCCAAAGAAAGCTCCGAATACCGTTGCTAATTTCGTAAGTCTTATAAATGAAGGATTTTATGATGGCTTAACCTTTCACCGCTTAGTCCCAGGTTTTGTTTTACAAGGCGGAGACCCAAATGGTGATGGAACTGGAGGCCCAGGATACCAAATCAAAGGAGAATTTAAAGAAAATCATTTTTCCAAAAATGATATAAGTCACAATGAAAAGGTTGTCTCTATGGCTAGAAGTATGAACCCTGACTCTGCCGGCTCTCAATTTTTCATCGTCTTAAGTGATAATGCCTCCACTTCTCTGGACGGAAAATATGCCGCTTTTGGTAAAGTAACAGATGGCTTTGATATCATAAAGAAAATTGAAACTTCAGCCGAAGTTGAAGATGAAACGACTGGTAAACTTAAAGAAAATATTGTCATAACCAAAGTAAGTGTCGAAACATTTGGTAAGACTTATAAAGTGCAAAAAGCATAAATAATAAAATAGAAAAATATATAATAGAAGGTGATTTAATTGATTAACTATATAACTTATTTAATTTTAGGAATTATCCAAGGTATTACAGAACCGCTCCCTATTTCCAGCAGTGGCCATATCTATCTATTTAAAAACTTATTTAACACCAATATGTTTAACAGCCTAAACTTTGAAATAATCTCTAACTTCGGCTCATTTATTGCTATATTTATCATATTTTGGCCTGATATCAAAAAATTACTTATTTCTTTCTTTACCTTTATATTTAAAAAGGAAAAAAGAAAAGAAAACTCAAATAACTTTAAGTACTGTTTATACATTATTGTAAGTACTATTCCTGTTGGTATTACTGGTCTTCTTCTTAAAGATAAACTTGAAAGTCTTTATTCTTTAAAAGGATTAGCCCTAGCCTTTTTACTAACTGCTATCTCTCTTTTCATTGTTAAAAATATTAAAGGCGACAAAGACGATAATGACATAACTTTCAAAGATGCTATTATCATTGGGTTATTTCAAATGATTACCATTATCCCTGGAATAAGTCGAAGTGGAACTGTCTTAGTAGCTTGTCTTCTTTGCAATTTAAAAAGAGAAACAGCTTTAAAATATACCTTCATGCTTTATTTTCCTGTTAGTGTTGCTACCATCTTACTTGGAGTAAAAGACCTTGCAAGCACCAACGAATTATCGGCTTTAATCGGCCCATATCTCCTTGGTATGTTTGCTGCCATGATAGTTACCTATATATCTTACAAATGGCTTAGCAAACTAGTTAAAAATGGCAAACTATGGAAGTTCTCAATCTACTGCCTACTCCTATCAATATTTATATTTATTTATTTTAATTAATGAATATATTTATCATATTCAAATATACTACTATTGACAATACCCATAAATAAATGGTACTATTGTCTTATAAAAACTCTGTTCTCTCTGAAGCTTTACGCTTAGTGCGTGAAAGACTATGTAGGAAGAATGGAGTTTTTATTTATTATTTTTTGTTAAAGACGAATCAAATACACTATTTTTAGCTCTAAAGCACCAATGTCTATAAGGATCATTCCAACTATTTGTGAAATCGCCACGACTACTGGTTGAAATGCCTATATTAAAATTAGGATAAATCATTCTAATATTTCTAAGTATATTTTTATATAATTTTTCTTTAGCAATTGTTCTTTTCCCTCGCCTATTAGTAGACGAGTTTTTTTCACAATTCATATTATTTAATTTAAAATTTATAGATCCTAATATAATATCCATACATTGCAGTACAACGTGATTTTTAGAATTAATTTCCGCAATATCTTCTTTATATATATGAATATTGTTTATTCCAAAAAAATTATTTAAAGCATAAATATAACCTTTAAATTTTTTATTTTTCTTTTTGCTATCAGGCAAAGCATCAAAATATAATTTCAATATTACTTTTTCTTTTTCTTTCATATTACAATACTCAATTCCAAAAGCATGTTTGATAAATTGATAATATAAAAGAAAATATTCTTCTTCTCTTTGTTCTTTGGTTATGTCTTGTGGAACAAGAGCGTTCTGTCTAAACATTATTCTTATTTTAATTTTATTAAGTCTAATAAACTCAAAAAAATAATTTATTAACTCCATATATTTTTCCAAATACTGTTCAGTGACTTTTGTCCATTTAACCTCTTGACATAAACCTAACTCATCTTTTTTAGCGTTAAGCAAATTATTTATTTTTTCTAATTCAGTATAATTTATTAACGCTCCACCATAAAAGTTACTAAAATATTTTCCTTTTCTATGTGACTCATCTGCATATATTAAGTATTGTTTTCTCATCGTATCACCACAGTAAATTATTCTATCATAACAACATATTTTATCCAACAAAAAATTCCAAAATTTTATAACATAAAACCTTTGAATTCTTTACAAGCAAAAGACCACATAACCAAATATGTAGTCTTTTTAAAAGTGTGAGTTTTGAGTTTATATGTTAATTGTGTATAGTTTATATTATCATAAACAAATCATTCAATCTATCAGCATCCCTCCTTCATTACATTTACACTATACCAAGTAATTATGAAAAATAGATGTGCAACTAGTGAAAATATTATATTTTAATTTTAAAGTAAAATGTCGAACCTTTTCCAACTTCACTTTGAACCCCATATTCATAGTCATGAAGCTCAAGTATTTGCTTAACAATAGATAAACCAAGCCCGGTAGATACAACATTTCTTTGATGTTTCTTTTCCTTTTTATAATACTTATTCCATATATAAGGTATTTCATCAGCCTTAATACCTTTACCAGTATCAATAATTTCTACTAAATAATACTTCTTATGTTTTGTAACTTTAACAGAGACCTTTTTATCATCCCCAGTATAATTAATCGCATTATTTATTAAATTATATATTACTTGATTAATCTTTTTCTTATCAGCTTTTACAATCATTTCCTTTGGCATATCAACATTAATAGTATATTTCTCAGTTTCTTTAATTATTTGATACTTATTAACTATATTAGTTATCTCTTTACTTAAATCAAATTTAGCAATATTTAAAGTATCTGCATTAGATTGCATCCTTGATAAATCTAAAATATCATTTACAAGCATTGTAAGGCGATCAGTCTCATCTACAATAATTTCTAAGTGTTCATTCATTTTATCACGATCTTTATATGATATATCTCTAATCATTTCTGCATAAGCTTTAATCATCGTAAGAGGTGTTTTTAAATCATGAGAAACATTAGCCATTAAATCGCGTCTTAACTCATCAGTTTTACGCAGCTCATTTTGAGCTTGCATCAAAGTACTAGATAGCTCGTCAATCTCTTTAATACCGCTTTCTTCAAAAACTACATCTATATTTCCAGAACCCATTTTTTTAGCTTTCTTCGTAATTTTTGTAATTGGATCAGTTATTTTACTTGATAAAAATATAGAGATAATAACAGCAATAATAATACCTATCATACAAACATACATAATTTGTTTCTTTATAATCAAAGTAAAATCAGATATATCTTGCAAATTTGTATAGATAAATGCATAACCATCACCAAGTTTTGTCCCATACATAAGCGCAGAAACATGTTTATCTTCATTAACAAAACGATACTTCTTAAAATCTTTATTTGATGCCACAAACCCATACATTAATTTATTAACATCTTTATTATTTTTGTTAAACACACAACCTTTCATATTAAGGTTATAACCAGCTAATATTTCATCTTCATTCGTAAGAACTATACAAACTTCTTTATGATAAGATATATCTTGAAGTGTATCAGGCAAATTTAAATAATCAGTACTTTTAATCGTATCTACTATATTATCCATGTTATCAACTTGTTCTCGTTCATAATAGATATCGAAAATAGATATTTGACATACCCATAGTAGAAATATTACAACAACATTGTATGTAAGCAAAAATACAAGCGTTTTAGCTTGTATGCTAGTTTTCTTATTTTTCTTCTTCATACACAAACTTATATCCCATTCCTCTAACAGTCACAATTAAATCTTTATATTTTCCTAAATGTTTTCTAAGAGTCTTCACATGCGTATCAATAGTTCTATCATCTCCATAAAAATCATATCCCCATATATTACTTAGTAAATTCTCTCTTGATAAAGCAATATTTTTATTATCGATAAAAAACTTTAGTAAATCATACTCTTTCGGTGTTAAGTTAATTTTCTTATCCTCTACATACACATCATGAGCTACATCATCAAGTTTAATACCTTCAATTACTATTATTTTATTATCATTTTCTTTTCGTTTTGTAATTGCTTTAATCCGTGCCACTAATTCTTTAGGACTAAAAGGCTTAGTAACATAATCATCAATTCCTAAATCAAAACCAATTAATTTATCGTATTCTTCTCCTCTAGCAGATAACATAATAAATGGAACATCTGATATTTTCTTTATCTCCCGGCAGGCTGTATAACCATCCATTTTTGGCATCATTATATCCATAATAACAATATCAAACTTATCATTTTTAACCTTTTCTAAAGCCTCTATTCCATTAGCAGCCTCTTCTACATCTATTTGCTCTAACATCAAATACTCTTTTATTACATCCCTTATTAACTTCTCATCATCTACAACTAATACTTTCATATTGACCTCCCAAAACCACTATACTTTACCAATGTGATGAAATTATGATAATCGTTATTATCCTATTCTAATCGGGTCATCGGCGCTTCCACTCCCCGATGCATAGGTTACTGAAGACTCAAGACTAAAGGACGGCCGGACCACATACGCATTCGACGCACTGCTGCTGTTCACATACCCAGATGTATTCACAAGGAACACATTATACGCATTGCCCGAACTCCGGGAAATAGTCCATTCTGTATATCCGCCCATATACATCCAATTTAATGATTTTATTCCATCATAATCATAAAGTGTTTTTGTCCATGCACTCGGATCTGCTGCAAATCCATAATCTGATGCATACATTAACCCTATTTTTGCCGGGTATTCTGTGGCATTATCTGTTGTATTTGTTGTTACCGGATTTACGATTTCATTTTGATATGCTGTCGCTGGTACTACTTTAGATATATTATCGAGTGTATTTCCCCCAACTTTCCATGTTGTAGTTGCTATCTTGTTTGCCCATTCTGTTCCTATATTTGTTATGAAATTTGTATTTAAATTTGTTTTATTTAACAGACTTGTACTCCATGTATTGGAGCCATTATTTGTAGCTTTATAATTCCATTTATAGGTATTTACTGTTGTCAAACTTCCTTTATAAGATGATGCATTTGGTTTTGCAGAACCAGAATAATCACCATCTGTTCCAAGTAATGCACTTGTTGCATAATCAGATTTGATTAATTTTACTTTATCTCCAAACACTCCAATTATTCTATATAGGTTATCTGTTGGACATGGACTTTCATTGCTTCCAAAACATACATAATTATTTGGATTCGCGCCAGAATACCTATATGAATTATCACTTGCTCCATTTGTTAAAGAACTATCATGATGATATATTTTACTGTTAGATGAGCCTGCTGCATCAGCAAAATTCTTAATACAACTGGCTAAATTACTACCATTAGAACAATAACTAGTTAAAGAAATTACGTCAAAGTAAGCATAACAATTATCTACACTACTACTTTTTACAACTACTTTTTTATTTGTTGCATCCCAAGATATTTCTCCACCATTTGTGCACTTAGAAAGTTTACTATTAAATATTAAATCAGTTGGCCATGAACTAGAAGAAGATTCTTGATATTCCCCACTTCCACTGCTAGTTTCCAGCATAATACTAATTGTATTACCATTATTAACTATGCTTTTACTACTACTATTTTCCACTAAATATTTATTATTATCATGATATAATTCATAACATAAAAAACTAATGACAACTAAAACAAAAGCAAATAACCCACCATATATTTTCTTCATAGCCAATCACCTTTACTATAACAAATTATACTAACAATGAACTTTAAAGTCAAACAGTGACGTCTTATTTGACAAAAAAAATCCCTTTCAAGATTATTTTGGTTCTTCGAAATCTGGTGGGGAGTTAAAATTGAATAAAGTCAATTAAATCCTAATTATAACAAGCTCTGTAAATTTATATTTGTAGTTATGGCATATAAAGCGTCTTTTAATAAGCACAAGATATGTCACATATTCAAATGCTTTTACATATTTTAACGTAATTGGTTTTAATTAATCATGCACGCTTTTTGTATATTTATCACATTTAGGGCACTTATATTTTTTGGATATACACTCCACATATATAAACTTTGATATCACTTTTTGAGCTTCTCTATCCTCTACTTTGGTAACCCTGTAGTTGCCATTTAATCCCATAATTTTTCTTAGTTCATCCACTAAACTTCACCTCTTTCTACATTCATTATCACATATAAAAAGAGATGATTAAATAGCATTATCATCTCCCCACCAGATTTCGAAGTTTTATTATTAAAACTCCCCACCAGATTTTGATATGAACCCCGTTTCTTGGACAAAAAGGAAACGAGGTTTTTATATGTCAAAATTAACTTATGAAGATAAAATAAATTTATATACTGATAAAAAGAAAGGAATGTCGATAGGAAGTCTATCAAATAAATACAAAGTAAGTAAAAATGTAATCGACTATCTAACTGCATTAATAGATAAACATGGAATAG